>JBBQWX010000121.1:0-13777 GCA_038210185.1 Actinomycetales bacterium
CGGAGTCGGTCAGCAGGTCGATCAGGACGTGCTCAGCTCGCAGCTGGAACAGGTTGTACGAGGCGGCGCGAAGGTGTCCGCGGCGCTGCTGGCGAGTCGTCATTACCAGCGGCTCGACGGAGTGGATGCGGAAAGGCTCGATAATGGTGCTGAACGGTGCGTCGGACATGCGCCAACTCTGGCCGTCTTCAGCCGATCAGGGAATAGCCGCTTCGTGCTGTGATCGGACAGTCAACGTCGCAGCCGAAGAACCAGCGTGGGCCGCGTCCACCGGCACATCCTGAGCGAACTGCTGGGCGTTGCCCGGGTGCGTCTCATCGCCGCCAGTCGCCCGTCTCCACGGCTGAGTTGGGTTGGGCGGGGAGGGGCCGGGTGCGCCCGTTGGGTGCGTGGGATCAGTCGCGCGTGGCGACGTAGACGAGGAAGGAGTCATCAGCGGTGGGCGCGAGGTCGTTGTACTCGCCGCGTACTTCGACGGTGGTGAAGCCGGCCTGCTCGAGCATCATGACTAGCTCGGCGCAGAAGTACAGGTTGGAGGTGAGTTGGTGGCGTTCCTGGGCGATGAGTGAGCCCTCGCGCCATCGGTAGGCGTGGATCTCCCAGGCCTCCTGCTGCCGTAGCGGGTCAAGGCTGAGTAGGTGTGACGCGAGGGCGTACTCGTCGCCGTCGGGACCCAGCTGCCGGTCACCTGGCGGCTGCGCCGGGCTGCGGCAGGTCGCCTTGCTGACCACGGGGCCACAGGCGCCAGTGCTTGGCGTCGGAGTACGGGACCTCGTTGTCCAGGACGAGTCGTCCGCCGGGTTCGAGGTGGTCGTGCAGGCGACGCAGCGCCTGGTGGTCTTGTTCTCTGGTGGAGCCCAGCCCTAGGCCGCCACAGACGATGATGGTCTTGTACCGGCGGGGCAGGTCGAGCTGGTGCATCGCCTGGCAGCTCAAGCTCGGCGAGGCACCCACGTCCTTTGCCGCTTGGGCGCACAACGCCACCATGTCCGGTGACGCGTCGCAGCCGTCGACGTCCAGCCCTGCTTCGACGTAGGGCACGAGCAGGCGGCCCGCCCCGCAGGCAACGTCCAGTGCCGGCTGCCCTGCCCCGACGAACTGCCGGAAGTAGTCGATCTCCGGTCCGGAGGTGCGAAACAGCGACCACCAGCGGGCGACCAGTCCGTGGTGCCAGCTCTGCGGGTGCACTGGGCTCACCGTTCGAACACTAGCCACGGGTGTTTCACCGAGCATCGTCATAACCGCGCCCCAGGGCCTGAGGTCAGCTACCTGCGAGCGACTGACCGGTAGGGACGGGGTGAGGGATGCGCCCTCCCGTGTCGATCGCGACGAATGCGGCAGACAGGAGCATGGCAGCGGCGATCAGGCACGCCAGCACGGCGGCGGTGACCAGCGCGACGTGGAGGTGCCTGCCGGCTGTGGCGACGACGTGGGGTCGGGCCTGCGGTGGGGCGGGCCGCCGGAGACGCGGCGTGTGGTGGACCAGGCTGGTCATGAGCTGAGCCCTCCTCGGGCCTCTTCTAGCGTAGGCATGGGCGCAGTCCTTGCTGCGCCGGCCGCGCGGACGCTGCGGACCGCGTCGGGGCGTACCCCGTCGTGGTGGGTCTCGGCATAGAAGGACAGCTCGTGCCCGTCGGGGTCGTGGAAGCCGACCAGTCGCCCACGGGCCGCGCTGATGACCGGGGTGTGGTCGATGCCCAGCGCGTCCAGGTGCGCGGCACAGCCCGCGAGATCCTCCTCGCTGGGCACTTTGACGTTGACGAACCCGAACCGGTGCGTGGCGGCGGCTGCCGCTGGGTGCTCGCGCAACGCGAGCAGCACCGCGCCCAGCCCCGAGAACCCCACGCCACGCACGACTCCGTCGTCGTCGGGCCACTCCATCTCCTCGCGGAGCCCGAAGACTCGTTCGTACCAAGCACGACTGACGGACAGGTCGGACACCGGGATCTTCACGGACAGCACCTCCAGCGGGGGGAGAGTCATGGCCCTGCTCCAATCGATACAGTAACGCTGTAGCAAAAGAGAACCACTACAGTGGCGCTGGTGTCAACAGCAATATGAGGAGGATCGATGGCCGGCCAGGAACGCCACGGGTCGCGTCGGACCTACAGCTCGCCAGCTCGAGAGGCCTCTGCCCGTCTGACCCGGCAGCGGATCGTGGACGCCGCGCGCCGGCTGTTCGTGGACTCCGGATACGTCGCCACCTCCGTGCGCTCCATCGCCCAAGCCGCCGGAGTCGCCGAGAAGACCGTCTACCTGCAGTTCGAGACCAAACCGGCCATCCTTAAGGCCGTGGTCGACACCGCCATCGTCGGCCCGGAACCGGACGTGCCGGCCTCCCAGTCACAGTGGTTCCTCGAGGTGCTCGCCCAGTCTCGGCTGGACCGCAAGGCCGAACTGCTCGCCGAAGCCACCACGGCCCTGCACGAACGCACCGGGCCGGTGTTCGCCGTGGCCCGCGAAGCATCCACGACCGACTCCGCGGTAGCAGCGCTATGGAGCAGGGGAAAGCGCAGGCACCTGTCCGACATGACCAAGGTGGCCGACAGCTTCGCCGAACACGACCTCATCCCCACCCACCTCAGCGTCGCCTGGGCCACCGAGCTGCTCTACGTCCTACTCGGGCCAGAGAACTGGTACCTCATCCGCCACGAACTGAACCACGACGAAGGCCACTACCGCGACTGGCTCAGCACGACACTGATCCAGGCCTTCGGGGAAAGTTACCCCGCAACTCGCGAAGGCTCGTCTCCCTCGTCCATTCACCGTCACGACCGCGACCTCTGACACGAAGATTCCCTTGAGTTGGACTGGGGCTGGGGTTCAGCCGGTGCGGTCGAGGGTGACTGTGTAGCCCATCGCTTGGAGTTGGTGGAGGGCCCGGTTCTTGGCGCGTTCGGGGTGGAGCCTGTTGAAGTAGTCGGGGCCGGGGTCGTCGTAGAGGGCGCCGGTGGTTGCCATGTGCCAGATGATGGTGAGCATCTTGTGCTGGATCGCGACGTTGGCCTTCATCGGCCCGCGTCGTGAGGCGATGCGTCGGTATCGGGCGCCGAGGTAGGTGTTCGGACTCTTGGCAACTGACATCGCCGCGGCGCCCAGAGCCCCTTGTAGGTAGGGGTTGCCGGGGCGGGTCTTGGTCGACTTCACTCGCCCGGCGGACTCGTTGCTGCCCGGGGTCGTGCCGGCCCACGAGGCTAAGGGAACGTCAGTAATTGTTCTGTTGCTGCACAGACACTTTCAACAGACCTGTGGAACCTGTCCTAGCCGTAAACGGGATGTCAGGCGGACCTTCGGCAGTCCCTAGCGTCAATCGCCGCTGGTCGACCGGGTGCGAGCTGTGGCGGCGACCTCGGTGCCACGCGTCGAGCCGATACCGTCGGTGGCGGGGAGAAACCACACGCAACCAGTTGTGGCCGCGCGGCTTCTGACCTGAACCGCATGGCCGTCCAGGTCGGTGCTCGCCCCGACCGACTTGGGCTGCCTCATTGAGGTTCCGGCAGCCATTGGGGTGCCGCAACACTTGCCCCGGTGAGGTTGTCGCACCGGACGTACTGGCGCTCGACCCGTTCGAGCGTGCAGTTGCTGTCGAGGATCTTGCCAATGGTGGCCTGGGCCTCGCTGGAGTACCGGGCCATGACCGGGATTGGCAGCATCGGGAGGATCAGGCTGACGCTAATGGCGGCTAGGGCGGAGAGGATGGCGCGAATGCGGTTGCTGTTCACGGAGTTCCTTGGTGAGGTGGGTGAATCTGCCCTAGTGGGCGCGCTCTGCTGAGGCGGGGCCGGCAGCTGCTCCGGCGAGAGTGAGGGCACATAGCAGGGTGGGCAGGGTGCGGTTCATGGTGACTCCTTGGTGGTGACGGGCGTGCTCAACCGATCACGCAGGTGATGGTGGAAGCGACGAAGACGACCGCGCCGATGACAAGTGCGGCCACGGCGGTGGCGGAGAGGGAGCCCACCCGGCGTCGGTGCTCAAGGGCGAGCACGGCGGCGACCGCGGCGAAGACCTGCGGCCAGCCGGACCAGAAGACGACGAAGAGGGCGGCCGCGGCGATAGCGAGACCGAGTGCCGTGGCCGCGAGCCGTTTCGGCGTCCCTGCGCGAGCTCGCAGGCCAAGCCAGACCGCGATGAGCATCGCGGCGAGTACCAGCACCGCGTAGGGGGCGATGTCGCCCCACCCCGTCGCCGGGTCGCCGGCGTCGGCGGCGTTGAGGTCGAACACCGCACCGGCTGTCATGGCGAGGGAGAAGGTCACGGCGCCAGCGGTCGCGGCGACCATCGGGTGAAGAACGTCGATCCGATGTGACGTGGTGGTCAGCGTGGTCATGGGAACTCTCCTTGGCTCGGATGTGAGATGTCGAGAAGACCACCGCCTGCCGTCAGGACGGACCTGTCAGGGGCCCGGGGGCGACCGGGAGGATCTCCCGGGTAGCCCGGGACGCCGGACCCGGGACACCGGCGCCGATCGGGTCCACACTTCGAGGATGGCAGCGGAGCAGGACCCGGACTGGGCCCGCAGGATCGGCGGCTGGTCGCTCGCTGCCCTCTCGCTGCTCCTCTTCGCGACGGTCCCGCTCTCCATGGCGGGGGGCGTGATGTCGCGCCCCGACGTGGTCAGTTCGGGGCCCGGACCTTGGGGCGGTCTGGTCGTCGCCTGCTTCGCCCTGTCCGGGGCTGCGCTGATCCAGCTGCGACCACGCAACGTGATCGGTTGGCTCCTGGTCGTCTCAGGGCTGCTTCAGGTGACCAACCTGGCCGCCGACGGGTACGCGATCCGCGCCCTCACCGACCCCGATCAGTCCCTGCCGCTGGGCCTTGCCGCGGCGTGGTTGGCATCGTGGACCTGGTTGCCGTCGCTGCTCCTGCCGACGATCGTGCTCCCACCGCTCTACCCCACGGGTCGACCCCCGACCGCCTTCTGGGCGTGGCACGTGCGCGCGGCACTGCTCGGCATCGGGTTGGCCGTCCTGGCGATCGCAGCCGGCCCGGGTGGCGTCGACGATTCCGTTCGAGGGACCGAGCTTCCGTTCCAGGCCCCGTCGTGGTTGGTGTGGGCGGTCGGGTTGCCCGCGGCCGCCCTTCTGCTCGCCACGATGGCCATCACCCTGGTCGGGACCCTGGTCCGGGCGATTGGCGCCAGGACCCCGGAGCGGCAGCAGCTGTTATGGCTCCTGAGCGTGGTCGCCGCGATGCTGGCCACGGTCTTCACCGAGTACCGCGCCCTGTTTGTCGCCGCCTACGGACTGGTGCCGGTCGCCGTCACCATCGGCGTGCTCCGGTATCGCCTTCTCGGCATCGAGGTGGCGCTTCGGCGCACTCTGCTCTACGTCCCCTTGACGCTGCTTGTCGCCCTGGTCATCGGGGGATTCACCACGGGGTTCGCCCGACTGGTGCCCGATGGACCGTTGCCGTTGCTGGCGGCGTCGGCCGTGGTGGCCGTGCTGGTGATCCCCGTCGCCGGGCGTTTGCGGGTACTCGTCGACCGGCTCGTGCTGGGCGAACGCGCAGACCCGCTCACGTTGGTGGACCGGGTCGGTGCCGGCCTGGAGGTCGAGCACGACGACCCGGTCGCGGCGATGCTCCAGGCCGTCTCTTCGGCTGCCGGTGCCGCTGACGCGGTCGTCATCGACGCCCAGGGCTGGGCGGTCGCCCGGGTGGGCGAGCCCGCGGCTGCGACTTTCGAGCTGCCGCTGCGGCACGGCGGGATACATCTGGGAACCGTGAGGATCGGTCCACGCCGTGGCAAGGAGCGGGTCACCGCGGAGGATGCACGCCTCATCGCGGCCCTGGCCCCGCACCTGGCAGTCGTGGTCCGTTCAGGACTGCTCACCGACGAGCTCGCGAGAGAACGCACTCGCGTCACCGCCGCCACGCTCGCAGAACGCGACCGGCTCCGCCGTGACCTGCATGACGGGCTCGGCCCCTCCCTGTCCGGCATCGCCCTAGGCCTGGAGGCTGCCGGTACCGCGTTCCGGGGCGACCCAGCCGCCGTGCCCGACCTGTTGGCACGCACCCGTGCCGAGGCCGAAGCCGCGGTCCGCGAGATCCGACGCGTTCTCCACGGGTTACGACCTAGCACGCTCGACCTGCACGGACTGGAGGGGGCGGTGCGCGACACGGCATCCTCGCTGGGTATGGGACGGCCCGGAGGCCTGCAGTTCGAACTCAGCGCGGACGCCCTGCCGCTGCTTCCGCCGCCGGTGGAGGAGGCGGCGTTCCGGATCGTCGCGGAGTCCCTGACGAACGTCGCGCGACACTCTGCGGCCGACCACTGCGCCGTGTCGCTCAACCAGTCGAACGGAAGCCTTCGGGTCCGGGTTCTCGACGACGGCCTGGGGCTGAGCGCCGCAGCCGGCACGGGACACGGACTGGACTCGATGCGCCGGCGTGCCGCCGACGTCGGGGGCAGCTGCCACGTGCAGGGCGCCCTGCCCAGCGGAACCCTCGTGACCGCCTTCCTTCCCCTGGAGCGACCATGACCATACGCGTCGTGCTGGCCGACGACCACCCGATGTACCGCTACGGGCTGACCGCGATCCTCGAACAGGCCGAGGCCATCGAGGTCGTCGCAAGTGTCGGTGACGGCGCGGCCCTGATGGCTGCAGTGAGCGAACACTCGCCCGACGTGGTGGTCACCGACCTCTCGATGCCGGACCTCGACGGGGTCACAGCGACTACGCAGCTCCTGCTCGTGCAGCCGGAGCTGCCCATCCTGGTGATCACCATGCACGAGGACGACGAGCACGTCTTCGCCGCGCTCCGCGCCGGGGCCCGCGGGTACCTCGTCAAGGGCGCCGACGGCGAGGAGATCGTCCGGGCCGTGCGCTCCGTCACGTCCGGCGAGGCCGTCTACGGCGGATCTGTCGCACGGCGCATCGTCGCGTTCTACTCCGGTCGCCAGGTCGAGTCACCCGCCACTCGCGCCTTCCCGGGCCTGACCCCACGAGAGCGAGAGGTCCTCGAGCTGCTCGCCACCGGTTGCCGGAACCACGAGATCGCGCGGCGCCTCGGCATGTCGGAGAAGACGGTGCGCAACCACGTCTCCCAGGTGCTCACCAAGCTTCAGGTGCCCGACCGCACAGCAGCCGCGCTCAAGGCCCACGAGTCAGGGATCGGCGGCCCCTCCGCCAATCCCCAACCTTGAGTGCGGATGTGGTCGCTACGACGATACGGCGGCTCTCAGCACCACAACCACTTCGCGACCGCCTGTCTTGGCGGCGCCCTCGCGCTCGTGGCGGGCGCTCTCGGCCTGGTCGAGAAGCGCGCCCTCGGCCGAGCGCTCGGCGCCTGGCCGCAGGTCCCCATTGCGGAGACACCAGACAAGGACGAGCCGCAGGTCGGCAGAAACTGCGGCGGCAGCAGGTCGCCGCGATCGACGACCCGAGCCTAGCGGCGGCAGTCGCCGGCAACTGGAAGTCTGCCGCATAGGCCTGGTTCTTGTCTGTCTATTGTCGTTGGCTGGTGCCGTTGCCTGACCTAGGACGTCCTGACGACCACTCGGACGATTGATCATCGCCAGTCGCCCTTGAACGAATCAAGAGGAGTCGTCCATCCTGTGCCCAGGGCAGGCTCAGACACCCGCAACGACGTTACTTCAGGGCATGGCTGGGGGCCTGTCGGGCCATGGGTAAAGGGCGCCCCCCGGGAGGCGGTGGAGCCTCAACCCGGGGCGCTGGGATCCACGAATCCCGGGGGGTGGGGACGTGAACCTTCTTTCCAGTGTGGCACTCAGCCCCCGTGCCGGAGGGTGAACGGTTGCGAAGGGCCATGGGAGGTGCCAGGGACGCGGTCATCGACGACGAGGCGGCACCAGCAACCGGACGTGCCGCGCCCTGAGGAGGCGGCGGGCCTCCACCCGGGGCGCTGGATCAACGCGTTGGGGTGAATGCACGCATGCCTATCGGCGAGTGCGTCACCCGACCGGGCCAGTGGGCCGGTGGCGGACTCGCGTGGCCTCCAGATTCTGTCGACGTCGCACCGACCTCATCTCAAGCGCCGTCGCCCCAAGTACGACGAGCTGGCAAAGTGGGCTTAAGGACGTGCTCACTCCATTGCCTACCCGGTGAGTGCGCACATGCCGTCGAGGCTGCGGCAGTCCAGTTCGACCAGCGGCGGGGCGGCGGCTCTCTCCCCCGGTGTCCTCTCGGCTGGAGGTGCAAGCTTCGGCCTCACTCCCCCGGCGAAGTAGTGTTCTAGGCGGTAACGACCGGGTCGCTCTCCCTTGTCCCTGAGCGCGTGGACGGACGTCGGTGCACTGGTCTTCTCTGATCTTGCAGATCCCGTTGCCCTCGGCATCCTTGACGATGATGATGTCTGAAACCGCACGGCCATGGCGTCGACCCTCAGACCGTGTACGACGGTCCGCGCAGCAGCGACCGTGGCGCTGTCAGCGCCGGGCCTGACCGCCTACGCAGACGGCGGGCCACCAGGCCCGCTGCCCGTCACGTTGCAGTCGGTTTCGGCGGCGCTGGCGGCGTCGGTGCCTGCCCGCGGCGGGGTCGAGTGGCTGCGACGTACCTCGGCCACGTACCGGCCTCGCTCCTGGTCGGCGCGTACGGCGTCCCAACCGAGCTCCTCGCGGCAGATCTCCGTGACCGAGCCGAGCACCCGGTCACCCCCGTCCGGCAGCAGGAGGCCGAGGCGGGTCCGGCGCAGCATGAGGTCGCTGATCGACGTCACGGCCTCGTTCCGGGCGGACCAGCGGACCTCGGCCCAGGTGGTCGGCGTCCCGGCGATCCGGCTCAGCTCGCCGGGACGGGTGCCCGCCAGTACGTCGCCTGCCTCGCGGCCGTGACGTCCGGTCAACCGCAGCCCCTTGTCGTCGGCTGGTGGAGGTGGCGCACCGGGTGCCCTCGCGGCCGCCGTCCGGCGTGTGCCGCGTCCGTGCTGCAGGTGGGGTGCCGCAGCCCGCAGGACTTCATTGGCGGCGAGCTCGAACGTGGTCAGCTTCCCACCCGTGACCGTCAGCAGGCCGGCCTCGTCCCCGACGACGTGCTCACGCAGCTCGTCAGCCGACGCCCGGGCGCCCGACGACACGATCGGCCGCACTCCACTCCACGTGGATAGCACGTCCGCCTCGCTGAGCTCGAGCGCGGGGAATGCCGCGGACACACCCTCCAGGAGGTACGCGACCTCGTCGGCGGTGATCGATGGCTCCTCGACCAGGCGGCCCACGTCGACGTCGGTGGTTCCGACCACCGTCGCGCCCTCCCACGGAAAGACACTGACGTACCGCCCGTCGCGCGGTGAGCGCACGTTGACACCTGGCGCGAGCGGGAAGCGCCACCCGGGAAACACCAGATGGCTGCCACCCACAGGCCGCATCCGAGGGCTCCCACCGACCTGTCCGCGCAGTTCGTCCGCCCACGCACCGGTGGCATTGACGACAACGTCGGCGCGCACCTCCCCGGTTCGCCCGGTCGGGCGGTCGACCACCCGGACGCCGCACACTCGTCCCCTCGTGGAGACGACGTCTGTCACCGCCACCGCGTTCAGGGCGAGCGCACCCAGCGCGACGGCCTCTCGCAGTACCCGCATGACGAGCCGCGCGTCGTCGGTGCGTGCCTCGGCGTACCGCAGCCCGCCGCGAAGGCCGTGGCGGTCCAGTGCGGGCGCCAGCATGAGCACCTCAGAGGTTGGCACCTTGAGCCGTCCGGCTCGTCCGGCGAGCGCCTCGTAGAGCGTCAGGGCGGCCACGTTGGTGACGCGCTCGCGCGGTCGGCCCGCGCGCAGGGGAAGCAGGAACGGCAGGGGCGTGACCAGACCGGGCGCCTCTCGCAGCAGGCGCTCGCGTGAGTGCACTGCGTCGCGCGTGACCCGCAGATGACCCTGGGCGAGGTAGCGCAGCCCTCCGTGGACCAGCTGAGTGGACCGGCTCGACGCGCCGTGAGCGAAGTCGGCCCGCTCGAGCAGGAGCGCACGGCATCCCGACCTCGCGGCGGCACGCAGCACTCCCGCGCCAGTGATGCCACCGCCAATGACGACCATGTCCCACGGTCCGTCGAGCTGTGCCCATGAGGCTTCCCGCCACTCCACGTCCCACCGAAGGGCGTTCATGGCAGCAGTTTCCCTGGGTTCATCAGGCCGTCCGGGTCCACGCTGGCGAGCAGCGCCTGAAGCGCGGCCGTGCCGACCGGCCCCTTCTCGTTCACCAGGCCGTCGAGGTGGTGGAGCCCGACACCGTGCTGGTGGCTGATCGTGCCTCCACTCGCGGCCACGGCACGCCGGGCCGACTCCGTCAGCCGCCCCCACCGGTCCAGTGTTGTCTCGGCGTCCACCCCCAACCGGAAGACGAATGTCGTGTAGACGCTCGATCCCGTCGGGTACACGTGCGACAGGTGGGTACCAACGTGCACCGGGTCGTCCAAAGCGCCCCGCAGAGCACGTTCGAGCTCGGCCACGAGCTGCGGCACAGCGGACCAGGTGGTGGCAGTCTCCACGGTGTCAACGCCGAAGCCGATTTCCCACAGGCCGTCCCGCAGGTAGGGCGTCCGGAAGCGGCTTCGCCGCCAGTGCGCGCCGAGGGGGCGGCCCAAGTACACGCCGTGGTGCTGGCGCACCACGTGCCGAACGTGACGACCTGCCTGGCGAGCCTGCCCGGTGCTCCCGATCAGGCCGGCGAGCAGGAGGCACCGGTCCAGGCCGCGGCGGGCCACGTCCAGGGCCCCGGTGAGCGCGGCACCGGCGCGGCCGGCGAGCACGAACGACGTCGCTGTCTCGGCGGGAGTGCTCAGCCGCACCATGGACAGCCCCACACCGTCCTGGGCGAGGGCGCGAGCCGCCGACACGCCCGCCAACCAGCCCGGCAGGACAGCTGCCACTACTGCGTCCACTTCCGGCAGGCGGCGGACGCGGACGACGGCCTCGGTCAGGATCCCCAGCCGTCCCTCGCCACCTAGCACCGCGTGCCTCAGGTCGGGCCCGGCGGCCGACGCCGGGAAGGGCTGCATCACCAACGGGCCAGTTGGAGCCTCCAATCGACCACCGGCGAACAGCTGCTCGATCCGCCCGAACCCGAGCGACTGCTGGCCGCTGGACCGGGTGGCGACCCAGCCGCCGAGGGTCGACTGCTCGAAGGACTGCGGGAAGTGGCCCAGAGTCAGGCCCCTCACGCGCAGCGCCGCCTCCAGGTCCGGACCGGGAGTCCCCGCTCCGAACGTCGCCAGCAGCGACCGCTCGTCGAGGTCGTGCAGCTGGTTGAGCCGACCCAAGTCCACAGTGAGGACTGGCTGTTCACCTCGGACCGTGTTCACGCCGCCGACGACGCTAGTCCCGCCACCAAAAGGCACGACGGCCACGCCGAGGCGCCCTGCGTCCTGGATCAGGTCACGCACCTCCTCTGGCGACGTAGGGTGCGCGACGCCGTCGGGCGCGGCCGCGATGGACCCCGTCCGCAACGCCACGAGGTCGGGGAAGCTCTGGCCGTGAGCGTGCACCAGACGGTCGTACTGATCCGTGCTCACACTGGAGACCGACGTCGGCCTGACACCGGGTAGCCGTGCCAGCGCCTCGTTCAACGCGGCGTCCTCAGGGCGTCCGGCAATACCCAACTCGCGGGCCAACAGCGCCGCTAGCGCGGGTGGCACCGGCACATCCCGACCGGAGTCCCCCCAGCCGTTCCACCGCCTCACCGGCACCTCCCCCTAGCAACACCCGTCGCCCCTGACGACCGCCGCCGCAAGTCAGGCAAACAGATCGTTCGGTGCTCCCTCTGATGGCGACGCCAGGCCCGCTGATCGGGCCAGGAATCTCTCATGCTGGCGGCGCGACGAGCGGGCGCTTCCAGTCCAAGGTCGGGGTGCGCAAGTGGTGAGCACTTCCACGTCGAGTTTGACCTCGGGCTTCGCAACGCAGTGCTGCGGGGGCCCCCGCGGCTGACATGTGGCTCGGCTCGCTGCCGCGGCGGGTAGTGGCGCCGCCAATGATCGGATGCTGCCGAGGTCGGTCGGCGCCGGCGCCGCTGGTGGGTCAACTCCCTGCGTGCTCGTGGACCCAGTGCGCGATCCGCTGCCAGGAGTAGCGCTTGGCGTCGCGTGCGTAGAACAGGTCCACGTGTCCGAAGTCCTGCTTCTCCCGGCCGATGGGGCGGGTTCGGACAATGATCGTCTCCCTGTCCCGACTGCCGGTCTGGTTCATCGAGTACATCCCGTAGGTTCCGAAACCGCCGGCTGCACCTACGTAGAGGATGGGGACCCTGATGTCCCCCAGGTGTCCGTCGAAGCGGTTGGTGCTGCCGTCGTCGCAGGTGATGTGCTGGGTCTCGGCCTGAAGGCGAACTGGTTCGAAGTTGCCGATGCCCATCACGAAGTCGTCCCACGCGTGGACGTCGGTGAAGCGAAGCCCGACCGGATCGCGGGTGGTGTCACCGCCGGTGAAGGCACCGGAGGCGAAGTGGTACCAGGGGGTGAAGGGATGGGTGCCGCCCTGGAAGCCGGCGGCGGCGTAGCTCAGCGTGGCACCGAGGTTGGTGTACGGCGGACCCCAGTACGGCGACGGACCCGTCGGGTCGGTTTCTGCGAGGTATCCAATATCCTCCGTGCCTCGGAAGTCGTAGGCGAAGTCCTTGGCCGCGAGGTAGCCGTCGTTCTCAGCGGCCAGCGAGCAGTGCTCGGTGCGTGCGTGTGCATCGTTGGTCTTGAAGAAGTTGTCCATCGACACGAAGGACCCGACCTGTCGCTGGCTGCGTGGCTTCTGGGTCTCCTGGTTCAACAGGGAGTACCCGATCCAGCCGCCTCGGCTCCATGCGGCCAGGGTCAGTGCGCGGTCACCGCTGCCGGTGGCGGCACGGACCTTGCGGGCGAAAGCCAGGGCCCGGGACAGGTCGTCCACGTCGTGCTGAAGTCCCCAGCCGGCCATGAACTCGTAGTTGTTGGTGTCGTCGGGCACCAGCGTCCAGGCCAGGTCGACACCCCACACGTCTACTCCACTGGCCGCGAGGTATGCGGGAAGCGAGTCCGGAGAGGACGAGCCCCGCATAAAGGCGGCGTCGAACCCCCAGGCGTCGCCATGCAAGAGCATCACTGCGGCTCGGGTGGGGACCGGCTTGCCCTTCTTCTCGCGCGCGACGTGATGCAGTCGGATCATGTCGTGTTCTCCGGGGCCAGTCCGCACCGTGAAAAGCGACTCATAGACATCCCCGACGATGTGGCGACTTCCGTGACTGGTCGTGTTGCGCCCGTCGGAAGGGCTGACCGCTACGGCAGCCCCCGCCGGGAGCACAACTACACAGACCAGCGCGCCCACCCAGGCCAGAAGCGAAGCACCAAACGCAGAGCGAGACTTCATGACGTCCCCCGATTGATCAAGGCATCGGCCCCTTTCAGGAGCGTAGCGCTCCCGCGTGATGCACGAGTGGCCCGCGTCTTGCCACGCTAGACCTGCGCCGCGCGCGCTACAACCGCCTCCGAGCAAGAACAACGGAATTGAGCACTGGTCGCCAGGCGTCCTCGGACGGACACTTCGCCAATAGGCAACTGAGGGCGACGTTTGGGATCCGCATACTCTCGGCGGAATCAGGGTGGTGTCAGCGTCAGGAGGGGTTAGGCCCGAAAGTGCTTCGGCGACCGCCGCTCCCTGTGGCGCCAGGACTGGGCTTGATGGGTGTGTGAAGAATGAGCCAGTGGTTCTAGCCGTTGGCGCGGAGGTGGTGGCCTTGTCGAGTGATCTGCAGCGGTTGCGTGATGAGAACGCTCGCTTGAGGCGGCTTCTGGACCTGCGGGGGTGGGACACGGCTCCGGCTCCTGAGCAGCCATCGTTGCCGGTGACGTCACCGGGGATG
>JBBQWX010000122.1:0-13718 GCA_038210185.1 Actinomycetales bacterium
GTACAAGCTCGCCATGCTTTAGGTCATACACTATTCCGACCCCGCAGAACAGCCGACACGCCGAGAAACCGCAGGTCAGCCCGGGTGTCTCGTCCGCCTCACCCGATCAAGACCCGAATAGCCCGGAAACTCCCGCTAGGGTGGAACCCATGCGCATCGCGAGGTTCACGACGGGTGAGGACCCGGCCTACGGTCTGGTCGACGGGGCGGGCGAGAAGATCGCCGAGATCACCGGCGACCCGCTCTACCAGCGGATCGAGCTGACGGGCACGGTGCACGAGGTCGACGAGGTGCGGCTGCTCGCGCCGGTCATCCCCCGTAGCAAGGTGATCGGCATCGGCCGCAACTACGCCGACCACGCCAAGGAGATGGGCACCGACGCCCCGGCCGAGCCGATGATGTTCCTCATCCCGAACACCGCGGTCATCGGTCCCGGCGACCCGGTGGTGATGCCGCCGCAGACCTCGGAGGTCGGCTATGAGGGTGAGCTCGCCGTTGTCATCGGTCGGCTGTCCAAGGATCTCGAGCCGCAGGACGCCCTGGCGGCGGTCTTCGGCTACACCGTCGCCAACGACGTGACGGCGCGCGACCTCCAGCGTGGCGACGGCCAGTGGGCGCGTGCCAAGGGCTTCGACACGTTCTGCCCGCTCGGCCCCTGGATCGAGACCGACCTCGACTCCGAGCGGCAGCGCATCATCACCCGTCTCGACGGCGAGGTCGTGCAGGACGGACCCACCAGTGACATGGTCCACGGCGTCGCCACGCTGGTGTCGCACGCATCCAAGGCGTTCACGCTGCTGCCCGGCGACGTCATCCTCACCGGCACCCCGGCGGGCGTGGGCCTGGTCGAGGCCGGGCAGCGGGTCGAGGTCGAGGTCGACGGCATCGGGGTGCTCAGCAACCCGTTCGTGCGTCACTAGGCTGGGCCCACCATGAGCGACACCACGCATGCCGGCGACACCGGTGACTCCGAGACGACCGCCGGCACACGGCCCGACGCCCTGCCCGGTTCGGTGCGGCTGCGGGTGGCACCATCGCCCACGGGCGACCCGCACGTCGGCACGGCCTACATGTCGCTGTTCAACCTCGCCTTCGTGCGCCAGCAGGGTGGCCGCTTCCTGCTGCGCATCGAGGACACCGACCGCGCCCGCTTCCGCGAGGACTCCGAGCAGCAGGTCTACGACACCCTGCGCTGGCTCGGCCTGACCTGGGACGAGGGGCCTGACGTCGGCGGCCCCTGCGCGCCGTATCGCCAGAGTGAACGGCTCGACACCTACCGCCCCTACGTCGAGCGGCTGCTGCGCGAAGGCCGGGCCTACCACTGCTGGTGCTCCACCGAGCGCCTGGCGCAGATGCGTGAGGCGCAGCAGAAGGCCAAGCTGCCGACCGGCTACGACCGCCTGTGTGTGGGCAGGACCGAGGACGAACGGCGCGACCTGCCCGGCTTCTCGCAGACCCCGGTCGTGCGCATGCTCATCCCGGATGACGCGCCGCTCGAGTTCGACGACCTCATCCGCGGCCGGGTGTCCGCCCCGCGACCCGACGACCAGGTGATCCTCAAGGCCGACGGCTTCCCGACCTACCACCTCGCCGTCGTCGTCGACGACTCCGAGATGGGCATCACGCACGTCGTGCGCGGTGAGGAGTGGATCTCCTCCACCCCCAAGCACGTGCTGCTCTACCAGTGGCTCGGCCTGACGCCCCCGGCCTTCGCGCACATGCCGCTGCTGCGCAACACCGACAAGTCGAAGATCTCCAAGCGAAAGAACCCCGCCGCCCGGCTCACCTGGTTCCAGGAGCAGGGCTACCTGCCCGAGGCGCTCGTCAACTTCCTCGCGCTGCTGGCCTACCCGCCGGCCGAGGGTGCCGAGGGCGAGGACGTCGAGGTCTTCGGCTTCGAGGAGTTCTCGCAGCGCTTCGCCTGGGGCGACGTCAACCCGGTGGGGCCCATCTTCGACCTCAAGAAGCTCGACTGGCTCAACGGCGTGCACATCCGCGCGCTCGAGGCCGACGACCTCGCCTCCCGCCTGCTCCCGTTCCTCCAGGCCGACGGCGTGCTCGGCGACAACCCCTCGTTGGGCGAGCTGGCCCGGCTGCGGGCCGTCACCGAGCTGATCCAGACGCGGATGGCGCACCTCACCGAAGCCGGCGACCTCGTGGGCCCGTTCTACGTCGCCGACGACGCCGTCGAGGTCGCCGATGACGCGCGTGCCCAGCTCCAGGACGACGCCGGCCCCGTGCTGGATGCCGCCGTGAACGCCCTCGAGGCCGTGCCCGACGAGCACTCCGGGGTGCTCGGCAGCGACGCCTCGTTCAGGGCAGCCGCCATCGAGGCGGCGCTGCGCGAGGCGTTGGTGGAGGGTCTCGGCATCAAGCCGAAGTTCGCCTTCGGCCCGCTGCGCACCGCAGTCTCGGGCCGACGGGTGTCGCCACCGCTGTTCGAGTCGATGGAGATCCTCGGCAAGGCCTCGACGCTCGCCCGCCTGCGGGCGCTGCGGGCGACCCTTTGACCGTGGGTACCCGGCATCCTGCGATTTGGGTGCGGGGGAGGCCGCCCGGTAAGATTGGCGATCGGTTCGCCCGACGGCCCGCCGCCTCGCGGCAGGTCAGAAGGCATACCCCATGGGGTATGGTGTAATTGGCAACACTGGTGATTCTGGTTCATCCGTTCTAGGTTCGAGTCCTGGTACCCCAGCTCTTGCCCTCGGCCTTGCGGCCGGGGGCGATTCGGAGAAGTTCTTCCCGTTCGGTATGGTTCTTCTCCGTTGCCCGCTGCCTCGCAGCGGCAGGAAATGCACGTCATGGCCCCGTTGTGTAGTGGCCTAGCACGCCGCCCTCTCAAGGCGGTAGCGCGGGTTCGAATCCCGTCGGGGCTACATCGCCAAACCCCCTGGTCAGCCAGGGGGTTTGGCTTTTCTGGTCCACCGACAGCGGGACGATCTCGGCTCGGGTACCCAACGGGTACACAACAGCGCGAGCGGCGGTGTCGTAACGCGTGTGCAGGCCCTGGTGCCCGGGCGCCCTTGCGCCCTTGCGCCCTGGGACCCCGGCGACGCGGTCGCCGTGGTCAGGACCGTGCGTTGGAACCCCCTGCGCTCGCAGCGCGCCGCCGTTGACAGCGGGAACCACCGACTATCGGGCTCGCAGCCGGCGACGTGCGCTGCCAGGTCATCGACCAGGACGTGGGGGGGGGGGGGGGGGCGGCACCTCTTGGCGATCGTGACCCTTCGGTGGTCCCCAGGGCTGTACGCCGCGCCCCAGGTCGCCCAGTCGGCGATCATCGCCCGCCGATGCTTCAGGTCGACGCGACGGACGCGCAGCGCTGCCGGCTCGCTGAGATGCACACCCGGGTAGGCCAGAAGAGCACTACAAGGCGTACTGCGCGCCCGGCACGCCACCGAAGGCTGCAAGGCCTGTACCCGGAGGGGCGATCGCCCGCACGGTCCCTGAACTTCCCCGCCATCACTGTGATGGCGGGGAACCTCACCGAGGACGCGGATACTTCTGCGACACGGCAGACCTTCCCCGCCGTCACAGTGACGTCGCGGAAAGTCAGGCGGGCCCTCCCACGCTCAGCGGCTGGCCCTCGGGAGTGCGTTCGTCGTCCGTGGAAGCACCCATGTTGTTGCCTGCACGGCGAGGGCGGATGCTGGTGTCACCAGTCATGGCGACCACGGGGCACCTCTCGGGAAACGTCCGTGCGGATCACCGGTCGTGCCGCCGCATCCGCCCACCGCACCCCGGGGTCGACATCGGTCACCGCCGGTACGAGTTCTTTCAGCACGGCCAGCCCACGAATGACACCGCGCCGGCCCCAACTGGGTCCCGTCCGTGACCGAGCTGGAGATGTCGCCTCCAGCCGACCTCCGCCGAACGGCGACACGGCGTGAACGGGTGTCGCCGCTCGCCACTACGGTGTGGGTCATGCAGGAGGGGGAGGTCGCACCCGCTGAGCGTCAGGCTCTCGGCGCGCTGCGGTATGCCGTCAACGACGAGGCGGGCGCCTACCTCGCCATCATGCGGCTCTTCACCACCGGCATGACCGGCTTCCTTTCCGACCAGTCGGCCGACGAGATCACCGCCCGCCTCGCCGACGACGGCATCGGGCTCGACCGCGACACCGTCGATCAGCGCCTTTCCTACCTCGTGGAACATGGGAATCTCGCGCGAAGTCCCCGCGAGACCGAGGCGCGCAGCGTGCGGGAGTACCTCACGAACCGGGCCCGTTACCAGTTGACGCCGCGCGGTGAGCTCGTCCACCGCCACGTGGAAGAGCTGCTGATGCACTCCGACGGGGCGCGCGAGGTCTCCAGCGAGATGCTGCCCGGCATGCTCCGCGGGATCGACGACCTCGTCCGGCTGTGCGAACGCGGGCTGCAGTCGACTGACCCGCGTGACCTGGCGACGGGCATCGCGACGCTGTTCGCCCAGTTCGAGGTGCTGGTCACCTCGACACGACAGTTCTACTCGTACCTCACCCAGGTGCTGACGCGCTTTGACCTCGGGCGCGAGGAGTTCGTCCTGTTCAAGGGCGCCCTCATCGACTACCTCCAGCGCTTCGTCGACGAGATTTCCCGGCACATGCCTCAGCTTGCCGAGCGGCTCACCATCCTGGAACCGCACATCCCGCTGATGTGCGCCCGGGCCGACAACGGGGAACGCCTCGTCGGGGTCGACGGCTCGAAGGCCCGTCGTGCCACCGGGCTGGACCCCGACGACTGGGCCAGCCTGCGCACGTGGTTCATCGGGTCGTCCGCGCGCCGTTCGGATGCCGACAACGTGCGTCGCCTCGCCACCGATGCGATGCGCTCCCTCCTCACCAACCTCCGGCGGATCGCCGCCGGTGCCGACCGGCAGCAGAGCCGGTACGCGGACCTGGTCCGGCTCGCTGGATGGTTCGACGGCGCCGCGGACGACCGCGCCCACGAGCTGTGGGCGGCTGCCTTCGGTCTCTACTCCGCACGGCACCTGTCCTTCGCGGCGGACTCCGCCACCGACCCGGTGCCGCCCACCCGCAGCTGGTGGACATCGCCACCGGCCGAGGTACCCGTCGGGCTGCGAATCCATGGGGCCCGGATGTCGGGTGGCCGGGCGGGAGCCCGCGTCGACTACACCTCGGCCAAGACGGCGCGGCTCGCCGAGCGCCGCGACGAGGAGCGCCGGCGTGCGGATGCCGTGCGCGAGCTGGCCGCGCACGTCGGCCACCTCGACGACGTGAGACTGAGCGACCCGGCTCGGTCCACCCTCCTCGATCTGTATTCCGTGGCGCTCACCCGGTTCGGCCGGCCGTTGGTGCCCGGTGCCACGGCCCGCGGCAGACTGCGCGTCCCGGGCCGGGAGATCGAGCTGCGGGTGCGCGTCGAGGTCGGGCGATCGGTGCGGGTCAGGTGCCCCTCAGGGGTGCTCACCCTCAAGGGCGTTGCGATCGAGCTCGTCGACCTGGGCGCCACGACGTCCGAGATCATGTCCGGGGCTCCTTCCGAGACGGGTTTCGGGGCCACCCTCGGGCGTCCGGGAATGAGAGGCCGAGGATGACGCTGATGCCGGAACGATCTGCCCCCCCGCCCGACCTCTACGCCGATGCCGACGTGCGACGAGCCGCACGGGCCCTGTTGCGCACGCCGTTGCTGCACAACGACGCACACGCCGACGACCTCGCTCTCGTGCGGCGCCACCAGGGCCAGCTCACGACGCTGTTCGCCGACGGGCTCGGCTACCGTCTGGTGGTCGAGCCCGGCCTGGCGCGGCTGGTCAAGACAGGGCTCGGGCCCGACCCCACGCGTGGGCTGCGGCGGCGCAACGGCACGCCTTTCACGCCCCGACGCTATGCCCTCCTCGCGCTGACCCTGGCGGCGCTGACGCGGTCCCGCCGTCAACTCATGGTCGACGAGCTGGTCGCCCACGTGAGGGCTGCCGCCGCGGATGCCGGCATCGACGTCGACCTCGACGCCATCCATGACAGGAGGGCCCTGCACTCCGCCATCGTGGCCCTTGTCGACCTCGGGGTCCTGCGCGAGCGGGACGGCGACCTCGAGCACTGGGCGGAGCGTCGTACCGAGGCCCTCCTCGACATCCAGCGCGACCGGCTGGCCGTGATCGTGGCCGCCCCGTTGAGCCGGTGCGAGGGCCCCGAGGACCTCCTCGCGGTGGCGTCAGTCCCTTCCGCCGCGGGAGGGGCGAGGGTCTCGATCCGGCGCCTGCTCACCGAACGGCCGGTGCTGTCGACCGACGACCTCACCGACGAGCAGCGCGGCTGGTGGCGGCGCAACCGGGAACGCGAGCGGGAGTGGTTCCACCGCTGGTTCGGGCTCGATCTTGAGCTGCGGGCCGAGGGCGCCGTCGCGATCGACCCCACTGACGACCTCACCGACCTCACCTTCCCCGGGGCCGGCTCAGCGAAGCACTTCGCGCTGTTGCTGCTGGCCGAGCTCGTCGAAGCGGTCCACCATCCTGACCATGGCCGGCATGCTCAGGCGCGGGGTCGACATCCCGACGAAGCGGGCCGGCATCCCGATGAAGCGGTCCGGCATCCCGACGAAGCGGCCCGGCATCGCGACGAAGCGGTCCGGCATCGCGACGAAGCCGTCGGGCGTAGCGCGGCACGGCATCCCGACGAAGCGGTCCGGCATCCCGACGAAGCCGTCGGCCGTAGCGCGGCCCGGCATCCCGACGACGGGGCGTGGGCCCGACTGGCCGCCTCCACGGTGCGTTCGGCCGGGGACAGGGTCTTCGCGAGGTGGCACCTCGGCCTGCGCAAGGCGCACCAGCAGGACCGCGACCTCGTGTACGAGGAGGCCCTCAGCATCCTCGTCGCGGTCGGACTCGTGCGGCGCGACGAGGCGGGGGTCGAGGTCCACGCGGCCGCGGCTCGCTACGCGCCCCGGCCCGAGTTCGTCACGGCGACCGGGCCCGCCGGAGAACGATCCCTGTTCGACGAGGAGACCTCATGAGTGCACCCGTCGCTGCGCGCCCTGGCAGGCAGTCCGGGGGAGGCGACCGCTTCCGGCTGCACCGCGCGGGCGTGCTCAACGTCTGGCAGTACGACGAGCAGGTCTTCACCTTTGCCGACGGCCGCCTGCTGCTACGTGGAGCCAACGGGGCGGGGAAGTCCAAGACCCTCGAGATGCTGCTCCCCTTCGCCCTCGACGGCGACAAGGCCCGGATCACCGCCTCGGCCAAGCACCACACGAGCCTGCTCTGGCTGATGACCGACGGGCTCGACGGCGGCAACCGCGTGGGCTACGTCTGGGTCGAGTTCCGGCGCACGACGCCCGACGGGGAGGAGCACTTCTTCACGTGCGGCGTGGGCATCCGCGCGTCCACCTCGGCACGCACGGCCACGGCGTGGCACTTTGTCACCGACCGGCGGGTCGGCGTCGACGTCTCGCTCGAGGATGCCGCCGGGCCGCTCTCGCTGCCCGGCCTCAAGGAGGTTCTGGGCGCAGCGCACGTCTTCGACAAGGCAGCCGACTACAAGGCGCACGTGGGGCGCGCCCTGTTCGGCCTGGACCTGCATCAGTACGAGGAGGTGCTGCGCCTGTTGTATTGGCTGCGCCAGCCGCAGGTGGGCGAGGACATCGAGCCCGCGAAGCTGGCCGTCCAGCTCTCGCAGGCCCTGCCGCAGCTCGACGAGCTGGCGGTCCGCGCCGCCGGCGAGACGTTCGACGAGCTCACCGCCTTCGGGGAGCAGATCGAGCGCCGGTCGGCGGCGGCCGACGCCCTCCTCGCGCTGGCTGACGCCTACTCGGACTATGCCCGGGCCGTCGTCGCCGAGCGGGCCCGAGCGGTCTCCGAAGCGCTGCGCGAGGAACGGGCGCGCCGTTCCGCGGTGCACACGGCTCGCGCCGCCGCGGAGGATCTGGAGATCGCTCGGACCGCCGCGGAAGGCGAGCGCGACGCGGCTCGCTCGGCCGTGTCCCGGGACGAGGCCCGGCTGCGCACCTTGCAGGACAGTCCCGAGTCGCGCGACCAGCGGCGCCTCGACGACCTCACCGCCGCAGCCGATCACGACACCACGCTGTCAGCCGCCGCCGCGACCCGGCGCGAGCGAAGCGAGACCACCGTCCACCGGCTGCGGCTCGACGCCGACGGCCGCTCGGGTGAGGTGCGGGCCGCGCTGGCCGGCCACGTCGATGACCTCCGCGACCTCGACTCCCTCCAACGCCGCACGGTGCCCGGCAGCAGCGTGCCTGTTCCCGCCGTGCTGGGCGCGGTGGGCGACCACGACCACGACGCCGATGCGGTCCCGACGGTCCTGCGTGCCCTCGACGAGACCCTGCGTGCCCTCGACGAGACCCTGAGGGCGCTCACCGAGGCGGAGTCCGCGGTCACCCGCCGGCGTGCCGGGGTGGCGGTCGTCTCCGCGGCGGTCGACGAGCTGAGAACCGTCGAGGTGGCCCAGCGCGGTGCAGAGCGCGAAGCTGACCAGGCCGAGCGGCGGTGGGAGGACGCCCGCGCTGGCCGGATCGAGGCCGAGGAGGATGCCGGTCGTGAGCTCGAGGCGTACGCCGAGGGCCTGCGCCAATGGGTGTCGGGGCCGGACGCGGCGGAGCTCACGCTCCCGCGGGCCCCGGAGGACATCACCGAGGACGTCGTCGCGGGGCTGCCAGGCCGTGCGCGCGAGGCGGCCGCGCCTCGTTTGGCGGGCCTGCGCGATGACCAGGCGCAATGGCGGGCGCGGCTGCACGCAGCCCGCGTCGAGCTCGAGCGGCTGGCCGGTGAGCGCGAGGCCACGGTCGCCGAGCGCGACCCGATGCCGCCCGCGCCGGCTCTGACCCGTACCGACCGCGTTGACGGGCGGGCGCTGTGGCAGGTCGTCGACTTCGCCGCCGAGGTGCCGGCGCGATCCCGGGCCGCGCTCGAGGCCGCGCTCCAGGCGTCCGGCCTGCTCGACGCCTGGGTGCGGCCCGGCGGGGTGCTGCTCGGCCCTGACCACCTCGACGTCGTCGTCGTGACCGGCGACGGGCCGAGCGACGGAGCCCGTTCACTTGCCGCGGTGCTCACCGCCGATCCTCCGCAGGGGAGCGGGGTGACGACGGCCGACGTCGAGCGGGTGCTTCGCACCATCGGCCTGGGCGAACAGCCCGGCGTGCAGGCGTGGATGTCGACCGGGGGCGGGTGGCGGCTCGGCCCCGCGCACGGCCGGGCGACCAAGGACCGGGCGCAGTTCATCGGTGCCACCGCCCAGGCGGAGGAGCGTTCGAGGAGACTGGCTCGACTCGACGCCGCGATCAACGAGCACCGCACTGCTGCCGACGAGGCCGAGCGTCTGCGCAGCGACCTGGAGCGCGACATCGCTGCCCTCGAGGGCTGGGTCGCCGCCACGCCGGTCGGACAACGGGTGCTCGCCTCCTGGACCCGTCTGGCGGAACGGCAACGGACGCAGGAGCGCGACGAGCGCGAGAACCGCGCGGCACAGGCCGTCGCCCACGACGCACGCCTGGCCACCGCGTCGGCCAGGGCGGCGCTGACCCGGCTCGCCGGTGACCACGGGCTGCCCACCGATGCTCGGCGCCTCGACGCCCTGGAGCAGCAGCTGGTCACCTTGGCCGAGCGGCTCCGGGAGGCGCGCCACCGTGACCCGCCGCTGCGTCGCCAGCTCGCCGAGTGGGAGAAGGCGGTGGCCGTCGTGTCCGTGGCGGACGACGAGCTGCGCGCCGAGGTCAAGGCGGAACGCGATGCTCAGTCCCGAGCCGAGGTCTCGCGCGCCGCCGCCGAGCAGCTGCGCGCCACGGTCGGCGAGTCCGTGCAGCGGCTCCATGAGCACGTCGCTCGCGTCCGGTCCTCGCGTCAGGAGCACGCCCGGGTCGCGGACGCCGCGGGGCGGCGGGTCGAGCAGCTGTTCGGCGCGTGTGGTCGAGCCGAGGGCGAGGTCACGCTCGCTCAGTCGCGGTGGCTCGAGCACCGGCAGGTTCACGAGGATGCCGTGGCGCGCCTCGTGGACTCGTCCCGCGCTCCGGGGTTGTTCGAGGCGGGCGGTGTCGACGACGAGGGGTCGCGGGCGGTGCAAGGGCTCGAAGGACACCCGTGGGGAGAGCCCATGCCGCGGCCCACCGTGACGGCCGTGGGACGCCTCGCCACGCTCAGCACCGACGACGTGGCGCCGATGACGACGCGGGTGTGGCGCAGTCATGGGGAGGCGGCGAGCGGACCGGCCGCCGACCACCAGCCAACTGTCTCCGAGCACGGCGACCTGCTCGCCGTCTCCGGCCAGGACGATGCCGGAGAGTCGGGCGTCACGACGCTCGGGGCCAGGGTGCGCGCCGGCGTCGACCGTGACCGAGACCTGCTCACCCAGCGCGAGCGGGAGCAGTTCCAGCAGCACGTCCTCGGTGAGCTCGGCGACGCCATCCGGGCGTGCCGCCGCGACGCCGAGGAGCTCGTCGTGGCGATGAACACCCAGCTCGGGGGCGTGACGACGTCGCAGGGCATCCGGGTCCGTCTCGACTGGCAGTTGCGCGACGACGTCCCCCACGAGGTGCGAGCCGCCGTCGCCCTGCTCGCCCAGCCCATCGGGGCGCTCATCCCGGAGGAGCGCGCGACGCTGCGCGACGTCCTGCACCGGCTCATCGAGGCCTCCCGGGTGGAGCGTCCGGACCTGTCCTACGGCGAGCACCTCGCCGCAGCCCTCGACTACCGCACCTGGTCGGCCTTCACCATCCGGTACACGCGCCCGGAGAAGCAGGGGCAGTGGGAGCGGCTGCACCGCCGCTCACCCCTTTCCCAGGGAGAGCAGAAGGTGCTGTGCTACCTGCCCCTCTTCGCCGCGGCCGCCGCGCACTTCACCTCGCTGGCCGGTGCGGCACCCCATGCGCCCCGGCTGGTGCTGCTCGACGACGCCTTCCCGAAGATCGACGTGCGCACCCATCCGCTGCTGTTCGGCCTGCTCGTCGACCTCGACCTCGACTTCGTCATCACGAGCGAGCGGCTGTGGGGCGACCACGCCACCGTGCCGTCACTGGCGATCTACGAGGCTCTGCGTGACCCCGGCCAGCGGGGCATAGCGCAGTACGAGTACCGCTGGGACGGGCGCGTGCTCGAGAGCGTCGGATGAGCGAGCTGCCCCTGTGGGTCGCCGACCCGGCTCTCGACGCGTCATGGGACCGGATCCGTGCCCGGTTCGAGCGTGCGGGCCTCGTCGCCGACGGCGTGCTCGTCCTCGAGCCGCAGAGCCGAGCGGAGCGGCAGGCGCTCGGCGCACTGCTCGGCACCACGGTCACGCGCGCGCGCGTGCGAATCGACCTCGCGGCCCTCGACGAGCGGCTGAAGCAGCGGTCGGGGGTTGGGGGGCTCGAGGCGGTGCTCACCCTGCGGGCCGGCCGCGACCTCGAGGACCGGCCGGCGCTCAGGACGGCCAGGCGCGAGGCGCGCGAGCGGCCCCTGAACCTCGCGCGCGCGCTGGTCGACGCCGCATGGGCGGACTACTGGGCCGACGGGTTGCGTCGAGCGGGACTGCTGACACGGCATCCCGACGCCGAGCGCGTCGTTCGCGACGCGGCCGTGGTGCTCACCGAGCTGACGGCGACCGAAGCGCCGGTGGCGACGCAGTCCAGGGTGGAGCTGGGTGCGCGACTGCTCGGCGACGCCCACTCCCTCGACCGTGACCGGCTCGTGCACCACGTGGTCGTGCGCGGTCTGGCGGCCGCGGCCGGCTCGCCGGTGCCCGACGATGCCCGTACCCGGGAGGAGCTCTGGCAGTCCTTCGGGGTCGAGCCCGACCTCGTCTCGCGAACCTGCCTGGTGTGGGGCTTGCGACTGGTGGATGCCGGACCGCTCGCCGCACGCCTGGCGGCCGCCGCCGACTCGGGAGACCCGCTGCACCTGTGCGAGTGGGACCTGCGGCGTACCCCGTCCTTCACGCCGGAGCCTGGAACCCGGGTGCTTGTCTGCGAGAACCCGCGGGTGCTCGAGGCCATGGCTGATGTCGGGCTGGAGGGCTGGGCCGGTGTGTGCACGTCGGGCGAGCCGAACCTCGTCGTCGACCGGGTGTTGAGCCGGTTCGCACGCCACGGGGTCGAGTTGCGTTACCACGGCGACTTCGACTGGCCCGGCGTCGCGATCGCGAACCGGGCTGTAGCGCGCTACGCCGTGCGTCCGTGGCTGATGTTCGCCGACGACTACCTCGCCGCGGTCCTCCCCGGCGGCCCCGAGCTCGTGGGCCGGCCGGTCGAGCCGGTGTGGGATGCCGAGCTCGGTGCGGCGATGCGCCACCAGGGGCAGGCGCTGCACGAGGAGAGCGTTCTCGCCGAGCTGCTCAGGGCAATGGCCACAGCAGGCTGAAGCTCGGCGGCTCGGCGGCTCGGCGGCTCGGCGGGACGTTGGGCTTGCCGGACTCGGCGGGACCTTGGGCTTGCCGGACTCGCCTGCGAGCGTCGACGGTTGCTCACGCCAGAACGCCGTGCTTCCGCCACTTTGCGGCACGGCCACGCACCACCAACGACAGCCTGCCCGCCCACTCACGCCCGCTGCGCGCTCACCGCCTCCTGGGCCACCCGCCGCAGCGCGACGAGCACGGGGTCGACCATCACCGTGCCGACCACGACGGCGTGCATCGCCGCCTCGGGGGAGCGGGCCGTCAGCGCGTGCTCGACGTCGATGACGGCGACCTCGCGCATCGCCTCGGCGTAGCGGCGCAGCCGGGCGGCGTCGATGGCGACTCCCGCCTCGCGCGCCGCCGCCAGGGCCGCGCCGAGCGCCCGCGCCGATGGCGCCTCTGCCCACACCTGCCAGCCGAGCTCGTCCGCCAGCGCCGTGACCTCCGGCGAGGGGGGTGCGTCCTCGCCGTTCGTCGGAAGCGCAGCGTGGGCCACGCCGAGGAACTCGTGGCGAGAGGGTGGCGGGGCGGTGAGCGCGTCGAGCACCGAGCGCACCCCGGCGATTCCGACCCCGCCGTGCTCCACGAGCGCCCGCACCAGCCGTACGCGCTCGAGGTGCTCCGGCCCGTACTCGGCGCGGGTCCGGCTGGTCGCCAGGCCCGGCATCAGCAGTCCCTCGCGCAGGTAGTACTTCAAGGTGTGCACGGGAACGTCACTGCTCGCCGAGAGCTCCGAGATGCGCATCGACGACTCCCTTGACATCGGATAGTGCTGCTGTCCAGTATGGACCCTACTTAGATATCCACACTATCCAAAGGAGCCGGCCATGGTCGAGCGACTCACCCACGCGTACGACGGTCCCCTCGCCGTCTTCCTCATCGGGCTACGCGTCCACCAGCCGTGGCGGGTCGGCGTCGTCAGCCAGGCGGTGCGTGCCATGCCCCGGATGATCGTCGAGCTCGAGCGGAACAAGGCCGCCGCCGAGCGCGGGGAGGCCGAGTCGCTGGGCTACCTCGGCAGCCGCTCGACCGTGCACCTCACCGGCACCACCATGATCCAGTGGTGGCGCAGCACCGACGACCTCTACGCCTACGCGTCGGCGACCGACCGCGAGCACCGCCCGGCGTGGAGCGAGTTCTACCAGGTCGCGCGGTCGGCTCCCGAGGCGGTCACGATCTGGCACGAGACGTACGCCGTGCAGCCCGGGGGCGCCGAGAGCGTCTACGCCGGCGCCAAACCGTTCGGCCTCGGAGCCATCGCGGGCACGATGCCGGTCTCGCGCCGTGGCGAGACCGCACGCGAGCGGATGGGCAGGCGCGGGGGGGGCAGGGGGCGGGGGCCCCCCCCGCGCCGGGCGGGGGGGGCCGGGGGGGGGGCCCCCCGCCCCCCCCGGCGGGGGGGACG
>JBBQWX010000123.1:0-13713 GCA_038210185.1 Actinomycetales bacterium
TCTCGTGCGGCGCGTGCTGGCCTGGGACGTCAACGAGGGCCGGCTCTACCAGGTCGCCGACGTCGACCGGGCGGCGAGCGGGGTCGGGGAGTTCTCCGGCACCTACACGCTCTGACCGGTCAGGTAGTCGGCGACCAGCCGCGGCTGCACGAGTGGCAGCAGGTGCCCACCCGGAAGCACGTCGACCTCGACGCCGAGCCGGTCACGAGCGACCCGGCGCTGCAGGCCGACCGGGAAGAAGCGGTCGTCGGCACCGGCCAGGACTCGAGTCCCGGTGGTCGGCCACGCCGTGAAGTCACACACCGATCCGAAGACGATGTCGGCCTCGACGCGCTGATGCGGCTCGCCCTCGGCCGCGACCTCGGCGTCGACGTCGTGCAGGAAGTAGGTGGCCACGTCGAATGGCCCGTAGCCACCGGCCCGAGCAGCCTCCTCCTGGGCCTCGAACGCGCCCGTGTGTGCCTACCAGTCGCCCGCGATCTCACCAGGGTTCGGGATCATCGCATTCACCAGCACCAGGTCACGGACGGGCACCCGCTCGCAGACGAGGGGCGCGGTGAAGCCTCCCAGCGACCCTGCGACGAGCACGACCTCGGTGCGTGCACCGATCGCGTCCACCACCAGTTCGGTGTAACGGGGCAGCCCGGCGGTGTCGTCGTCGCCGGGCAGATCGACCGCGATGGCGTCGTGGCCGGCCTCGACCAGCAGCCGGGTCACTCGACTCCAGACCCACGCCGATCCACCCGCGCCGGGAATCAGCACGAAGGAAGACACACCCGACCGTACCCGGACCGCTGCGCCGTCAGCTGCGCGGGACAGCCCCTGGCAGCGGCGGTACGACGGGTGGCAGCTGCCGTCCACTGGGGGCGCGGCGCTGCTGCGGGCCCTCGGTCGGGTCGCTGAACGGCTGGGCGTCGCCGATGCACGTAGTGCCGGACGCCGGGACCTTCTTCATCAGCAGGTAGCGCTCGACTGCGGTGTCGACGCAGGCCGAGGTGCCGTAGGCGGTGTGCCCCCAGCTGTCGCTGGTGAGCAGGCGGCTGTTGGGCAGCAGCCTCGAGGTCGTCACCGCACCCCGGTAGTTGGTCGCCGGGTCCCAGTAGTTGCCGACGACGAGCACGGGGTTGGCCGTGGTGCGGGTGAACGGCCCGCGGTAGCTGTCCTCGTCGCGAACGGTCCAGGTCGAGGACGCGCACGGCGCCGACGCCCAGGTCCACAACCGACCGAAGTCGGGTGCGGTGCGGTCGTTCCGGGTGGCGTAGGCCGCCCAGTCCCAGGCTTTCTTGGGGTTGAGGCCATCGGTGCAGAGCACGGACTGGAACGCCTCGGGCCCGTTGGAGTAGGGGAAGGCCCAGCCCGCCGAACGACCCAGCCGCTGCTTCTCACGGGCAGCCATGCGCTCCTTGGACGCCTGGTCCGATGCCTTCGCGAGCAGCGCCTGCCTGGCGGCTGCCTGCCGCTTCGCAGCCGGCGTGCCCGGGTCCGCGGGTGACTCGAGCAGGCTCAGCACCGCGCTGAGGTCTATGTCGACGAACATCCACCCGTCGGGCGAGTAGAGGTCGCCGAGCAGGAGCGAGGTGAGCGCGGGGTAGGTGAGCTCGATGACCGCCTCACCGCTCTCGGGGTCGGTGATCACCACCGGGGCTGCCTTGAGCTCGGCCACGATCCTGGCGTAGGTCTTCACCGGGTCGCCGGCGGCAGCGAGCTGGCAGTACTTCGGCCCCGCCTTGCGGCAGCGCACGAGGATCTCGTTCAACGCCGTGGCGGCACCCTCGCCCGAGCGGAGCCGCTGGGTCTGGGGTACCGATGCCGTGGCGGCCGTCCCTGCCCAGGCGACCGGATCGAGCACCCCGTCGATGGCGACGGCCCGCACGCGGTCGGGGAAGAGACTCGCGTAGACAGTGCCCAGGTAGGAGCCGTAGGAGAACCCGAGGTAGGTGAGCTGCTTGTCACCGGTCATCCGGCGCAGGACGTCCATGTCGCGCGCCACCTCGGCCGTCGACATCGACCCCGACAGCGGGGCTCCGGTGGTCGCGCACGCCTTTCCGAAGCTCTCCGACGCACGAACGTAGGCGCGCACCTCCGGGCGCTCGAAGGGGAAGGAACGATTGACGATCGGCTCGATGGCGGCGAACTGCTGACCGAGGTTGCCCCAGCACTTCACGTTGTCGCTGAAGTTCGTGCCACGCGGGTCGAAGCCCATGATGTCGAAGCGGTCGAGCACACCCGCGCCGAGGAAGTTCGGCGCGCTGGCGGCCAGCTGGACGCCGGAGCCGCCCGGCCCGCCGGGGTTGACGAACAGGGTGCCGATCCGTCGGGCCGGGTCGCGAGCCGGCAGGCGCAGCACGGCGACCTCGGTCGTCGGCCCGGTCGGCTTGTCGTAGTCCAGCGGCAGCGGCACGGTGGCGCACTCGGCGCCCGGCGCGAACGGCTCGCACGCGAACCAGTCCGGTCGCGGGGTCTTCACCCGGTCCACGCGGCGGGCCTCCGTGGCGCTGGTGCGCTGCACGGCCGCGGCCTTCGCCGAGGCCGTGGCCGAGGCCGAGGCCGTGGCCGAGGCCGAGGCCGTGACCGCGGTCGCCGGGACGGCCGTGGCCGAAGCCGCCGTCAGTGCGGATGCTGCGACGGCGCCGGCGACCGCCATCACCACCCCGCGCACGGGTCGTCGTCCTTGCATGAAGTTCTCCCCCTGGCCCGGCTCGTCCGTCACCCCCACGGTGGCGACCCTTCCGGATCGCCCCCCACTCTGTCCGCGACCGTGCGGTTGCACAACCGGTACAGGCGCTCATTCGCGATGCCGCCACGCCTGCCACCCGGAAGGTGACCCTCACGGCGCTCCGCCGGTCACCACCGGGCGCCGAGGATCCTCGATCCACTCGCTCCACGACCCGACGTACAGGATGGCGTCGATGCCGGCGGTGTGCAGCGCCAACGCCAGCTGCGCCGCCGTCACGCCCGAGCCGCACGACGTGCCCACGGGGGTGTCGCGGTACACGCCGACGGCGGCGGCCCGACGGCGCACCTCGTTCGGCGGCAGGAAGCGCCCGTCGGGGGCGAGCAGGTCGGTCATCGGCAGGTTCACCGAGCCCGGCACGTGACCGGCGACGCGGTCGATCGGCTCGCTCTCGCCGCGGTAGCGCTCCGGCGCCCGCGCATCGAGCAGCACGCCGTGCCGCGCCATGTCGGTGGCCCCACCGGCGTCGAGCACCGGCACCGAGCCCGGCCGCACGACCACGTCCCCGGGCCGCGGCGTGGGCACCTCGCCGGTGACCGGCATCCCGGCCTGGCGCCAGGCGGCGAGACCACCGTCGAGAACCCGCACCTGCGGGTGCCCGGCCCACCGCAGCACCCACCAGGCCCGGCCCGCCGCCAGCGAGGTGGCCTGGTCGTAGACGACCACCTCGTCGTCGTCGTCGATGCCGGCGGCCCGCAGCTCGCGCTCGAGACGTGCCGGGTCGGGCAGCGGATGCCGGCCGCGCACCCCGGGGAGGTCGGCGAGCGCCACGTCGAGGTCGAGGTGCGGCGCCCCGGGAACGTGCGCGACGGCGTACAGCTCGTGGCCGGGGGTGCCGCGCAGGTTGTACTGCACGTCGACGACCTTCACCACGGCCCGGTCGAGGAGGGTGGCGAGCTCGTCGGCGGTGACCAGGGCGCCCATCCGCCCATCCAACCATCGCGCTGACGGCACGCTGCGCGAGAATGTCGGCCGTGGCAGCACCGGTGCGTCTCGTCCTCCTCCACGGCTCGCAGCTCAGCCGCGCCCAGTGGTCGCGCTACGCCGCGCTGCTCGGCCCCGACGTCGAGCTCGTCCTGCCCGACCTGCCCGCGCACGGCACCCGACGCGGCGAGGAGTTCACCTGGGAGCGTGCGCTCGAGGTGGTCGGCGAGGCGGTCGAGGGCGGGGATGCCGGGGTTCCGGTCGTGCTCGCCGGGCACAGTCTGGGCGGCTACCTCGCGATGGCCTGGGCGTCCGAGCACCCGCGGCGGCTGGCGGGGCTCGCGCTGCTGGGCGCGTGCGCGGTGCCGGCCGGTGCGGGGGCGGCGCTCTACCGGGCGATCGCGCGGGTAGAGGGGCGCCTGGGCGTCGACCGGATGTCGCGGGCCCTGGACCGTCAGTTCGACGCCCTGCTGCCGGACGAGCTCGCAGCCGTCATCAAGGAGGCCGGGTACGCCTTCGACGGCATCCCGGCGGCGTGGGCGGGTGTGATGGGGCGCTGCCGGCCCGAGATGTTGGCCGAGGTCAGTGCCCCGGTGCTCCTGGTCAACGGACAGCTCGACCAGCTGCGGGTCGACGCCCGCCGGTTCGTCCGGGCCGCGCGATCGGCCCGCTGGGTGCGCGTGGTCACCGTGCGCGGCGGGCTCCACGTGTTCCCGCTGACCCACCCGAACGAGACAGCGGCGGCGCTATGGGAGCTGCTCAGTGCAGCACGGCGGGCTCCGGCGGCACGGTGACCGCGCCGCCGACGGGTGGGACGAGGGCGATGGCGTCGGACCAGTCGGGCAGCACCTCGACGAACCGCTCACCGGGGTCGGTCGTCCAGGCCAGCCGTGAGGACGGCCAGCCCGACGGGTGCAGCGTGCCGTAGTGGATCGGCACCACGTGCCGGGCCTTGGAGCGTGCGGTCGCGTCGGCAGCCTCGACCGGTCCCATGTGCCCGGCGGACAGGCGCGGACCCCAGCCACCGACCGGGAGCAGGGCCAGGTCGACGGGCCCCCCGGCGAGCTCGGGCAGCTGGCCCATGTCCGGGTACAGCGAGGTGTCGCCCGCGAACCAGACGACGACTCCGCCTCCGCGCACGAGCATCCCGGTGGCGCCGTTGGGGCGGTGGGGCATCGGGCGGGCCTCGTGGTCGGCGCGCACGAGGAGCACGTCGACACCGGGAGCGATCGGGTGCCAGGCGTCGGTGGCGGCGTCACCCGGCTCGAGCCCGTGCTTGTCGAGCCACGGCAGGTTGGCCGGGTCGGTGACGACCGGGACGTGGCCGACCCGGCGCAGCGAGGGCAGGTCGGCATGGTCGTGGTGGAGGTGGCTGAGCAGCACGACGTCGACGTCCTCGACGGGCTGCTGCGCGGGCAGGTCATGACGCCGGCGCAGGGGTCCGACCCGGCGGCGGAGGAGGGGGTCGGTGAGGAGGCGGAGCCCGCCCATCTCCAGCAGCACCGTGGAGTGCCCCACCCAGGTGGCGCGCACGCCGCCCTCCCCTGACTGGGGTCGAGCCGGCCGCGGTGCCACACCACCACGCTACTCGGGGGAGAATGGGGCATCATGTCCGCCCCCACCACCACCGACCCGGCCGTCCACGCCTCCGCCCCGGTGCTGCCGCCCCTGCACATCGGGCGCCACGTCATCGAGTCACCGGTCGTGCTGGCGCCGATGGCCGGCATCACGAACCGTGCCTTTCGCCGGTTGTGCCGTGAGTACGGCACGGCCGGTTTGGAGGCCGGCGGTGCCTGCGGGGCGAGCAGCCTCTACGTGTCCGAGATGGTCACGACCCGCGCGCTGGTCGAGCGCACGCCGGAGACGATGCGGCTCATCTCGCACGACCCCGACGAGCACCCCCGCTCGGTGCAGCTGTACTCCGTCGACCCGGTCACCGCCGGCCTGGCCGCCCGCATCCTCGTCACCGAGGACCGCGCCGACCACATCGACCTCAACTTCGGCTGCCCGGTGCCCAAGGTCACCCGCAAGGGCGGGGGGGCCGCCCTGCCGTGGAAGACCGACCTTTTCCGCGGCATCGTCGCGGCAGTCGTGCGCGAGGCCTCGCCCTACGGCGTGCCCGTCACCGTGAAGATGCGGGTCGGCATCGACGCCGACCACGTGACCTACCTGGATGCCGGGCGCATCGCCGAGGCCGAGGGCGTCGCGGCGGTCGCCCTGCACGGGCGCACCGCGGCTCAGGCCTACTCGGGCGCGGCCGACTGGTCGGCGATCGCGCGGCTCAAGGAGGCCGTGACCTCGATCCCGGTGCTCGGCAACGGCGACATCTGGTCGGCGCAGGACGCCCTGGCGATGGTGCGGCAGACCGGGTGCGACGGAGTGGTCGTCGGGCGCGGCTGCCTCGGTCGGCCGTGGCTGTTCACCGACCTCGCGGCGGCGTTCGCCGGTTCGTCCGCCCGGGTGCACCCGGGTCTGCGCGAGGTGACGGCCACCCTGCGCCGGCACGCGGCCTACCTCGTCGAGTTCTACGACGGCGACGAGGGCCGCGCCTGCCGCGACATCCGCAAGCACATCGCCTGGTACCTCAAGGGCTTCCCGGCCGGCTCGACGGTGCGCCACCGGCTGGCGCTGGTCGACGGCCTCCAGGTGCTCGACGACCTCATCGGCACCATGGACCTCGACGCCCCGTGGCCGGGCGAGGCCGCCGAGGGGCAGCGCGGTCGTGCCGGCTCACCGCGGGTGGTGGCGCTGCCCGAGAACTGGCTGCGCTCGCGAGAGCTCGACGAGGTGCAGCGGGCCTCGGTCGCCCAGGCCGAGCTCAGCGTCTCGGGCGGCTGAGCTACCCCGCCATCACTGTGACGGCGGGGTACCTCGTCGCGGTCGGAGAAGTTTCCGCACCACGTCGTAACAAGCCCGACGTCACTGTGATGTCGGGCAAGCTCGCGGCGCTGCGGTCACCTCACTCCGGGTCCGCCTGCTGCCTGGTGTCCTTGCCGAAGACGCCGACCGCGATCCAGGCCAGCGCCACGACCACGCCACCGAGCGCCGCGTATCCCTGCGGGGTGGTGTCGAACAGGGCGAAGCTCGCGCCGTAGAGGAGCGTGATCGCCAGGGCGAGGAAGCTGAGGTGTCTGCGGTCCATGCGGCGAGTCTAGGTAGCACCGCGCGCCGGACGGGTCCATCGACCAGGGGACATCAGGGCCCTCCGGGTGATGTACCGCGGACCGGCCTCGATGGCGGAAGTGGTCGCCACGGCAACCACTTTGGCACTCACCACGACCGATGTCGGTGGGGCGCGGCAGGATGTCTGTGTGAGCGAGAGGATCGGCACCCCCGGCGGCACGCCCGAGCGGCCGGCGCTCTTCTTCGGCGATGCCGCGGAGTTCGGCCGCTGGCTGGCGGCCCACCACGACACCGAGACCGAGCTGTGGATGGGCCTGTACCGCAAGGGCCACCCCGACGCCGGCCTCACCTGGGAGGCCGCCGTCCGCGAGGCGCTGTGCTGGGGCTGGATCGACAGCATGGCCCAAGGCATCGACGAGCACACCCGCCGCCAGCGCTGGACCCCCCGCAAACCGGGCAGCAACTGGTCGACGGTCAACATCAACGCCGTGGCCGAGCTCACCGCCTCGGGCCGGATGCAGCCCAGTGGGCTGGCCGCGTTCGAGCGCCGCCGCGCGGACCGCTCCGGCGTCTATGCCTACGAGAACCGCGAGCGCGAGCTGCCGCCGCAGTACGCCGCCCGGCTGGCCGCCGACCCGGCCGCCACGGCCTTCTGGGAGGTCGCCACCGCGGGCTACCGCAAGGTGGCCGTCAATTGGGTGGTGACCGCCAAGCAGGAGAAGACCCGCGACGCACGCCTGACCCAGCTGGTCGACGACTGCGCTGCCGGGCGGCTGATCGCCAGCCAGCGGTACGGCATCCCTCCCAAGTGGGTCGAGCGAGCAGCGGCGGCGGCGGAGGCAGCCCGCCTAGGGTGACCTTCGTGACCTACACCGCGCGCGACCGCGAGCGTTGGGTCGCGGAGGACCCCGCGCACAAGCGGGCCGACCGCGACGACTTCGCCCGCGACCGCGCCCGGCTCGTGCACTCCGCCAGCCTGCGCCGGCTCTCGGGCAAGACCCAGGTGGTGCAGCCCGCCAGCGACGACTTCGTGCGCAACCGGCTCACCCACTCCCTCGAGGTCGCCCAGATCGGTCGCGAGTTCGGCGCGGCCCTGGGGTGCAGCGCCGACGTCGTCGACACCGCCTGCCTGGCCCACGACCTGGGCCACCCGCCGTTCGGGCACAACGGCGAGACCGCCCTGGCTGCCGTCGCGGCCGGCATCGGTGGCTTCGAGGGCAACGCCCAGACCCTGCGGCTGCTGACCCGCCTGGAGCCCAAGCGACTGCACCCCGACGGCCGCCCGGCCGGCCTCAACCTGACCCGCGCCAGCCTGGATGCCGCCACGAAGTACCCGTGGCGGCGCGGCCACGCCCCGCACCCCACAGGAAAGTTCGGGGTCTACGACGACGACCTCGACGTGTTCACCTGGTTCCGCGCCGGCGCCCCCGAGGCCCGCCGTTCGGTGGAGGCCGAGGTCATGGACTGGTCCGACGACGTCGCCTACTCCGTGCACGACGTCGAGGATGCCGTCGCCTCCGGCTGGCTCGACCCTCGCCTCCTGCGCGAGCGCGTCGACGTCGAGGCCGTGCTGGCCGTGGCGGGCGAGGTCTACGAGCCGGGGCTGACCCCCGGGGAGCTCGCCGAGGCCCTCGAGCGGCTGCTCGCCACCGGGGCGGTCCCCGACTCCTACGACGGCTCCCGCCCCTCGCTGGCCGCCCTGAAGGACATGACCTCGCGGCTGATCGGGCGCTTCGTCGTCGCCGTGGAGCAGGCCACCCGGGCCGAGCACGGGCCGGGCCCGCTGACCCGTCACGGGGGGCGGCTCGTCGTGCCCCGTGAGTCACGCGCCGAGTGCGCCGTGCTCAAGGCCGTGGCCGCCCACTACGTCATGCTCGCCGCGGAGCGGGTCGCGCTGCACGTGCGCCAGCGCGAGGTGGTGGCCGAGCTCGTCGCCGCGTTCGAGGCCGACCCGAGCCGCCTCGACCCCGACCTGCGCCACGACTGGGACGACGCGACCGATGACGCCGCAGCGCTGCGCGTGCTCGTCGACCAGGTCGCCTCGCTCACCGACGTCCGGGCGCTGTCGTTGCACCGCCGGTGGTGCCGCTCGGCGACGACCTAGACTCGCGGGGACAACCGGGAAGGAGGGTCAGTGGCGGGTCGGATTCGGGCCGAGGACATCGCGACGGTCAAGGAGCGCACGTCCATCGAGGACGTCATGCGCGACCACGTGACCCTGCGCCCGGCCGGGGTGGGGTCGCTGAAGGGCCTGTGCCCCTTCCACGACGAGAAGACCCCCAGCTTCACGGTGCGCCCCACCGTCGGCAGCTACCACTGCTTCGGCTGCGGCGAGGGCGGTGACGTCCTGTCCTTCGTGCAGAAGGTCGAGCACCTCACCTTCACCGAGTCCGTCGAGCGGCTCGCCGGCAAGCTCGGCCTCGAGCTGCGCTACGAGGAGGGTGGCGGCCCCCGTGATGGCGGCACGTCGCTCGGCAAGCGGTCGCGCCTGATCGAGGCGCACCGGGTGGCCCAGGAGTTCTACGCGGCGCTGCTGCTCGACACCGGCCGGCCCGAGGCCCGGGCCGGGCGCGACTTCCTGCGCGAGCGTGGCTTCGACAGCGCCGCCGCGGCGCAGTTCGGCGTCGGGTTCGCCCCACCGGGCGGCGAGGCGCTCAGCCGGCATCTGCGCGAGCGCGGGTTCACCGAGGACGAGATGGTCACCGGCGGTCTCTCGGGCCGGGGCAGTCGGGGCCTCTACGACCGGTTCCGCGGCCGGCTGGTCTGGCCGATCCGCGACACCACCGGCGACACCGTGGGCTTCGGTGCCCGTCGCCTCTTCGACGACGACCGCATCGCCGCCAAGTACCTCAACACCTCCGAGACCCCGATCTACAAGAAGTCGCAGGTGCTCTACGGCCTCGACGCCGCCAAGAAGGCCATCTCCACCGAGCGCCGGGCGATCGTGGTCGAGGGCTACACCGACGTCATGGCGGCCCACCTGAGCGGCGTCGAGGGTGCGGTGGCCACCTGCGGCACGGCTTTCGGCATCGAGCACATCAAGATCCTGCGGCGCATCATGCGCGACGAGACCGACGGCCCCCAATCAAGAGTGATATTCACCTTCGACGGTGACGCAGCAGGACAGTCGGCTGCCATGAAGGCTTTCCAAGAAGACCAACGGTGGGCCTCTCAGTCGTACGTGGCCGTCGCGCCAGATGGCATGGATCCCTGTGAGCTGAGGATCGCCAAAGGGGATGCCGCGGTGCGTGCGCTTGTCGAGGATGCGGTCCCGATGTTCGAGTTCGCCGTTCGAACCACCATTCGCCGATTCGAGCTTGCCTCGATTGAGGGCCGAGTGAATGCGATTCAGACTGTCATCCCAATCATCTGGGAGATCCGCGACGAAGCGCTCCGACTCGAGTACGCGAGGCAAGCAGCGGGTTGGATTGGCGTGGACGTCGAACAGATCATCGCTGAGCGCCGACGCACGCAACACCTGAGTAAGCCGGCACAGGGCCGAAGGTCAGAAGCGGTCGTGACTACAGACGACGTGCCCGAGCCCGGGCCGGGGGAGGCGGCGGCCTCCCTGCCGGCGCCCGACCTGCGTGACCCGGTCGTGTTCACCGAGCGCCAGCTGCTCCAGGCCCTGATGCAGTACCCGTCGCAGTTCTCCGACGCCACCGTCGACGCACTGCGCCCCGAGGCCCTCGTGGCGCCCGCCCATCGTGCGGTGCTCGACGGCATCCGGATCGCGGCGCCCACCGCGCGACGCGCGTCGACCGCGGCCTGGGTGGCGGCGGTGGGGGACGCCGCACCGTTGGCGGTGCGTGGTCTGGTCTGCGAGCTGTCGGTCGCGCCGTTGCCCACCCGCTTCGACAGCTCCACCGGTCTGCCGCCGCAGCGCTACCTCGACTCGCTCGTCGTCGGGGTGCGCGACGCCGAGCTGAGCCGGCTCATCGCCGACGCGATGGCCTCGGTGCGCCGCGTGCAGAACGACCCCGATGCCGACCCCACCGACCTCCGGGAGCGCACCATGGCACTGCACCGTCTCGAGCTCGAGCGCGTCGCGCTGCGCGAGAGGGTGTCGTCGTGAAGCTGCAGTGGACCGGCCTGCGCCACCCCGCCGTGCCCGCCGACGTCGCCGCCGCCATCGCGCCCGAGGAGCACGAGAAGCTGCTCGCGTGGGCCGTCGAGGACACGACCGGGGTCACCGTCGTCGCCGGTCGGCACCGCCTGTACGCCGTGGCGCCCGGCCCCGACGGGCTGCACCTCGGGCTGTCCCGGCCGTGGCACCTCGTGGACGCCGGGCTGTGGAGCGCGGACGGTGCGCTGCGGGTGACCTGGGTCGACGGCGAGCCTGCCGCCCGGTTCGTGCTCGCCGAGCCCGGGCAGCTTCCCGAGACGCTGCGGGAACGGGTGCAGGCCTCGGTCGTCATCGCGGAGTCCGTCGACCTCGGCAGCCGGCGCACCGCCCGCGTCGTCGTGCGCAAGGACCTCGCGACCGGTGCACTGATCAGCCAGGCGGTGCTGGGCTCGGGGGTGCGCAGCACCGACCCGGGGGTGTCCGAGCAGGTGCGCGAGGGCCTGGCACGGGTGCGCGAGCAGGTCGGTCTGGACTGACGGCGGCCCGTTTTCGTCGCTGGTCCCGACTTTGCTATCGTTGCCGGGCGCTGCTGCGGCGATTCCCGTGGCGGCCTTTCCCCTGTAGCTCAATTGGCAGAGCAGCCGACTGTTAATCGGCAGGTTGTTGGTTCGAGTCCAACCGGGGGAGCACCCCCAAGAAGCCCCTGAACTGCGGAAACGCCAGTTCAGGGGTTCTCTTATTGTCGGATGCAGCGACTATGCATCGTTCAGTGCTGGCGTAGTCCGATACACCCCGGGCGGGCGGCCTGTCTCGGGCCGCGCACCGTCGCCGTTCGAGGAGCCGCTCGCGCGTCCCGGCTACTTGACAGATAAATTCTGTTGAGGGAATCTATATGTCATGTTCGAGTTTCTGACGTCGCAGGAGGTGGCAACGCTCCTCGGCGTCAGCCTGCGCCAAGTCAGCAACCTGCGCCGAGAGGGTCAGGTTGTTGCGGTCGCCGACGGTGTGTATGACCGGGCCTCTGTGCTGCGCGTGCGAAACGCGCGTGCAGCACACCGACAGCGCGCCTGGACGGAGCGCACCGCGTGGCAAGCCATTGCCTTGACCGCCGGTGTCGAGGCCCACTTCATCGGGCAGACCCAGAGGTCTCGCTTGAAGGCAGCCTTGCGTCTCACGGACGCCGAGACCCTCGTGTCGCGGGTCCGCGACCGAGCCCGCGTGCATCGAGTGACCGGCCACCGGCGCTCAGCCCACCGGATCGCAGCTGAACTAGTCAACACAGGGACATCCGCAGCCCGGCTAGGACTCACCTCAGCAGCCGAGCGGATCGACGGGTACGCAACGATCACAGAGGTCGAGCTCATTCTTGAGCGGTATCACCTCAGCCAGGCAACAGGAAATGATGACGCTGCGGTCCTGCGATCTGTCTCAGAGGTATCCCGCTCCGACGTCGAGCGGATCAACACCGCCGGCGACCTGCTGGCTGCACTTTCCCTCGCTGAGTCCCTGGACGATCGGGAGCGCTCGGCGGGATTGGATTACGTCGGTTCAGCCCTGGGTGACCGGTTGGCACATGTCACCTGACAGGCAGCATGACCCACGCCCACAAGTGGAGATCCCGGCCCCCGAGGGCGGATGGGATCCGCCGTGGGGCAGTGTCGCCGAGATCGCAGATGTCCTGCCCGCCGAGGACTGGACCCTGGTGGGTGGCCTGATGGTCAAAGCCCATGCCGCAATGGCGGGGCTCCCGACGACACGGGTGACCACTGACGTGGACATGGTCGTCCATCTCGAGACAGCACGTGGCCGCGCCACGCGCGTTCACCGATCGCTGACCGGGCTCGGGTATGTGCTCACCGCGCCTGGGAAGCTCGGCACCCTTAGCGGCGATGACGTAGCTCACCGATATCGGCGGGGTGTGACTGGCTCCGAGGACATCGTGGACGTCATGCGAGCCGATCACGTGGCGCCAGCCGTCGTAGAGCGACTCGCGGGACACGACATGATGGCCGCCGAGGGAACGACACAGGCCCTGCGCCGCACCGTCGATGCCAGCCTTCATCTGCGCGGTGCCGGCGCACCAACGATCCTCTCGATCCCCGACACCTATGGCGCTCTCATCCTCAAGGCCGCGGCGCACATGGTTGACAAGAGGAATCCCGGGCGCCACCTGCGGGACGCGGTGATCCTGCTCGCCTGTCTCGAAGATCCCTTCAGCGTCGAGGAGCGGCCCGCATTCCAAAGCGACGCGCGACGGATCTGGCACCTGGAGAAGGTGCTCGCCGACGACGACAACGCAGCCTGGCTCGCTGTGGAAAGTCAGGCCCGCGCGGACTCACGAGCCGCCCTCGCGATCTTGTGCGAGATCGCCGAACGGCGCGGTTCGGCTCACCACGCGCCGTGACGCTCCATCTGCCGATGCTCATCAGGTTGCCGCCAGGGAATCGCCCGCACGGCGGCAAGACAGGGCGTTTGCGTCGTTAGCTCGCGTTGTTGAGTCGTCGGATGATGAGTTGGTTGATGCTGAGCTTCTCTTCGGCTGCTTCGATGGCGAGTCGTCGGTTCACGGTCCACTCCGACGTCGCCGAGGAGTACGCCGAGTCCCGTTGGAAGGCGGAGCGGTTGTTGCGGGTCTTCGACGACGCGAACGACGAACCGGCTACGCCCGGCCACACACCGTCCATGCCGACGCCGTGACCTCGAAGGGCGCCGCCGGCAGCTGCGCCGCGCATGCCTCCCGCACGCGCTGCCGGTCCGCCGGCGCCAGCCGTTCGACGTAGGCGCCGGCCGGACCGACCCCCAACGTGTAGGGCTCCCACCACTCCTCGAACGTCTCGTAGGCGACGGTGACGGTGAGCACCGACTC
>JBBQWX010000124.1:0-13412 GCA_038210185.1 Actinomycetales bacterium
GCATGCCGTGAGCGAGCTCAACGCGGCCAACCCCGTCGAGGACCACATCCAGACCGTCGCCCTCCACACCACGGGTGAGGCCGACGCGATGTTCGTGCGCGAGGCCGAGCGCTCCTACGACCTCGGACCGGCCGGACTGCGCCCCTACGTCGACCTCGCCGTCCTCGAGCGGGCCCTGCTGGAGACCGGCGCGGACGCGGTCTGGCCCGGCTGGGGATTCGTGGCCGAGGACCCGTCCTTCGTCGACCTGTGCGACAAGCACGGCGTCACCTTCATCGGGCCCAGCGCCGAGGCCATGCGCCGGCTCGGCGACAAGATCGGCTCGAAGCTGATCGCCGAGGCGGTCGGCGTACCGGTCGCGCCGTGGAGCCGCGGCGCGGTCGACACCCTCGAGGACGCGATCACCCAGGGCAACGCCATCGGCTACCCCCTGATGCTCAAGGCCACCGCCGGAGGTGGCGGGCGCGGCATCCGGGTGATCACCTCCGACGCCGACCTCGTCGAGTCCTACACCCGGACCCGTGACGAGGCGCAGCGCGCGTTCGGCAGTGGGGTCGTCTTCCTCGAGAAGCTCGTCACCGGAGCGCGTCACGTCGAGGTGCAGGTCATCGCCGACGGCCACGGCACCGCGTGGGCACTCGGCGTGCGCGACTGCTCCGTCCAGCGACGCAACCAGAAGGTCATCGAGGAGTCGGCCTCGCCGGTGCTCGACCCCGAGCAGGTCGGCGAGCTCAAGGCCAGCGCCGAGCGGCTCGCCCTCGAGGTCGCGTATGCCGGTGCCGGCACCGTCGAGTTCCTCTACCACCCACAAGGCAAGTTCTTTGCCTTCCTCGAGGTCAACACGCGCCTGCAGGTCGAGCACCCCATTACCGAGGTCACGACCGACCTGGACCTCGTCAAGACCCAGATCCACATCGCGGGCGGCGGACGCCTCGAGGGGCCTGCCCCCGTCGAGAAGGGGCACGCCATCGAGGCGCGTCTCAACGCGGAGGATCCCGACCGCGACTTCGCTCCGTCTCCGGGGCGGATCGTGCTGCTCAACCTCCCGGCCGGGCCCGGCATCCGGGTCGACCCCGGTGTCGGAGAGGGCGACACGATCCCGGCCGACTTCGACTCGATGATCGCCAAGATCATCGCCTACGGTCGGGACCGCGCCGAGGCCCTGGGCCGGCTGCGGCGAGCCATCGCCGAGACGACCGTCGTCATCGAGGGTGGCGCCACGAACAAGAGCTTCGTCCTCGACCTCCTGCGCCAGCCCGAGGTGATCGACGGCTCCTCCGACACGGGATGGATCGACCGGGTCCGTGGCGAGGGACGCCTCGTGGCCGCCGCCCACTCGGGAATCGCGTTGGTAGCAGCGGGGATCGAGGCCTACGAGGACGAGGAGGACGTCGAGGTCGCGCGACTCCTCGAGACGGCCCGCGGCGGGCGTCCCCAGGTGCAGCACCAGGTGGGGCGGGCCGTCGAGCTCAAGCTGCGGGGCGCGGCATACCAGGTGCTGACGACGCGCATCGGCCCGCAGCGCTTCCGGGTGGCCATCGACGACCTGCCTGTCGTCGACGCCGACCTCGACCGCATCGACGACTACACGAGCCGACTGACGGTCGAGGGGTCACGCCACCGCCTCGTCACCGCGAGCCACGGGTCGGTCCACCTCGTCGAGGTGGACGGGACGACGCATCGCGTCAGCCGTGACGAAGGTGGGGTACTCCGTTCTCCCGCACCGGCGCTCGTCGTCGCGACCCCCGTGGCCCAGGGCGGGACCGTCGCCGCCGGCGCTCCCGTGCTGGTCCTCGAGAGCATGAAGATGGAGACGGTGATCCCGGCCCCGTTCGCCGCGACCGTCAAGGAGCTGCTCGTCGCCGTCGGGAGTCAGGTCGAGACCGGCGCGCAGCTGATGCGCCTCGAGCCGACCGAAGACGCCGACGCGGCCGGCGCAGCGGTCGACGCGGCCACCGTCGTCGACCTCGACCTCCCCCTGCCGGTGCCGGCCGGATCAGCGACCACGCAGGTGGCCGAGGGTCTGACCGACCTGCGGGGCATGCTGATGGGTTACGACGTCGACCCGCGGGACGAGGGACGGACGCTGGCCGACTACCTGGTGGCGCGCCGTCAGCTCACCCGTGAGGGACGCGCCCCCATGGCCGAGGAGCTCGACCTGATGCGGGTGTTCGCCGACTTCGCCGAGCTGTCGCGCAACCGGCCCGCCGGGCAGGAGCGGCACGTCGAGAACCGCGTCCACTCCCCCCGGGAGTTCTTCCACACCTATCTGCAGAGCCTCGACCCCGACCGCGGCGACCTCACCGAGGAGTTCCGGACCAAGCTGACCCGGGTGCTCGGCCATTACGGCGTCGAGTCGTTCGAGCGCAGCCGCGACCTCGACGACGCGGTCTTCCGCGTCTTCCTCGCCCAGCAGCGCTCCGCGCCCGAGGTCGCCGTCGCGATGGCCCTGTTGCAGCGGTGGATCGGGGAGCCGCCCCCGGTCGCGCCGCTCGACGCCACCGCCCGCGACGTCCTCGACCGTCTCGTCCTCGCGGCGCAGCTGCGTTTCCCCATCGTGGGCGACCTCGCGCGCAGCGTGCGGTTCCGCTGGTTCGACCAACCCCTGGTCGACGCGGAGCGGGCGGCAGTCCTCGCCGGCGTCGGCGACGAGGTGACGGCCCTCGCCGCCGATCCCGACGCGCCCGACTACGGCGTGCGGATCGACGCCCTCGCCTCGATCCCCGAGCAGATCGTGAAGTTCCTCGGGGAGCGGATCGAGCACGAGCTCCCCGAGGTCGAGCCGATGCTCGAGGTGCTGGTCAAACGCCACTACCGCGAGTACGAGCTCACCGGTCTCGCCACGTCGACGGCCCAGCACCGCCCGTTCGCGACCGCCGACTACACCCTCGACGGCCGGCCGACCCACCTGGTGACGACGATCGGTCGGGTCGACGAGCTCGTCCCTGGAACCGCCCTCGTCGACACCGTCGCGGCCGAGGTCGCCCGCGCCACCCCGGGCCAGCAGACCGTCGTCGACCTCTATCTCGCGTGGGATACCTGCCCCACCAGTCCCGACGAGGCGTCGGCCGCGCTCGTCACCGTCCTCGACGCGCTCGCCTTCCCTCAGCGGGTGCGTCGCGTCGCGCTCGCCGTCGCGCCCGGAGGGGGTCGCGAGGTCGGCTACTTCACCTTCCGACCCCTCCCGGGTGGCGGGGTGGTCGAGGACGACCTCGTCCGCGGCGTCCATCCCATGGTCGGTCGGCGCCTCAACCTCTGGCGGCTGCGCGAGTTCGACCTCACCCGGGTGGACGCTCCCGAGGACGTCCTCCTGCTCCACGCCGTCGCCAAGAACAACCGGTCCGACCAGCGCCTCGTCGCGCTGGCGCAGGTGCGCCAGTTCGGCGTCGTCCGCGACGACGTCACGGGCCAGGTGGCCTCACTCCCCCACGTCGAGCGCGCCATCACCTCCTGCCTGGAGGCCATCCGTCGCGCCCGTGCCTCTCGCGGTGTGAGCGGCGCCAAGCTCGACACCAACCTCGTGTGGCTGCACATCTGGCCGGTCATCGAGGCCGAGCTCGAGCAGATCACCGCCCTGCAGGACAAGATCGCCCCGCTCACGGTCGGCGCCGGGATCGACGAGATCTATGCCGAGGGTCGCGTGGCCACCTCCGACGGGGGCTCGGCGCCCATCTCGGCCCGCTTCTCCTACCAGGCCGGCTCCGGCGTCGTCTCGACCCTGGGGCAGCCCGCGACGGAGCTGCTCAAGCCGGTCGACGACTACCAGCAGAAGGTCCTGCGAGCCCGGCGCCGCGGCACGGTCTACCCCTACGAGATGCAGGCGATGGTCGCCGGCCCGGGCGGCTCGTCGGTCGAATACGACCTCGACGACAAGGGCCGGCTCGTCCCTGCCGACCGGCCCTACGGCAACAACGTCGCCGGCATCATCGTGGGGGTCGTGACGACGAAGACCGCGCTGCACCCGGAGGGGGTCGCGCGCGTCATCCTCAGCGGCGACCCGACCCGCGCGCTCGGCGCCGTGGCCGAGGCCGAGTGCGCCCGCGTCATCGCCGCCCTCGATCTCGCCGAGGAGATGCAGGTCCCCGTCGAGTGGTATGCCCTCTCCGCCGGCGCCCGCATCTCGATGGACTCCGGCACCGAGAACATGGACTGGGTGGCCCGCGCCCTCAAGCGGATCATCGAGTTCACTCAAGGCGGCGGCGAGATCAACATCGTCGTCGCCGGGATCAACGTCGGCGCCCAGCCCTATTGGAACGCCGAGGCGACGATGCTGATGCACACCAAGGGAATCCTCGTGATGACCCCGGACAGCGCGATGGTGCTCACCGGTAAGCAGTCGCTCGACTTCTCGGGCGGGGTCTCGGCCGAGGACAACTTCGGCATCGGCGGCTACGACCGGGTCATGGGGCCCAACGGCCAGGCCCAGTACTGGGCCAAGGACCTCGTCGACGCGTACGGCATCCTGCTCGCGCACTACGAGAACACCTGGGTGGCTCCCGGCGAGGCCGGGCCGCGGCGGGCGCCGACCGACGACCCGCACGACCGCGACGTCACCTCCTCCCCGCACGTGCTGGCCGGCAGCGACTTCACCACGGTCGGCGACATCTTCTCGCCGGCGACCAACCCCGACCGCAAGAAGGCGTTCGACATCCGCACGGTGATGCGGGCGGTCGCCGACCAGGACCACGGCATTCTCGAGCGCTGGGCCGGTATGGCCGACGCGGAGACCGCGGTGGTGCTCGACGCACGCCTCGGTGGAATCCCGGTGTGCCTGTTGGGGATCGAGTCGAAGTCAGTGCCGCGGCGGGGCGTTCCCCCGACCGACGGGCCAGACGTCTACACCGCGGGCACGCTCTTCCCGCGCTCGTCGAAGAAGGCTGCCCGGGCGATCAACGCAGCGAGCGGCAACCGGCCCCTCGTCGTGCTCGCCAACCTGTCCGGCTTCGACGGTTCACCCGACTCGATGCGCGCGCTGCAGCTCGAGTACGGCGCGGAGATCGGCCGGGCCGTGGTCAACTTCGACGGCCCGATCGTGTTCGTCGTCATCTCGCGCTACCACGGCGGTGCGTTCGTCGTGTTCTCCAAGGCGCTGAACGCGCGGATGACGGTGCTGGCGGTCGAGGGGTCGTTCGCCTCGGTCATCGGCGGGGCACCCGCGGCCGCGGTCGTGTTCGCCCGTGACGTCGACGCCCGCACGGCGGCCGACCCCCGGGTCGCCGACCTGCAGGCCCGGGCGCACGAGGCCAGCGGGGCGCAGCGCGCGGCCCTGGCGACCGAGCTGGCCACGGTGCGCACGGCGGTGCGGGCCGAGATGCTCGGCAAGGTGGCCTCCGAGTTCGACCGGGTGCACGACATCCACCGGGCGGTCGAGGTCGGCTCGGTCGACGCCGTCATCGCCCCGCACGAGCTGCGGCCGCGGATCATCGCCGCGATCGAGGCCACCGCGACCCCCTGACCACCCGGTCGAGAGTAGAGAACACGCCGTCTGGCTCCAGGACCACACGGCGTGTTCTCTACTCTCGACGAGGTGGGGGCGCCCGGTCAGCGCACGACCTTGAGGTTGAAGTGCGCGGTGCCGAGCGCTCCCATCAGGCGCAACCAGACCGGCAGCACCATCTCCGTGCCGCGGGCGGACTCGATGCCGCCGAGGTCGATCACGTCGTCGTGCCCGAACGAGGTGAGCAGCTCGGTCACCGTCGCCTTGGCACCGGCGTCGTCACCCGAGACGAACACCGTGCTGCTCGCCCCGAGGGTCTGCGGGTGCACCATCAGGTCGGCGTTGAGGGTGTTGAGGGTCTTGACGACCAACGCCTCCGGGAAGGCCCGCTGCAGCTGCTCGCCGAGCGAGTCGGTGTCCTTGACGAACAGGGTGGGCGGGAACCCGTTCGAGAAGTCGAGGGGGTTGGAGATGTCGACCAGCGGCTTGCCGGCCAGGTTCTCGGCGCCGGCGAGGCCGAGCACGGCCATGGCGGCGGAGCCGTTCGTGGCGTTGACGACGAGCTCGGCACCGGCGGCGGCCTCGGCATGGGTGGCCAGCCCCACGTCGGCGTGCTCGGCGTGCCAGGTCGAGAAGGGCGCGGTGCCCATGGCGTCGGGTTCGGAGCGGGCGAGCGTGGCCTGCGGGTCGCGGGTGCCGACGACGACGGCGTGGCCCAGCTCGTGGAGCCGGCCGGCGATCGCGCGACCGACCGAACCGGTGCCGAGGACTGCGATGTTCATGGGAGCTCCTGAGATCGGGAGACGAAAGTAGACAGGTCTGTCTACGTCGAGGTGGACGCTAGCAGACAGGTCTGTCTACTATCAACCCATGGCTCCCCCCACTGCCCGCGAGCGCATCCTCGACACCGCGTTCCGGCTCTTCTACGCCCGCGGCATCCGGACCGTCGGCGTCGACCTGATCATCGCCGAGTCGGGCGTGGCCAAGGCGACGTTCTACAAGTGGTTCCCGGCCAAGGACGACCTGGTTCTCGCCTACCTCGACCAGGTCGACGGCATCTGGAGCGGGCAGCTGCACCAGGCCGCGGAGGCCGCCGGCCCCCATCCGGCCGACGAGCTCGTGGGGCTCTTCGACGCGCTCGGCAGCGCGTGCCGGCGCGAGGGCTACCGTGGCTGCGCCTTCCTCAACACGGCCGCGGAAGCGGCGCCCGGCACCCCCGTCCACGACCGCACGGTCGCGCACAAGACCGCGGTCCTCGAGTGGGTCACGGACCTGGCCGCGGATGCCGGGGCGCCCGACCCGCGTGGGCTGGCTCGCTCGCTCACCCTCCTGCTCGACGGCGGGCTCGCCAGCGGTGCCCTCGACGCCGACCCGGATGCCGCCGCGCAGGCTGGGAAGTCGGCTCGCGTCCTCGTCGACGCGGCGGTTCACCCCAGGGGATAGCCCCGCACGAACCTCCAGCGGCCCCTCCCGGTCCTGGGTGGTGGGCCGCACCACAGCTCGACCGCGGTGACGACCTGGCGGGTGCTCGGGGAACTCCTCGGCCACCGCGTCGATCAGGGCCGTCACCGCGTGCACCTCGCCGAGCTCGACGAACAGCACGTCGTCACCGAACCACGCCGTGTGCTTCCCGGTCACCGTGAACGAGGGGAAGCGCGCGAAGAGCCGCTGGAGCCGGCCGTGTCGGTCGCCGTTAGCGCGGCCACCGGGCGGAAGGGGTAGGTCACCCTCACGTGGGCCGGCACCCCCACGCGTGCCGCTGCGTGCAGGCGGGCGCGAGCCGCTCCCACGGCCGGCTCCCGCCGGGCAGCGAAGCAACAGCGCGGACTCCTCGTCGGGGGGGCGTTCACCAGCCCACCCGACCCCGCCGGTAGCGATGGCGCCACCGAGATCCCGGGCGGGGTCGTGGCAGGCTGGTGGCGTGACCACCGTCGGGCTCGTGCTGGCCGCCGGCGCCGGCCGCCGGATCGGCGGGCCGAAGGCGCTCGTGCGGCTGACCGAGCGTGGGCCCTCGCTCGTGGAGACGGCCGTGGCCCGCGTGCTCGCGGGCGGCTGTGACCGTGTCGTGGTCGTCGTCGGGGCTGCGGGCGACGAGGTCGCAGCCCTCCTGCACGCCACCGGGGCGGAGGTCGTGCACGCCGACGACTGGGCCGAGGGGATGGGGGCGTCGCTGCGCGCCGGGCTCGCCCACCTCGGGCCGGGCGACGACGACCTCGCGCTCGTCACCCTCGTCGACCTGCCCGACGTCACCGCGGCGGTGGTCGAGCGGGTCCTCGCGACGGCGCGGGGTGACAAGCCCGCGGCACTGGCGCGGGCCGCCTACGCCGGGGTGCCGGGTCACCCGGTCGCCCTCGGGCGCGACCACTGGGCCGCGGTCACCATCGCCGCCCGCGGCGACCGAGGTGCCCGCGACCACTTCGCGGTGACTCCGCACCGGCTCGTCGAGTGCGGTGACCTCGCGACGGGGCGCGACCTCGACACGGCCGGTGACCTCGATGACCTCCAGCGGGGATGATGGCGACGTGACCGACCCCGAGCACCGCTGGCCGAGCAGCGTCTACGCCCATGGCCACGAGCCCGACCCACGCTTCTCGCTCGCGAACGAACGTACCTACCTCGCCTGGATCCGTACGGCCCTGGCCCTCGTCGCCGGAGCCGCCGCGGTCGACGCGCTGCCCCTGCCGCTGCCCGACATCCTGCAGAAGCTGCTCGCTGCGGGCCTCGGGCTCGCTGCCCTGCTCACGGCAGCAGCGGCCTGGCGTGGCTGGGCACGCACCGAGCGCGCGATGCGGGAGGGGCAGGCGCTGCCGGCGAACCCGGCCATGGTCATCGTGCTGGTCGCGGTCGCCCTCGCCGCGGTGGTGCTCGGCGTCGCGAGCCTGACCGGTGGCTGACCCGACGGCGCGGCGGCCGGATGCCGGGATGCCGCGTCCCGGCTCGGACCGCACCGCGCCCCAGGAGCGCACCGCGCTGGCCTGGCGGCGCACCGGGCTCGCGCTGCTCGTCGGGTCCCTGACCATCGGCCGGATCACCGCAGGCACGCTGGGGCCGGCCGTCGTCGTGCCGACGGTGGTGGGGGCGGCGATCGCCGGCTGGGTGCTCATGGTGTCGGTGCACGCACGCCGCCCGGCTCGTTCCCACCCCGACGAGCCGGCCTTGTCGGTGCTCGCCGACGGGCGGCTACCGGCCGTCGTCGCGGCGTTGCTCGGTGGCCTCGCCCTGGGTGAGGTCCTCGCCGCCGTCGCTGCCTTGTTCTGAGGGTCGACCGGGCGTGGCACGAGATGGGAGAACGGTCTCCCACCGACACGGTCGAAGCCGTCCGGGCCGCCCTGACGAGCATCGACCGCTCACACCACCCGAACGTGACCAAGGGTCGGCGCGGCCCCAACCGGCCGCGCTGATCTGACCGACATCCGCAGTCGAGCGCCCGCCATGCCGCAGCCCCGACCGCGCCGCTCCAGGGGAACTGCGAAAGTGCCTCCCCGAACGGGCAAAGGCCCGGCTGAGCGCTCGGCTGAGCGTGGTGCGGCTCCTCGACTGGCCGATTGCCCGTCCGGCAGCGCACGTGTCCGGATCGGTACGTCGTCGGGGATGCCGGCGCCGGGACGGTCGGCTGGATGGCCAGAGCGGTGATCGGCGACGGTGTCGTCTCGTTGCCTCCCCTCTCGTCGGCCGACGCCGAAGCGCATCTGGCGGGTTGCGAGCGGGCGATCGTGGACAGCCTCGGTGGCGGCGAGCCAATCACCGAGGACCGCGTACGGCAGTGGCTCGCCGAGGCCGCGACGAGTGGGAGCGGGGCGGCCCGCTGGTCGACCTCGGCGAGGACGAGTCCACCGAAACCTGGTGGGGAACTGCCAACACAGCGCGGCCTCCACCACGTCGAGCCGGGCCAGGTCAACCCCACGGATGTCTTGTACCCGAACTGGCGCGCGCGTGGCCACGCGACACGGTCCGTCCGCCTGGTGGTGGACCTTGCCCGCCGGAACCCGGCCGAGGTGAACGTGCGCTTCCGGATCGGCACGTCGTCGGGGATGCTGGCGCCATGGACCCGCGGACGACGTTCGGCACGGCGCACGACCTGACCGACGCGCTCGGCGAGACCGGCTACCTCGCCGACGACGCCCTCGCCACGATCACCTGGCTCGCGCTGCGCCTGGGCCGACCACTGCTCATGGAGGGGGAGCCGGGCACCGGGAAGACCGCCCTGGCCGAGGCGCTCGCCGAGACGATGGAGCTGCCGCTGATCCGGCTGCAGTGCTACGAGGGCATCGACGCCACCCAGGCGCTCTACGACTGGGACTTCCCCCGTCAGATCCTCCACGTGCGGGCGCTCGAGGCGGTCGAGGGTGCCGCGCGCGACGTCCGCGAGGTGGAGCAGGGGCTCTTCGACGAGCGGTTCCTCCTCGCGCGACCGGTGCTGCGCGCCCTGCGCGACGCCCCGGCCGTGCTGCTGATCGACGAGGTCGACCGCGCCGACGACGAGTTCGAGGCCTTCCTCCTCGAGGTGCTCTCGACCTGGCAGGTGACCATCCCCGAGCTCGGCACCGTGACCGCAGCGGTGCCGCCCGTGGTCGTGCTCACCTCGAACCGCACCCGCGAGCTGCACGACGCCCTCAAGCGCCGCTGCCTCTACCACTGGCTCGAGCACCCCGGCATCGCGCGCGAGCTCGAGATCGTCGCCCGTCGCGCCCCGGAGGTGTCGGCGGCGCTCGCCGAGCAGGTCGTGCGCGCCGTGCACGGCATCCGGGCCGACCGCGAGATGCTCAAGCCGCCCGGGGTCGCGGAGACCCTAGACTGGGCGAGGGCGCTGCACGAGCTCGGCACCCGCGAGCTCGACACCGAGACGGCCGCCGCCACGCTCGGGGTGGCGGTGAAGTACCGCGAGGACGCGGAGCGGGTCAAGAAGGCGCTCGACGTGATGCTGACCCGATGACGGCGACTCCGAAAAGGCCCGAGGAGCTGCTCCTCGGTTTCGCCCGTGCCCTGCGAGCCGCCGGCGTCGCGGTCACAGCCGACCGCGAGCGCACCTACCTCGAGGCGGTCGCGGCCGTCGGGCTCGACGACCAGCCGGCGGTCTACCACGCGGGCCGGGCCACCCTGTGCGCGTCACCGGCCGACCTCGAGCGCTACGACCTCGTCTACGCCGCCTGGTTCAGCGGTCAACGCGCTGGCACCAAGGACCGCCCCCCACTGCCCGACGTGGTGCCCCAGGCCGGGCTCGGTGCCGCCGAGAGTGCGTCCGGCCAGGCTCCCGACGACCCGGACACCGTTCGTGCACAGGCGAGCTCGGCCGAGGTGCTGCGCCACCGCGACGTGGCGACCCTGAGCCGCCGCGAGCGCGAGGCCCTGATCGCGATGTTCGCGGCTCTGCACCCGCGGGCGCCGCGGCGACGTGCCCACCGCTACACGGCATCGCGGCGTGGTGCGGTCGACGCCCGCGCCACGTTGCGCTCGACGCTGCGGCGGATGGGGGAGCCGGGCGAGGTGCGCTGGCGCCGCCGGGGCAGCCGGCCGCGCAAGATCGTGCTCCTGGTCGACGTGTCGGGGTCGATGAGCGGCTACGCCGACGCCCTCATCCGGCTGGCTCACACCTACTGCGTCGCCGGGGTGCCGGTCGAGGTGTTCACCCTCGGCACCCGGCTGACGCACATCACCCGTGCGCTGCAGCAACGCGACCCCGACCGCGCCATCGTGGCCGCGGGCGACGCCATCCCGGACTGGTCCGGCGGGACCCGGCTGGCCGAGGGCGTGAAGGTCTTCCTCGACCGCTGGGGCCGCCGGGGGATGGCGCGCGGCGCGGTCGTCGTCGTCTTCAGCGACGGGTGGGAGCGCGACCAGCCGGAGGCGCTCGGCGAGCAGGTGCGGCGGCTGCGTGCCGTGGCCCACCGGGTCGTCTGGGTCAACCCGCACCGCGGAAGGGCGGGCTACGAGCCGGTGCAGGGAGGCATCATTGCGGTGCTGCCCCACGTCGACTCCTTCGTCGCGGGGCACTCCCTGGCGGCGTTCGAGGAGCTGACGGAGGTGGTCGCCCGTGCGTGACGTGCTGCCCGAGCTGATGCGATGGTGGCGGGCCGGCGAGCCGGTCGGGGTCGGCACCGTCGTGGCCACGTTCCGCTCCGCGCCCCGCCCCGCCGGCGCGTCGATGCTCGTGGGCCCCGGCGGTGAAGCCGTGGGGTCGGTGTCCGGCGGCTGTGTCGAGGGCGCGGTCTACGAGCTGGGCCAGGAGGTGGTGGCCTCCGGCTCCCCGGTGCTCCAGCGCTACGGCGTCTCCGATGACGACGCGCTCGCGGTGGGGCTCACCTGCGGCGGCATCCTCGACGTCTTCGTCGAGACGGTCTCCCCGCGGACGTTTCCCGAGCTCGGCGCGGTCAGCGACGACATCGACGCCGGGCGCCCGGTGGCCGTGGCCACCGTCATCGACCACCCCGACCCGGCGTGGGTGGGGCGACGCCTCGTCGTGCGCACCGAGGACGCCGAACGGATGCCGACCGGCTCGCTCGGCAGTGAGCGCGCCGATGCCGCCGTCACCGACGACGCCCGCGGCCTGCTCGCGGCCGGGCGCACCGAGACGCTCACCTACGGCCCCGACGGCGAGCGCCGGGGTGAGGGGCTGCGGGTCTTCGTCGCGGCCTACGCCCCCCGGCCCCGGATGCTCGTCTTCGGGGCGATCGACTTCGCGGCGGCGGTCGCGCACGTCGGCGCCTTCCTCGGCTACCGGGTGACGGTCTGCGACGCCCGCCCGGTGTTCGCCACGGCCTCGCGCTTCCCCGCCGCCGACGAGGTCGTCGTCGAGTGGCCGCACCGCTACCTCGCCGCCGAGGTGGAGGCCGACCGGGTCGACGGGCGCACCGTGGTGTGCGTGCTCACCCACGACCCGAAGTTCGACGTGCCCCTGCTGGAGGTGGCGCTGCGGATGCCGGAGGTCGCCTACGTCGGGGCGATGGGCTCGCGACGCACGCACGACGACCGACTCGAGCGGCTGCGCGACGCCGGCGTCAGCGACGACGAGCTGGCGCGGCTGTCGTCGCCGATCGGGCTCGACCTCGGAGCGCGCACCCCCGAGGAGACCGCGGTGTCCATCGCGGCCGAGATCGTCGCGCTGCAGTGGGGCGGCGGCGGGCGGCGGCTGCAGGAGACGGGCGGCTCCATCCACCACCACCACCCCACCGCGGACGTTTCCTGACGGGAAAGCCGGTCGGCCCGCCGTTACCCGTGGATCTCGTCGAACCTCTTGTGGCGCGCGTCACTTCGGGTGAGGATCACGACCACGTCACGGTCCACACCTGCTTGAAGGAGTCAAGGATGACTCGGGTCAACGTCACCGTCGACGGAGTGCTGTGCTCCGACGACGTCGAACCCCGCATGCTGCTCGTCCAGTACCTGCGCGACACCCTCGGGAAGGTGGGGACCGTCGTCGGCTGTGACACCAGCAACTGCGGGGCCTGCACCGTGCACCTCGACGGTCGCAGCGTGAAGTCGTGCAACGTCCTGGCCGTGCAGGCCGACGGGCACGAGGTCACCACGATCGAGGGCATCGCCACGAGCGGCGAGCTGCACCCGATGCAGCAGGCCTTCCACGACAACCACGCCCTCCAGTGCGGCTACTGCACGCCGGGCATGATCATGCAGGCCCTCGACGTGCTCAAGGAGAACCCGAACCCCTCCGAGCAGGAGATCCGGGTCGGCCTCGAGGGCAACCTGTGCCGGTGCACCGGCTACCACAACATCGTCAAGGCGGTGTCGGCCTGCGCCAGCACGATGGCTGCCGGGGGCGGGGCCATCGAGGACGACTCCCCGGTGACGGTGGTGGCGTCATGACCGCCGTCGACGACCGCCCGCTCCCCGAGATCGGCAGCCCGCGCAAGCGCAAGGAGGACCGGCGGCTCCTCACCGGCCGCACCCGCTGGACCGACAACATCCAGCTGCCGGGGATGCTGCACCTCGCCATGGTGCGCAGCCCGTTCGCCCACGCCCG
>JBBQWX010000125.1:0-13254 GCA_038210185.1 Actinomycetales bacterium
GCGCGTCGTGCGCCTCCTGCGGGTAGCGAGCAAGCTCGTCGACCTCCGCCGCGTAGGGGGCGATCTTGTCCTCCGCCACCGCCCGGATGGCCTCGCGGATGGCGTCGTGGTCGTCGGAGAGCCGGTAGGTGTCGAAGCCCGGGTTGGTCATGCACCCCATGTTACTGATCGGTATGTCAGACGCCGGTCCCGGGGCGTCGCGACCTTCCCGCAAACGGGGTCACGTCACGGCTCGGACCCGCTCAGGCCCAGAACGAGCGGACCGCCTCGACCACTCGTTCCTGGTCGGCCTCGGTGAGCTCGGTGGCGCACGGCAGCGACAGCCCGCGGCGGAAGAGGTCACCGGAGACGTCGTCGTCGCCGAGGACTACGGCACTGGCGTACGGCGGCTGGTCGTGCAGCGGGCGCCACAGCGCGCGCGCCCCGACGCCACGGGCGGCGAGGTGCTCGAGGAAGGCGTCGCGCCCGCGAGGGTCGTCGGCGGGGACGAGCACGGAGTAGAGCCAGTAGGTGGCATCGAGCCCCTCGACGCGTGGGGGTGCGACGAGCCCGGTGCCTGCGATCGCCTCGTCGTAGCGGGCGGCGATCGACCTCTTGCGCGCGATGAACCCGTCGAGCCGCTCGAGCTGGGCGAGGCCGAGTGCCGCCGCCACGTTGGTCAGCCGGTAGTTGTAGCCGACCTCGTCGTGCAGGTAGCCGACGTCGGGCACCTTCGCCTGGGTGGTCAGGTGGCGCGCCCGCGCCGCCAGCTCCGCGTCGTCGGTGACGAGCATCCCGCCGCCACCGGTCGTCGCGATCTTGTTGCCGTTGAAGGAGTAGGTACCCACCCGGCCGACGGTCCCGGTCTGCCGGCCAGCCAGCGGACCCGCGGACCACCCGGCACCGAGTGACTCCGCGGCGTCCTCGACCACGGGCACTCCGTGGCGGGCGCAGGCCTCGAGGACGGGCGCGAGGTCGGCCGGCTGGCCGAGCACGTGCACCACCTCGACGGCGGCGGGTTGCGCCTCCCCAGCAGCGGCGCGCCTGTCGAGCTCGGCGCCGACCAGGGCCGGGTCGAGGTTCCACGTCGACCGCTCGGAGTCGACGAAGAGGGGTCGGGCGCCGGTGTACGCGATGGGGTTCACCGAGCCCACGAACGTGAAGTCGGAGCACAGCACCTCGTCGCCCCGGTCGACCCCGAGGACGAGGAAGGCGACGTGCAGGGCGGCTGTCCCGGACGAGCAGGCCACCGCGTGGCGGGCACCCACCCGGCGCGCGAACGTCTCCTCGAACTCCGCGACGAACGGACCGACCGACGACACGAACCCGGACTCCACGGCACGGGTGACGTACTCGACCTCGAGCGCCCCGATGTTGGGGACCGCGAGGGGCACGGTCCCGGCGGGACCTCGAGCACCGGGGGCGTGTGCCTCTCCGGCCGGTACGTGACTCATCGGTGGTACCTCCCGGCGGTGCGAGCGTCGACGCGAGGGCGTAGCCACTCGGCGGTCCTGGCCAGACCCTCCTCGAGGTCGACGGTGGGGCGCCACCCGAGCTCCGCGGCTGCGCGCGTCGGGTCGGACAGCAACACCTGCACCTCGGACCCCTCGGGCCGGATCCGCTCGGGGTCGGTGACGATCTCGGCGTCGGAGTCGGTGACCCGCCGGCAGATCTCGACGACCTCGCCGACGGAGACGGTGCGCCCGGTACCGAGCTGGATCGTCGCGCCGGGGGCCACGTCGGCAACGGCCGCGTGGAGGAAGCCGTCCGCCGTGTCCGTGACGAAGGTGAAGTCGCGTTTGGGGCTGACGTCCCCGAGCCGGATCTGGGGCGCGCCGGAGAGCAGCTGGGAGAGCACCGTCGGGATGACGGCACGGGTCGACTGGCGCGGACCGAAGGTGTTGAAGGGACGAAGGGTCATCACCGGCGTCTCGAAGGAGAGCGCGTAGGACTCGCACATCTTGTCCGCACCGATCTTGGTCGCCGCGTACGGCGACTGGCCGCGCAGGGGGTGGGTCTCGGTGATCGGCACCTGCTCGGGCGTGCCGTAGACCTCGGAGGTGGAGGTGTTGACCATGCGCGGAGTCTCGTGCCGACGAACGGCCTCGAGCACGTTGAGCGTTCCGATGACGTTCGTCTCGACGTACGACCGGGGGGCGACGTAGGAGAACGGGATGGCGATCAGCGCGGCGAGGTGCAGGACCGCGTCAACGCCCGCGACCGTGGTCGACACGTGCTCGGGGTCACGGATGTCACCCAGCACGGCCTCGGCCCGGCCCTCGTCGACAGCGGCCCGGAAGGCCTGCGACTCATCGAGCCAGCCGAGCGAGCCATTGCTGTTGTAGAGGCAGAACGCACGCACGGTGGCACCGGCGCCGAGCAGGCGTTCGACGACGTGGCTTCCGATGAAACCGTCGGCGCCCGTCACGAGGACCTGCAGCCCTGTCAGGGACGCACCCCCGGTGGAGGCGGCCTGCTTGGAGGTCACGTCTGTCCTTTCGCCCGCGCAAGGTCACCGGGGGTCCCCACGTCGATCCAGTCTGCGGTGATGGACCAGGCTGCCACCGGCATCCCACGATGCACGCACTGCTCGGCCAACCAGGGCATCGTACTGGCACGCCCCTCGGGGAGCAGGTTCAGAGCCTGTGGGTCGACGGCATAGACCGCCGCGTTGATCTCGAGCGAGATGGTCGGCTTCTCCGCGATGCCGACCACCATGCCGTCGGGCCCGCGCTCGACCACGCCGAAGGGCACCTCGTGCTGGTAGGAGCGCACTCCCATGGTCAGGGCCGCGCCTCTCACGCGATGTTGTTCGAGCAGGGCCCGGGCGTCGAAGTCGACCATGAGGTCGCCGTTCATGACGAGCACGGCGTCCGCGAGGGCCGGGCGCTCACGGGTGAGGAGCCGAAGCGAACCCGCGGTGCCGAGGGGGTCGGCCGGGTCCTCGCGCAGGTATCGCACCGAGCAGCCCAGGCGCGACCCGTCGCCGAGGTGATCCTCGACCATGTCGGCAAGGTGGTTGACGCTGACGTACACGTCCCGGATGCCGTCGCCGACCAGTCCGAGGATGATCCAGTCCACGATGGTGCGGCCGGCGACCGTCATCAGGGGCTTGGGGACGCTCTCGGTGAGCTTTCCGAGCCGGGTCCCCCGTCCCCCTGCCATGACGACGGCGACGTTGGGGAGGGGCTCACCCCCGACGATGTCGGACAGCGTGTGCAGGCCGACTACCCGACGGTCGGCGTCGACCTCCGGAACACCGGGGATGCGCAGCGCCCGGAGGATGTCGAGCACGTGGGCGCGAGGGGACCCCGCGGCGACCACCTGCGGCGAGGTGGTCGCATACGGGAGCGCGAGGTCCTCGAAGCTCGCCCCGCGGAGCAGGGCGCGGCGCAGGTCGCCGTCGGTCAGCAGCCCTGCCAGCCGCCCCTGGTCGTCGACGAGCATGCACAGCGAGGACGCCAGCGTGTCGATGACGACCGCGACGTCGCGCAGGGTCGCCGTCAGGGGTGCGCAGGCCTCCTGCAGCTCACGCCGGGTCACAGATCCCCTCCTGGGTGTCGACGAACGGTTTGACACGCGAGACTCCGGGTGCCAGGCGCACCCTATCCGCCACCCGGGTCGCGGCACCTCCCCTGCCGTAGGGGTTGACGACGTTCCGCGCGGCGCGCACGAAAGCGGGGTCCAACGCCGTCTCCAGGCCCCGGGCCACCTCGTCGCGCCCCTCACCGACGTCGACCACGTTCGCTCCCCGCAGTCGGCCACGTTGGCGGTCACCCACGTCCACCACCGGCAGGCCGACCGAGGCCGCCTCGATGACTCCGGACGACGAGTTGCCCACCACGACGTCGACGGACGCGAGGACCCGCGGGTACTCGCGGCCCAGTGCCTCGACGACCACGAGGTGGGCCTCGTGCCGGGCGGCGTCGGCGAGGGCGGCCAGGACCTCGTCGCGCCCGGTGTCCATGCCCGGATGCGTGGCCACGACGGTGCCGCACCGCGCCGTGCACGCGGCGAGGGCGTCCGCCGCCCAGCGCCCGACCGGCGCACCGGGGTCGGCTGTCGGGGGGTGGTAGGTGAACAGGGCGATCGGCCTGACGACCTCGACACCGAGCAGCTGCGAGAGCGCCGCGTCGTCGAGAGGTCGGACCCCGGCCAACCGGTCCAGCCCCGGCGCCCCGGTGACGTGCACGCGCTCGGCCGGCTCCCCCATCTGGCGCAGCCGTCGAGCGGCGTCCTGCGAGGCGACGCAGTGCTGGTCCGCCAGCTTGGTGACGGCGTGCCGGATGCGTTCGTCGACCGCTCCCTCGGTGACCTCGCCGCCATGCAGGTGGACGATCGGCACCCCCGCCAGGAACACCTGGGGAACGAGGTAGAGCAGCTCCCAGCGGTCTCCGAGGACCACGACGACATCGGGCCGTACGTCGGCCAGAACTCGCGCCGCGCCCGCGGCGACGAGCGGGCCGTGGCCGAGCACCTCGGCCATCGTGACCGAGCGGATCGGGTCGGCCAGGGCGTGGACCCGGCCCGCCCATCCCTGCGGCGAACCGGTGGGCGACAGCAGGGCGGCGAGCGCGTCCGCCGTGTACGAGACGCCGGTGAGCACGTGCACCTCGACGTCCCCCGCGTCGTCGAGGGCGTGGATGACCGGTAGCACGGGTCCGAGGTCGGCACGGGTCCCCACGAAGACGCCGACGCGCAGGAGTCGGGCGGGCTTCCCGCTCACCGGGTCCCCGAGACCGTCTCGAGGTCGTCCTCGCTGATCGGGTTGCCGGCTGCCACCGCCCGGGCGACGGCACGCCCACGGATGTCGACGGCCGGGCTCATGCCGCCCTCCGGCCGCAGGAGCGTCAGGTGCGCGTCGCCGAGGACGGTGCCCACCGCGAGCTCGGTCGCCGCGTGCCAGCTCCGCCGCACGAGCGCGGCGTTCTCGACCTCCGACGGCATCCGTCGCTTGACACCGTCGCCGAGGGCTCGGGCCAGGAGCTTGGCCTGCCGCACGTAGTCGGCGAGGTCCTCGGGCTCGAGGGACGCCTGGTGGTCCGGTCCGGGAAGCGTCCGGTCCGTGGTGAAGTGCTTCTCGAGCATCGCTGCCCCGAGGGCGACGGCGCCCAGGGCGGTGGTCAGGCCGGGGGTGTGGTCCGACCAGCCGACCGGCACCCCGTGGGCCCTTGCCAACGCCGGGATGGCTCGAAGGTTGCACTCCTCGATGGGAGCCGGGTAGGCCGACACGCAGTGGAACAGGGCCAGGCCCGGTGCCTCGGCGCAGGCCCCGACCGCCGCCGCCACCTCGTCGGCGTCGCCCATCCCCGTGGACATCAGGACGGTGACCCCCAGTGCGGCGACCGATCGGAGGTACGGGAGGTTGGTGAGCTCGCCCGACGACACCTTCAGCGCCGGGAGGCCGAGCCCGACGAGCAGCTCCGCGCTTCCCAGGTCGAACGGTGTCGACAAGAAGATGGTGCCGGTGGAGGAGGCGTGGTCCCGTAGCTCGGCCCAGGCGGTGGCCGGCAGCGTGAGCGCCTCGAGCAGGGAGCGCTGGTCCTGGACGCCGCCACGACGGCGCTGGTAGGGCGTCGACGCGGCAGCACCTGACACCAGCTTCGCCGGGTCGAAGGTCTGGAACTTCACGGCATCAGCCCCGGCCTCCGCAGCGACGTCGACCAGCCGGTGCGCGAGCTCGAGGTCGCCGTTGTGGTTGACCCCCGCCTCGGCGATGACGAACACCTCACCGGGTGATGGGACGGACTGGTTGCCGATCTGCACCGTGCGCATGACTGCTCTCCTGGGTAGTGGGGGCCTTGTCCGGTCACCCGCGGACCGACCGCGCGGGCACCCCCATCACGGTCCGGCCCGCATCGACATCCTCGCGCACGACCGCACCCGCACCGACCACGCAGCGCGGCCCGACCTGCACCCCGGGGAGCACCGTGGCCGAGGCCCCGAGCAGGGACAGCTCCCCCACCGTCGCTGCCCCCAGAAGCACTGCGGACGGCGCGACATGGGTTCCACGGCCCACGACGACGTCGTGCTCGACCACGCCGGCCGTGTTGACGAGCACCGCCTCGTCCAGATGGGCCCCCGGGCCTACGTGGGCGTGCTCGAGCACCGCGACACCAGCACCGAGGAACGCCGTGGTGGACACGGTCGCGGTGCTGGCGACGAGCGCCGGAGCCGGTAGGCCGGCAGCAAGCACCATCTCGAGGGCGTGCAGCCGGGTGCTGCCGTCGCCGATGCCCAGGGCCAGGGCAGCCCCCGACACCTCCGCCAGCCGCAGGGCCTCCTCGTCGGTGCGCAGGACCGGGACGTCCCACACCCCGCACGCCGTCCCCGCGACGGCAACGAGCCGGTCACCCCGACGAGCGATGACGTCGACCAAAGCCCGGGCGTGCCCACCGGCACCGAGGACGACCCACTCCGTCATGCTCCAGCTGACCCGTCTGCCATGCTGGTCACCCTATCTTCTGGCGTGCGCGGGCAGCCGTGCTGCGACTCTCGCCCGGGCGCCGGACGGCACGCGAGACCCGAGCCCCGACCAGAGAGGACGCGCGATGTCCGCCCTGGTGTTGATCCGCGGAATGGGGTCGATCGGCCGCCGTCACGCGAGGGTCTTCTCCGCACTCGGAGCCCGCGTGGTGGGATGGCCCGTACGCCCCCGGGGCGGCGCCTGCGACGGTCTGACGCTGCTCGGCGACCGCGATGCCGTCGCGGTCGCCGCGGATGCCGACCTCGTCGTGGTCTGCACCGACACCGCCCGCCACGTCGACGACACCCTGGCCGCCCTGGCCGCTGGGGCTCGTCGGATCCTCGTCGAGAAGCCGGTCGCCTCCAGCGTGGCTGACGTCGAGCGCCTCCTGGCCCACCCGTCGGCCCGGGACCGGGTGGCGGTGGCGGCCCCGATGCGGGCCCACCTCGGCTTCCGCGACTTCCGCGCCTCCGTCAACGCACTCGACCGGCCCCACTCGGCCACCGTCTTCTCCCAGTCCTGGCTGCCGTCATGGCGCCCTGACCGCGACTACCGCGAGTCCTACTCCGCCCGGCCCGACGAGGGCGGCGCCCTCCGGGACCTCATCCACGAGATCGACTACGCGCTGGTGGTCTTCGGCCGACCCCGACGGGTGAACGCGGTCCTCGAGGCCGGCGGCCCCCTGGACATGGCGGCCGAGCAGGGTGCGACCCTGCTGTGGTCCACGCAGTCCGCATCCGTGACGGTCCGCGTCGACTACATCACCAGGCCGGCACGACGTGGGGCGGTGGTCACCTCACCGAGTGGGTCCGTGTCGTGGGACCCCATGACCGCGAGCGTGACGACGGTGGATCCAGAGGGACGCAGCACCACGTCGTCGACGGCCACCGACCTGGACCGTGACACGGTGATGCGCCGGCAGGCCCTGGCGGCGCTGACCACCGCACCCGATGCGCCGCTGGCCGTCCGCCTCGACGCCGGTGGCCCCGCGTCGCTGGCCGAGGGTGTCCAGGCCGTCCAGATCTGCGACGATGCCCGCTGCACCCCGTCAGAAAGCACTCTTTCGCCATGACCTCCCCCTCGTCGACCCCGGCGCGTCGCGTGCTCGCCGTCATCCCCGCTCGTGGGGGCTCGCGAGGGCTCCCCGGCAAGAACACCCGGACCTTGTGCGGGCTCCCACTGGTCGCACACGCACTCAAGGCGGCTGCCCTGACCCCGGCCGTCACGCGCACCGTGGTGTCGACCGACTCCGAGGAGGTCGCCCAGGTCGCACGTGAGCACGGGGGCGACGTGCCCTTCATGCGTCCGTCCGAGCTCGCAGCCGACGACACCCCGATGGCACCGGTGATCGCCCACGCCCTCACGACGGTCGAGGGCCTGGAGGCGAGCACCTACGACGCGGTGCTGCTGCTCGACCCCACCAGCCCGGCACGCGAAGCGCACCAGCTGCAGACCGCACTGGACCGGCTGTGGCGAAACCCTGAGCTCGACGGCGTCGTCAGCATCTCGGAGCCGACGTTCCAGCCGGAGTGGGTCGGTGTGCGGCACCAGGGTGCGACGCTGAGCCGATACTTCGGAACGGGCACCGGCGTCACACGTCGTCAGGACGCCGACCGCTACCTGCGCATCAACGGCAACTTCTACGTGTGGCGGGCCGCCTGCGCCCGGGCGCTGCAGCGGTCGTGGTTCGACGAGGGTCGTTACGCGGGGGTCGAGATCCCGGAGGCCCAGGCGTTCTCGATCGACGACGAGTACGAGTTCCGCCTCATCGAGGCGCTGGTGGCCGCCGGGCTGGTGAGCCTTCCTTGGGTCGACGGTTCCTGATGGGCGGCTCACTGGTCGGACGCACGGCCCTGGTCACCGGCGGAGCCGGGCCGCTGGGTGCGGTGCTGACCCAGGCGCTCGCCACGGCGGGAGCCCGGGTCATCGTGGTCGACCGCGTGGGCGCTGAACAGCAGGCTGCGCGACTCGGTGCCGGCCACGTGGGGGTCACTGCCGACCTGATGGACCCCAGCGGGCTCCTTGCGGTCGAGACGGAGGTGCGCCGCCAAGGGGAGTGCCACGTGCTGGTGCACAACGCCGCGTTCACCGGCACCTCCGGGGTCCCCGGCTATGCCGTCCCGTTCGACCAGCAGACGGATGACGCCTTCGCCGCCGCGACCTGGCTGAACCTGACGGTGCCCTTCTCCCTCACGCGCCGACTGGCGCCGCTCCTGCGTGCCAGCGGCCACGGCAGCGTGATCATGGTCTCGTCGATCTACGGGCTCGTCGGGCCCAACCTGAACCTGTACCAGGGCACGACCATGGGGAACCCAGCCGCGTACGGCGCCACGAAGGGAGGCCTGGTCCAGCTGACCCGGTACCTCGCCACCGTCCTGGCCCCGCACGTGCGCGTCAACGGATTCGCCCCCGGTGGCATCGAGCGGGGGCAGGACTCGGCCTTCGTGGACCGCTACAGCGCGTTGACCCCGTTGGGCCGGATGGCGACCGAACAGGACTTCGCGGGCGTCGTGACCTGGCTCGCCGGCGACGAGTCCGCCTACGTGACCGGCCAGACCGTTGCCGTCGACGGCGGGTGGACGGCGTGGTGAGCGGCGGCGACCCCGCCCACCACCCGCTGCCGGCCACCGCCAGCAAGCACCCGATCGTCTACTTCGACGCCGTCCGGGCCCTGTCCGCCCAGATGGTGCTGGTCGGGCACGCCTTCAACATCTTCGTCCCGGGTATCTTCATGGTCGCGGCTCGAGGACGCTTCCGGCCGAGCACCGAGTTCTTCTACATGCAGAACCTGGGCGTGCTGCTCTTCTTCGTGCTCTCCGGCTTCCTCGTGAGCCGCTCGGCCCTGACGAAGATGTCGACGCCCGGGTGGGGGTACAACTCGTACCTGCTGGAGCGTGTCGCGCGCATCTTCGTCCCCTTCGTTCCCGCCGTCCTGCTGGTGTCGGTGCTCGACCGGCTCGTCCTCGGTGGTCAGGACACCCCGTTCATCCGGGTGGACCTCGACAAGTGGACCCTCGCCACCAACCTGACGATGCTGTACAACAACCCGGTCATGGAAACGCTGGCGGCCCGCACCGGTCTGCCCCTGGACACCCGCCCGATCGGCACCGCCGCGCCCTTCTGGTCGGTCGTCATCGAGTTCTGGATCTACGTCGCCTTCGGGCTGATCCTGCTGCGGCTCCTGCGCGACCGGCGCCTCGGCATCCTGGGGGTCCTGGCCCTGGGGATGTCCCTCGCCGTGGTCGTCGACACGGTGCGCCACCACGAGGGACTGGTCCTGGCCTGGGTCATGGGGATGCTGTACGCGATCGGGGCCTCCCGGCCATGGTTCATGACCGCCCTGCCGCACCGGGTGCTCGGCGTCGCCGGGCTCGTCGTCACGCCGTGGCTGCTGTGGCGGGGCAACTGGGACGCGTACGAGGAACAGGTGGCCTTCTTCCTCGCCCTGGCCGTGCTGTCGACCTACGTCGGCTTCGTCCGACGGGGCGGCGGCCCCGCACGCTCGAACCCACGGCCGCTCGGGAACCTCGCCCGCAGAGGGGTGACCTACCTGTCCGACTCGTCGTACAGCCTGTACCTGGTCCACTTCAGCCTGCTGATCTACCTGCAGACGGTGCCGTGGCTCGCAGACCACCCGCTCGTCGCCGTCCCCGGAGCCATCATCTTCGCCAATGTCGTGGCGCTGGCCTACTGGTACCTCATCGAGCGCCACTACCCCGAGGTGCGCCGCGCGGTGCGTCGATGGGGACTGTGGCCGACCGACGACCGGGCCGGGCGTGCGGCGATGCCGCCGCAGGAGGTGCAGCCGGGCGGCACCGCCGCGCCCCGGCTCGGGACCCGCAGGCGTGAAGACCGGACGAAGGACTAGGCCGGGTTGCGGGTTCTCGCGATCCTGCTGCGCCGGCGGCCCGCCACCATCTACACTGCCCTCGGCAGGCACCACTCACTCCGAGCTGGGGGGACACCAGCCATGACACTTCTCCCATCGAGCGGTCGCAGTCGCGCGGCCCTCGTCGCCACCGTGACCGGGGCTCTGGTCGTCGGCGCAACGGGCAGCACACCGGCCCTGGGGGTCTCGCCCCACGACTCTCGCGCCGAGATCATCAGCAGCTTCGCCAAGCAGACCCGCGAGCGCTCGACGACGGCGAGCCCGCTCGCCGCGCAGAAGGACGCGCCGGCGGTCACGGGGAAGGCCAAGGCCCCCCAGACGCAGAGCCTGGCGGGCGGCAAGGTGTCGGACGCCCCACAGCCGGCTGCCGCTTCCGCCGAGTGCGACGGCCTCGGTGTGCTCCTCACCCAGACGCAGGACCACAACCACATCTCCTGGGAGGCCCAGCCGGGCGCGACGTCGTTCGACGTCAGGCGAGAGCGCGCCGGGGGGGCCTCCACGACGATCGCCCCCGACCTGCCCGGCACCAGCACGTCGTTCGAGGACACCGGTCAGAACACGCTCGGTCTGGTTGCGTACACCGTGGTCGTCAGCTCCGGCTCTTCGTCGTTCTCCTGTCGCTACCCCGAAGTGGACGAGACCGCGGGCGCGGACTGGATGACCATGAGCACCTACGACGGGGCCGGGTATCCGGACCTCTTCTTCGCCGGGGACACCGAGGTGTGGGAGCAGGACACCTACGGTCCGGGATTCCCGTCGTACACCGCAGAGGCAAGCCGCCCGGCATTCTCACCGAACGGCCGTCTCGTGGCCGCGGTCGAGCAGGTCGCAGGTGTGTTCTCGATCACCGTGCGCAAGGCCTCCACCGGGGCGCTGCTGTGGTCCGTCGCCTCACCCGGCGGCACCATGCTGGACGAGCCGGCCTTCTCCCCCGACGGCCAGCGCATCGTCGCCGAGGCGCTGACCCTTCCCGCTCTCGACGTGTCACGGGGTCTCTACACGTTCCCTGTCAACACGACGACCCACCCGCTCATCATGGTTCCGCCGTCGGCCGGCCTCGTGACCGCAGACTGGATCGACACCCCGGGCTCGGTGACGAGCACGACCATCGTGGCTGCCAACCTGGCTCCGGGCGGCCTGCTCACCCTGGTCAATGCATCGACCGGCGCCAGGAGCCCCGTGGCCGGCACCGCCGGCGCCCTCGACCCCATGGGCCAGCCCGACGGCTCGGTCCTCTTCGCCACCCTCAACGGGGCGTCGTCGACACTGGCCCGGCGCGCCGCGAACGGCAAGCTGAGCACCCTGGCCACCCTGTCCGACGCCCTGATCCGCTGGCCCGTCGCCGCCTCGGACGGGAACATCTACTTCTACGACCAGTACCCCGACCCGTACGGCGGGCCGGATGCCTACTACTGGTCGATCGACCGGTACGACGGCAGCTCCACCACCGTCACCGACATCGGCGGTCCGCGTGACTTCCGGGACGTCGGCTTCTACGGCTTCGACATGCGCTCGCCGCTGTCGCCGGGCACGTCCAACTTCGGTGGGAACGCGAACGGCGACATCCTGGCTCGGTCGAGCACCGGCGTGCTGTACGCCTACCCGCTGTCCGGCGGGGTGTCCAGGTTCTTCGACGCCCGCCGGCAGATCGGCGGCGGCTGGAACGTCATGAAGCAGTTCGTGGCCGCCGGTGACCTCAACACCGACCGTCGCGGAGACGTCATGGCGATCGACACCACCGGAAGCCTGTGGTTCTACCCGGGCAGGGGCAACTTCACCCTCGGGACCCGCACCAGGATCGGCGGCGGATGGGGTGCCTACGCGATCGTGTCCGGCGGAGACTTCAACGGCGACACGCGTGCCGACCTCATCGCTCGTGACTCCGGCGGCACCCTGTGGCTCTACCTCGGCAACGGTCGAGGAGGCCTGGGCACCCGCCAGAGCATCGGCGGCGGCTGGAACGTCATGAACGCGTTCGCCGGAGTCGGGGACTGGAACTACGACAACACGGCGGACCTGCTGGCTCGCGACCGCGCCACCGGAGTGCTGTGGCTCTACCCGGGCAACGGCGCCGGCACGTTCTCGACCCGCCGGTCACTGGGCGGGGGGTGGCAGGCCCGCACCGCCTTCGCCACGACGGAGAACTGGGGCGGCTACACCGAGATGTTCGCCCGCACCACGACCGGCGTGCTGCTCGACTACCCCAGCGTCGGCAACGGCGTCATCTACACGTCCATGGACGCGGGCAGCGGCTGGAACCCGTACACGATCACCGGCTGAGCTGTCCCCACGAAGAGGCCCTCCACCCCGACCGGGGGTGGTGGGCCTCTTCGCACCACTGCCGTTACGCGACACCCTTCTTCGCCTACCGCCCGTGCATGAAGTGCCAGAGGTTGCTGTGCGGCTCCTGCTCGATGAAGGCGGGGATCACGGCGCGCTCGAAGAGCTCGACGCCGGAGATGTCGTAGGCCTGCTCCACGAAGTAGGTGATGGCGTAGTCCATGCCGCGCTCCTGCAGGTCGACCAAGGCCTCCACGATCTGGTCGGGCGTGCCCACGAGGGGGCCGTCGGCGAAGGACTGCACGGTCGACTCCACGACGTCGGCCGGCAGCCCTGCCGAGGTGTAGTGGGCGCGGATCCAGTCGAGGCGCTCCTGCACCTCGGCCTCGTCGCGGCCGATCACGACGTTGAAGTTGGCGCTGCGGACGATCTCCTCGAACGGGCGTCCGATCTCCTGGCAGTGCCCCCGAAGGATCTCGCTCTTCGCGCTGAACTCCTCCGGCATCCCCGAGAAGTTGGTGTAGTCGGCGTACTCCGCAGCGATCCGCAGGGTCTTGCGCTCCCCGCCGCCGGCGATCCACAACGGGATGCCGTGGTGCGGGCTGCCGGGCACCGAGTCGCCCTGCAGCGGGCGGGGGAA
>JBBQWX010000126.1:0-13219 GCA_038210185.1 Actinomycetales bacterium
CACCCTCGGGTCCACGAGTCCAGGCCGACCGCGCTGAGCACCGAGTTGATCGTGCCGTCCGGGGCGTAGATCCGGCGCCACGAGACGGCGATGACGACCATCGCCACCACCTGGGGCAGGAAGACCACGGTGCGGAAGAACGACAGCCCCCGCACCCGCGCCCGGTGCAGGATCGAGGCCAGCACCAGCCCGACGCCCAGCGGGACCACCGCGAAGAACACCATGAGCACCAGGGCGTGCCCGAACGCCGCCCGCAGCCGCTCGTCGGTGAGCACCTCCGCGTAGTTGCCCAGACCGGCCCAGGTGCCCAGGGTGAGCCCGTCCCAGTCGAACAGCGAGAGCCAGCCGGCCCGCAGCAGGGGGTACAGGGCGAACAGGGCGTACACGAGGAACCCGGGCAGCACGTAGAGGTACCCGACCCTGCGTGGCTCCCCCGGGGGGCCGGCCGGGCGCGCGGTGCGGCCCCTCACTGGCCGGTGAAGTCCGCGTAGTCCTTCTGGAGCGCCTCGAGGGCCTGCTGCGGCGTGGCCTTCTTCGCCAGGAGGTCCTGCACGGTGGCGCCGAGGGTGTCGCCCATCGTCGGGGTCGCCCAGTCGAGGTAGGGCACCAGCCCGTTGGCGGTCGACACGGTGCCGAAGGCCGTGAACACATCGGTGCCCAGGGCGTCGGCCGCCGTCTGCTGCTGGGTCTCGACCACCGGCAGGTTGCCGGTCTCGGCGAGCACCTTCATCGCGTTCGCACTGGTGATGAAGTCGATGTAGGCCGCTGCGGCGTCCTTGTTCTCGGAGGTGTTCGTGACGGCGAACGGCAGGCCCGAGCCCCCGGTGGTGACCGGGGTGCCGCCGGCCTCCGGCGCGGGCGGCAGCACGAACTTCACGTCGGCGCCCATGGCCGTGGACAGGTCGGCCTGCAGCCACGAGCCCGCGATGAGGAACACGCCGGTGCCCTTGCTGAAGCCCTGCCACGCGGGGTCGTAGTCCTGGCCGTTGAAGCCCTTGCTGAAGTAGCCTTGGTCGACCCAGTCGACCATCGTCTGCGCGGCCTTGGTGTTCTCCGGGGTGGTCCACGACCCTCCCGGCTGGCCGAACCCGAGGGTGCGGATGTCGTCGGCCTTGGTGTAGCGGCCCTGCACGACACCGAACACGTGCCCGGCGGGCCACTTCTCGAGGTTGCCGAGCACGAGGGGCACCTCGCCCTTGGACTTGGCCGTCTCCAGCGCCGCGTCGAAGTCGGCCCAGGTCTTCGGCGGGTTGATGCCGAGTGACTTCATCTTGGCGTCGTTGTAGAAGATGCCGACGACCTCGCCGACCTGCGGCATCCCGAACAGTGACCCGCTGCCGAAGGTCGCGCCGTCCGGCGAGTACGACGCCACGGCGCGCACCGACTCGGGGTAGCGCTTGTCCCATCCGTAGGCGGCGGCGTACGGGTCGAGGTTGACCAGCTGACCGGCCTTGACGAACTCGCCCATCTGCGAGCGGGTGTTGTTGGCCTGCACGACGTCCGGGGCGTCCGCACCGCTGAGGGCCAGGCGCAGGGTCTTGACCAGGTCGTCGAAGGACCGCGAGACCCGCTTGATGGTGATGTTGGGGTACTTCTCCTGGAACTGGGCGTTCAGGGTGGACATCTGCTTCTCCTGGCCGCCGCGCACCTCCTGGTCCCAGACGGTCAGGGTGACGTCGCCGAGCGACGCGGCATCGGTCTTCACGGCCGACGTCGGGGCGGCCGACGACGACGACCCGCCGGAGCCGCCGGGTGCGCAGGAGGCGAGCACGATGCCGGCGCCCAGCGCCGTGGCGACACTGAGGACGGTGCGGGTGTGGAAACGGTCGAAGGTGCGAGTACGGCTGCGGGACATGCTGGTTCCCCTTGAGTAGTCACCCGTGGGTGGGTGGGGTGGGTGGGCGGTCTAGACGTCCGAAAGCTTGGCGATGGTGGCGGCGGCCCGACGCACCGCACCGGTGGGCACGTCGGCGACGAGGTCGTCGAGAAAGGCGAAGCGGCGCTGTACCGAGCGCTCGGCCGCAGTGGTCGTCGGCCGGCCGCGCGCCCGGTGCCACCAGTCGGCGATGTCCCCCCAGCCGGGGGCGGCCAGCGAGCCGCCGAACTCCTGGACCGCGAGGCTGGAGCACAGCGTGGCGAAGTTGACCCGCTGCAGCAGCGGCCAGCCGGCCAGGGTGCCGAGCAGGACCCCGGCGTCGAAGACGTCGCCGGCGCCGGTGGCGTCGATGGCGTCGACCCGCAGCGCCGGCACCGAGGCCTCCTCACCGGTGGTGGAGTCGATCGCCAGGGCGCCGTCACGGCCGTTGGTCACGACCGCGAGCGGCACGAGGTCGGCCAGCGCGTAGAGGGCGTCGTGCGGCGAGTCGGTGCGCGTGTAGGCCATCGCCTCGACCGCGTTGGGGAGGAACCCGTGGCAGAGCGACAGTTGGTCGAGCACCGTCGTCGACCAGGCGCCCGTGGGGTCCCACCCGACGTCGGCGAAGAGCAGCGCTCCTGCCTCGTGCGCCCGTTCGGCCCAGATGCGCTCGGGGTGGCCCTGGCCCAGCGGCTTGTCCCGGTCGAGGTCGAGCAGCACCGCCCTGGCGCTCGGGGTGCCTGCGAGCATCGTCGTGGCGTCCTCGGGGGCGTCGTGACCGTGCGTGATCATCGTGCGGTCGCCGTCGATCGACACCGACACGGTGACCGGCGTGTGCCACCGCGGATAGCGGCGGGACATCGACAGGTCGACCCGCTCCTGCTCCTGCAGCACCCGCCAGCAGAAGTCGCCGTAGTCGTCGTCGCCGAAGGCCGCACCGAGCGCCGTGCGCAGCCCGAGCCGGGAGGCGGCCACCGCCAGGTTGGCGATGCCCCCCGGGCACGAGCCCATGCCGTCGGCCCACACCTCGGTGCCGGGGCGCGGCTGCTGGTGCAGGCCGGTGAAGACAATGTCGAGGAATACCATGCCCTGAACGAACACGTCGACCTCGGGCTCCCCGGCGCGGCGCACCGAGGACAGCGGGTCGAAGGTGTGTGGCACCTCGCCATGGTGGACCCGCAGGGGGTGGCTCGCAAGGCGAAGGTGCGCGCGGTTGCGCGCTTCGGACGCGTCGGCGGGCTCTTCACGGCATCCGCATGGCTGGTTCTGCGCGATGTTGCTACCGTGACCTGCGTGAAGGTGCAGCGCCACACCGAGATCGTGGCCCGGCTCCGCGCCGACGGAACCGTCTCGGTCGCGGGCCTCTCCACGGCGCTGGACGTCAGCCGCTCCACCATCCGCCGCGACCTGCACCAGCTCGACCGGGCGGGCGTGGTCACCCGGGTCCACGGGGGCGCCGCCGTGGCAGCGAGCCTGGTCGACGGACCCGACCCCGGGCGGCCGTTCGCCGACGTCGCCCTGGCGCACACCCCGGAGAAGGCCGCGGTGGCCGCCGCCGCCGCGGCCCGCGTGCGCGACGGCGAGGTCGTCGCGCTCGACATCGGCACGACGACCGCGCTGCTCGCCCGTGAGCTGCGCGGTCGGGCGATCACGGTGGTCACGAACAGCCTCGCTGTGCTCGACGAGCTGCGGCACGACGAGGCGGTCGAGCTGATCCTTCTCGGCGGCCTCGTGCGGCGGTCCTACCACTCCCTCGTCGGCGTGCTCACCGAGGATGCCGCCGGCCAGCTCGGCGTCGACCGCGCCTTCCTCGGCACCAGCGGAATCAGCCCCGGAGGCCACGTCATGGACACCACGTTCGTCGAGGTGCCGGTCAAGCGAGCCCTCATCGCGGCCGCGCGCGAGGTGGTCGTCGTTGCCGACGGGCACAAGATTCCCGGCTCGGGCACGCTGCGGGTCTGTGTCGGCGACGACGTCGACGTACTCGTGACCACCTCGGATGCCGACCCCACGATCCTCGAGAAGTGTCGGGCGCGCGACGTCGACGTGGTGGTCGCATGAGGTTGGCGATCCTCGGCGGCGGGGGCTTCCGGGTGCCCCTGGTGTTCGGCGCCCTGCTGCGCGACACCTCCCCCGGCCGGGTCACCGAGGTCGTGCTCCACGACACGGATGCCGGCCGCCTCGCTGCGATCTGTGCGGTACTCGCGCAGCTCGGGGCCGGGCACGTCGACCCGCCCCGGGTCACCGCGACCCACGACGTGGACACGGCCCTGCGGGGGGCCGACTTCGTGTTCTCGGCCATCCGGGTCGGTGGGCTCGCCGGCCGCACCCGCGACGAACGGGTCGCGCTCGACCTCGGCGTGCTCGGCCAGGAGACGACCGGGCCCGGTGGCTTGGCCTACGCGCTGCGCACGGTACCGGTGGCGCTCGACATCGCCGAGCGCACCTGTCGCCTCGCCCCGGACGCCTGGTTCATCAACTTCACCAACCCGGCGGGCATCGTCACCGAGGCGATGCAGTCGGTGCTGGGCGACCGGGTGATCGGCATCTGCGACTCGCCGATCGCATTGGCGCGCAGGGCGATCGGGGCCCTCGGCCTCGACCCGGCCGACACCGAGATCGACTACGTCGGGCTCAACCACCTGGGCTGGCTGCGCGCGCTGCGGGTCGACGGCACCGACCACCTCCCACGGCTGCTGCACGACCCGGCGACGCTGCTCCACCTGGAGGAGGGCCGGCTGTTCGGGCCCGAGTGGGTGCGCACCCTGGGGGCGCTGCCCAACGAGTACCTCTACTACTACTTCACCCGCGAGGCGGTGGCCTCGATCCTGGCGGCCCCGCAGACCCGCGGAGAGTTCCTCCTCGACCAGCAGTCGGCCTTCTACGACGCCGTCGCGCGGGACCCCGAGCAGGCCGCCGAGCAGTGGCGGCAGGTGCGCGAGCAGCGTGATGCCACCTACATGCGTGAGGCCCGGGCGCAGGGTGAGGAGCGCGACGAGGCCGACGTCGCCGGCGGGGGCTACGAAGGCGTGGCGCTGGCCATCATGGCGGCGATCAGCCGGGGCGAGGCGTCGACGATGATCCTGAACGTCCGCGGTGACGGGGCGGTGCCCGGCCTGCCGCACGACGCTGTCGTCGAGATCCCGTGCCTTGTCGACCGCGATGGGCCGCACGCCGCATCGCTGCCGCCGGTCGAGGGTTCCCAGCTGGGCACGATGCAGCAGGTCAAGGCGGTCGAGCAGGCTGTCATCGAGGCTGCCACGACAGGGTCCGCGGATGCCGCGCTGCGGGCGTTCGCGATGCACCCACTGGTCGACTCGGTCTCGACGGCACGACGCCTCCTGGCCGGCTACCGGGCGGCCTCACCCGAGGTCGACGCCCTGCTCTCCTGACCCCAGCCCCTGGTCGAGAGTGGAGAACACGCCGGATGCCGGTCGGGGCGAGCGGCGTGTTCCCTACCCTCGACCGGGTCAGGGCACCGCCGGGTCGCCACCGCGCAGGCGCCGCTCGTCGGACACCCACAGGCCCAGCAGCCCGCCGAAGTGGGCCTCGAAGCGCTCCCACTCGTGCGGCGGGTAGGTCTGCTGGATCGTGGAGTGCAGCAGGCGCGCGAAGTCCGGCCCGTCGATCCACTCCAGCACCATCTCGTCGACGTGCGGCAGCGAGGCCTCGCAGAACGCCCGGTAGCGCTCGATCTCGAAGTAGTCGTCCGCCAGCGCCTGGTAGGCCGCCAGCTTGCCCTGGTAGTCGAGCACGTCGTCGTCGGCCACCTCGAACCAGGGCCCGGTGTCGACCTGGGTGCGCGGCGACCGCCCGGTCACCGCGCAGTACGCGGTCCAGCGCAGCAGCGCCCTCATCGCCCACGGGAAGTAGTAGTGCAGCGAGGTCACCGCGACGTCGGGGCAGGCGTTGGCGTAGTCGATCGGGTACACGACGCCGTCCTTGACGAGCATCTCGCACGAGTTGAACTCCCACCGGAAGAACGCGTTCACGGTCTGCGAGATGGTGATCGCCTCGCGTCCGGTCTGCTCCGACAGGAACCCGTGCGCCACGGCATACCGCTCGTGCATCGGCTCCTCGGGGCGGAACTTCATGACCATCGTCTCCGGCCCGATCGTCAGCGAGCGGGCGAAGTGCTCGTAGTCGGGCACGGACGCCTGGAGGTGCATCAGCATCTCGCCGGAGTCGTCGTAGGAGCGGTGCAGGTCGGCCCGGTCGTGCACCTGCGAGACGCCGCGCCACCCGCCACCGTCGAACGGCTTCATGTACAGCGGGTAGCCCAGCGGCTCCGCCACCCGGTCGAGGTCGAAGGAACGGTTGTACCGCGCGGACGTGTACGCCCAGCGCGCGTTGTCGACGGGGTGCTTGTAGGGCACCAGCACGGTCTCGGGCACGTTCATGCCGAGCCGCATCAGCGCGCAGTAGGCCGAGTGCTTCTCCATCGACTGGAACGTGAACGGGCTGTTGAGCAGGTAGACGTCGTCCATCAGCGCGATCTTCTTCAACCACTCGCGCGGGTGGTAGTACCAGTGGGCGAGGCGGTCGATCACGAGCTCGTGTCGGGCCTTGTCGCGCAGGTTGAACGGCTCGATCGTGAGCCGCTCGGTGGTGAGGGTGTGGTGCCTGCCGTCCGGCGCGCGCAGCACGCCCAGCCGGCGGGCGAGCGCCTCGAACGCGGTCGGCCAGTCCTCCTCGGCGCCGAGCAGCAGCCCGACCAGGTGGTCGGTCCTGGGGGCCATGCGGTCTCCTTCTCGTCGGTGCGGGTCAGACGAATCGCGGCAGGTGGTGGGCGAGCTGGCGTTGCCACCACGGCCAGTCGTGCGCACTGTCGTGGCCCCACACGTCGAGCTCGTACGGTATGCCCTGGTGCCCCAGCACGTCCGCGAACGCACGGGTCGACGACAGGGCGCGGGTCGGTGACTCCTCGAAGGCTCCTTGCCCGACGACGAGCAGCACCGACACCCGCGACCGCACCCAGTCGAGGTGGTCGCCCGTCATGTTCGCGACGTACGCCGTGGGGTTGGCGAAGTAGGTCGCGTCGCCGAGTTCGCCCCACCCGTTCCACGTGGAGGGGTCGTAGCTGCCGGACAGGCCGATGGCCAGGGGTGCGACGTCGCTGCGCTGCAGGGTGAGGTGCACGGCGTGGTAGGCGCCGAGCGAGACGCCCACGGTGATCACCTCCTGGCCGCCACCCACCTGGTCGAGCAGCCACGGCAGCACCACCTCGGACAGCCACGCCGTATAGGTCTGGCCGCGGCGGGCGCGCTCCTCGGTCGGCACGTCACTGTCGGACCACGACCACCCGTCGAGCGAGTCGACACAGAACAGGCTCACGCGGCCCGCCTCGATGAGCGGCCGCACCGCGTCGAGCATCCCGTTGTGTTCGGCGTCGCGGGCCGAGCCGGCCTCCGAGGGGAACAGCAGCACCGGCCGGCCCCACGACCCGTGGCGGACGACCTCGAGGTCGGCGTCGTGGCCGGGAACCGGCAGGCGAACCCGGGTCGTCTCCATGGCACCCCACCCTGCCGGTCGGCATCCGGGCCCGCAACAGCGACTGAGTGGCTACCCCCAGACCTCGCGGAGCACCTCGGTGAGGCCGGGGTCGAGGGCATCGCGCCAGGCGGTGTAGTTGTGCAGGTCGGCAACTTCGCGCAAGGCGACGTCGTGCCCGGCCCGGCGCAGGGCCGCGGCCATGTCCCGGTTGTTGGCGGCGTTCTCCTCGAGCGCTCCACAGGACATCCCGATGGTGAGCGGGTGCTCCGCGTGGCGCATGTCGAGCACCGCCTGCACCAGTCGCGAGATGCGCCCGAAGTAGCGGTAGCCGCTCTCGGAGTCGTCGTGGCGCACCTGGAAGAACGAGCCCGACTGTGAGTAGACGCCGCCCACCCGCGGCGCCGCGAGCAGCCCGAGCAGCAGGGCGGTGAGCCCGCCGAGACTGGCACCGACGACCACGACCGGGCCGCGCACGGCATAGCGCTCCCCCAGCCGGTCGAGCCCGGCGTCGGCGATGGTGCGCAGGTATCTCGGGGAGCCGGAGTACCAGGCGTCGCGGATGACGGGGTGGGTCAGCGCGACCCGGTGCGACGGCAGGGCGCCCGCCGCGAAGAGGGCGGCGCTGTACGTCGTGAGGCGGGCGAGCAGGTCGTACTCGGGCCCGTCGTGCACGAGCAGCAGGGGCGCCGGCTCGTCGTCGGCGAGGTCGGTCGGGCTCCAGACGGTCACGGGCACCTCGTCGGCGGTCTCACCGCCGAACGTCATGCTCGTCATCCGGCCCGGCACGGTCGGCGCGGACAGCCACCACGGCGGGACGTACCCGGGCATCTCCAGCACCGACCGGTCGCCGAAGGCCGTGGCGACGCTCAGCGGGTTGGTGGGGTCGAGCACCTCCTCGATCTCGTCGCCACGGGCCACGACGATGCGGTACTCGAGGCGCTGCAGGCGCGGTCGCGTGACCTCGAGCACCCAGCCCGCACCGTCGCGACGGAAGTCCCGGGGCCCGGCCACCACGGGGTCGCACTGCAGGGTGATACCGGTGACGTCCGGGGCGGCGAGGTCGAAGCGGAACCGGACGTGGTCGTCGAGGAGCTTGGGAGGCACCGAGGGTCAGAACAGGGCGCTCATCAGGGCGGTGCGGCCCTTGCGCACGAGCTCGTCGGAGCCGCCGACCACCGAGAACAGCTCGAGCAGATGGGTGCGGGCCCGGTCGCGCTCGTCGCCCGAGCAGGACCGCACGAGGTCGAGCAGGCGCGTGAAGGCGTCCTCCACGTGGCCGCCGAGCACGTCGAGGTCGGCGACGACGATGGCCGCCTCGACGTCGTCGGGGTCGGCCGCGGCCGCCGCTCGCGCGGCGGTGAGGTCGACGCCCGACGTGCGCTGCATGAGCCGCACCTGGGCGAGGCCGAGCTCGGCATCGGAGTCCTTGGGGTTCTCGGCGAGCGCCTTCTCGTAGGCGGTCACCGCAGCGTCGAGGTCACCGCGCTCGATGGCGTCGAAGGCCTCCTCGTGCAACGGGGGCAGGTCGTCGGTGTCGTCGGAGCCCGGCACCACCTCGAGCTGCACCCGTCCGGTGATGCCGTTCTGCACCGCCGCCTGGAGCAGCTGGTCGAGCACGGTGCGCACCTCGCTCTCCGGGGCCAGGCCCGGGAAGAGCGGCACCGGCTGGCCCTGGAGCAGCCCGAAGGTCGCCGGCACGCTCGGCTGGCCGAATGCCTGCTCGAGCAGGGGCTTGAAGGCCGCGAGCAGCTCGGGTGAGGTCGACAGGTCGGCACTGAGCACGAGCAGCCGGCCCTCGAGCGAGGCGGCGACCCGCACGACGGTGTCGAAGAGCTCGCGGGTCTGGGGGTAGGCCGAGCCCCACAGGACCAGCACGCCGGGCACCTGGAGGGTGCGGTTGAGCGCCTCGCTGAGGTTGCCGGCGTCGACCTGGACGACGAGCCCGCCCGGCACGGTGGGAGGAGGGCCGACGGGTGTTCCGGGGACGGCGCCGGCCGGCATCCCGGCTCCTGCGGTGGCGGCGGTGGGTGCGGTCATCCCGGCGACGGAGGACAGGTCGACGGCGCCGCGGGTGCCCGCGGGAGGGGTGGTCTCGGTCATGGTCCCGATTCTGTCAAAGCCGTACCCGTTGTGGGTTCAGCGGGCCTTCCCGGCCGCCGGCACGTCGCGAGCGCCGATGACCTCGGCCTTGCCGGTTCGGGGCACGACCAGCACGATCGGCTCGAGGCTGGTGAGGGTGACCGACTTCGTCACCTTGGTCTTCCCGACGAGCTTCGCGTACTCCGCGGGGAGCGTCAGCTCCTTCCCCTTCGGCTTGACGGTCATGGCGTCGGTGCGGCTCATCAGGGCGAAGGTGACCGCCCCACCATCGGCCAACCGGAAGGTGATGGCGTTCTCGAGCACCGGGGTGTGGGTGGTCGTCAGCGTGGCGAGCGCGCCGAGCGTCTTGGCCTGCACGGCGGCTGCGGTCCGGAGGCGCTGCGCGAACGGGTCGTCGACCGCGACGCTGGTGCTCGCCCTGGGTTTGGGGTAGGCCAGCCCTGCGGCGTAGGCCTTGACGGCATCCGCCGGCGAGAGCGGCAGGTCGTTCTTGGCCGTGGTGTCGAGCAGCGGCGCGCCTTCGAGCTGGGCGCCGAGCGCGGGCAGCTCGGTCTCCGGGGACATCGGCACGCTCGCCGCGATGCGGAACGGCTGGTCCGGCTTCGCGGAGGTCATGACGTGCAGCCACTGGGTGGTGGTGGGCTCGTCGAGGGTCGTGGCCAGGATCGCCCGGGGCCACTGACGGCCCTGCGACTGGGCGACGACGGTAGGGGTGGGCGCAGAGGCGAGCTCGGTGGTCCCGGGCTTCGCGGCGCTGTGCGCGGCCTCGGCATTGGCGACCTTCAGGGCGTCGCCGGTGAGCACCTCGGCACGAGCCGCGGCGGCGGCCTTGGCGTCACCCTCGACCGGGGCGTCGGCCGCGGCGAGCAGACGAGCGGCGACCGCGGTGGCACCCTCGGTGTCGAGCGGCGCCGACGCGGTCTGCTCCGGCGGTGCCGGGTGCAGCCCGACGAGGGCGTCCTGCGTGCCGCAGCCGGCGAGCACCAGCGCGCCCAGCAGGGTGGTCGAGGCGAGCAGTCGGGCGAAGGACGTCGAAGTGGTCACGGGACGCGGGGTCATCGGGTGACCTCCTGGGGGTCATGGGGTTTCTGGGGGGCATTCCCGGCTCCAACGGCCGGGTCGGCTTCTGGTGTTCCCGGTCCGGGGTGCCGGGTGCGGCGCGTGGAGAGCAGGGCGACGCCCACGACGAGCAGGAATAGCCCGACCAGGGCGGCGATGACGGCCTCGACGAACCACGCCTTGTCGGCGACGGCCAGGGTCAGCGACGCGAGCTCGCCGCCCTCGGTCGCGACGACGACGGTTTCGGGGGCACCGGACTGCTCCACGGTGAGCGTCACCGGGCCCTTCGCGTCGTCCTGCTGGCGCCAGAGGTCGGCGGCACCCAGCTCGGGGGCCGACCCCGTGCCGGTGGTCGTCGTGAGCAACGCCCAGTCGCGCACGGACACCCCGGTGACGGCCAGGTGCCTCGCGCTCCCGAGGACCGCGGTGGCGTCGGAGGGGTTGGCCAGCGCCACCCACACCGAGGCCCCGGCGGCCGGGGTGGCGGTGACCACGACGTCCGAGTCGACCCGGTTGAGCACGTCGGGACCGATGAGCACCGGGTCGGTGGTGCCCGGGCGCACGGCGAACTCGGCGGTGCCGGAGGTCCCCAGCTGGGCCGCGAACCAGACGCCCACGACGGTGAGCACCAGGCCGACGAGGGCCAGGAGCGCTCCGGCGACGCGCTTGACGATGGTGGCCATGAAGTGGGGTTCCTTGCTGTGTCCGGCGGCGTCCCGGACACGCGTCCGGGCCAAGGGCTGTCTTCCACCATGACAAACCCGACCCCGTGAGGACAAATCCCCGCTCTCGGGCACGTGACGCACGCCACGCCGACGCAAGGGGTCAGAGGTCGAAGTCGAGGGCCCCCACCCGCACCGCGCAGCAGCGCGAACAGGGCGGCGTGCTGCTCGTCGTCGAGCATCGGAAGGCCGAAGTCGACGTCCTCGAGGTCGGCGGTGACGGCCTCCATCGCCTCGCGGCCGGCATCGGTGATGACGGCCAGGGCCCCACGGCGGTCGGCGGGGTTGGCACCCGCTCGACCAGCCCCTGCGCGGCGAGCCGCTGCACGATGTTCGTGGCGCTGGTCGGGTGCACCATGAGCCGCTCCCCGATGCGCGACATCGACAGCCGCCCCTCCCGGCTGAAGGCGAGCAGCACCAGGGCCTCGTACCGGGCGAAGGTCAGATCGTGCCGGCCCGCGATCGCGTCGAACCGCCCGAGCAGCAGCTGCTGCACCCGCATCACCGAGGTCGCCGTCGCCATCGAGACCGACCGCGAGTCCTCGCCCCACCGCTCGCGCCAGAGCTCGCTCGCCCGGGCGATCGGGTCGAACGGCAGGCGCACCGGCTGGCTCACATCGTGCACCGTAGCCGAGCCTGACGGGAGGTGTGACCGGGCGGCGGGGGCCCCCCCGACCCGCGCCGCCGTCGCGTGACGCCCGCGGGCTGTCAGGTGCATGACGACGGCCCGGCGTTCGCTGTCCAGCCCCGGACTTGCGCACGACGAGCCTGGCCGCCTCCAAGCGATCGAGCTCTCGCACGTAGGCGGCACCGGCCGCGCTTCCCGGCCCAGCCGCCTCGAGCACTCCAGGCGGTTCCGGCTCGGTGCCGTCCCGCGCTCGATGAACTCGCGCTTTCGGAGACGCGACAGCCCACGTGCGACCGTGCTGCGTGGCACGCCGATGGTCGCGACCAGGTCCGAGGGACCGGCCCCGTCGTTCTCGCGGACGGCCAGCGAGATCTGCAGGCCGGTGTTGTCGGTGCCCGGGTCACCGAGCCACCGGTCGGTGACCCGGTTCAGGCCCTGCGAGTCACGCTGGAGGAGCACGACCGCGCCCAGCTGTCGAGATTCAGTCGAAGCTGCACAGGACTGAGCACCAGACCGTGCGCAAACCGGGTGTCCGGGGGCTTTTCCAGGGCCACGAACACCGTGGCCATGGAGAAGTCCCGGGTGATCCAAGCCGGACTTGACGGAACCGGAAGCTAGCGCTTCGGGGCGAATCCGGATGACGACAGGCAGTCATCTGCTGAAGGCGGTAGGGCCACGCTCGGTGGGGGACCGTGGCCTGCCGACTGCCCGTTCACGGGTCCGCACCGACGGAGGTGATGCAGGGTGCGCGGCGGGTCGCGCCTCTGGCACCCCAACAGGCGGGAGCCCGGCGGCTCCGGGTCGGCAGGGGTGGCAGGTGGCTCGCCCGGGACGGCTCCAGCAGCCCACAGGGCACCTTCGCGAAGCGTCCGACATTCGGCATGTCCGGTAGGCACGAGCGCGTTGAGCGATGACGCGCCGCAGCCGAACCGGGCATACCGCGGCCCTTGCCCGCACGCCTGTCGGGCCAGGCCTGCGGTCAGCCAGGCGGGGCTGTCGCACGCCCAGGCCGGCCTAGGGGAGGCGAGCCCCTGCCGTTGGCGATCCCCTGTCCAACCGTTCACCACATCCACAAGCGGGGCGACGTACTGCGTTTGCACTCACCATGAGCCATGACCGGCTGCAGGGCCTCAGGACGATGCATGACTCACCGCCACGGACGCGCCCGAGGTGCACGACGTCGGACAATTCATGGAATCGACGGCACTTCTGACAGTTTTGAGGGTCTTCCGGCATGAATGTGGGTGACCCGATGGGATGAGCAGGGGTTTGTGGTTGTAGTGGAAGGGTTTCGGGCTTGGCGGGCGGGGCGCTCATTCGTGCTCGTTTCCCGGCCGTCTGCCGGGGGTGGTCAGTGAGGCC
>JBBQWX010000127.1:0-13142 GCA_038210185.1 Actinomycetales bacterium
GGGTTGGGGGGCCACCCCGTGTGGGGGGGGCCCGCCGCGGGGGGGGTGGTGGGGGGCGCGCCCCCGCCGGCCCCCGGGCCTCTTCCCGCCCGGGGGGTTTGGGGGTTTGTGGCCCCCCGCCCACCCACCCCCCCACTTCCGACGAGGTCGTCATGACGCCGGAGGACGTGCGGCGGCTCGCGCACGACCTCCCCGACGTCGTCGAGCTCCCCCATCACGGTTTCCCCAGCTTCCGAACGGGCGCCCGGGGGCGGATCTTCGCCACGCTGCCCACCGACGAGGTGCTGCGGGTGATGCTCGAGGAGGAGCCGATCCGTGCGGCGGTGGCGCAGTGGCCGTGGTGCCGCGAGGGCTGGTGGGGGAAGCGGCTGATGACGGTCGAGGTGGTGCTCGCCGACGCGGATGCCGCCGCCGTCACCGAGCTGCTCGACCAGGCCCACGCACGCGCCCGCCCCTGACCCAGGGCCGGCCCTGGAAGGTCAAGGCCTACCGGATGCGGTGTCTGGTTGAGCCGGGTACTCGGGCCGGGTCGCCCCGGCAGCCGTCTCAGCACCCAGCTCGCTCGTGCTGGTCAGACCGCGAGGTGATCGGTGACCTTCGGTGCCGGCTCGGTCGGGGCCGGGCACGCCAGCCCTCCGCGCAACCGGGCGTGCAGGGCCCAGGCGACCAGGGCGACTCCGGCCACGGCCAGGAACGGTTGGACCGGCGCGAACCAGCGCAGCGCACCCGCGTACCCGAGGGCGACCAGGACGAGCTTGTTGCAGACCGGGCACCCCACGGCGAAGAAGGTCAACAGGCCGCCCGCGGCGCCGCGGCGGTCGATGGATGCCGTGGTCGCGGCCTCGGCGCCCGGCTCCCGCACGTAGGTCGCGAGCAACAAACCGCTCAGCACCGAGGTGAGACCCAGCACCGGCCAGGCCCACCACGTCGTGGGGACCTCGCGGCCGAACACCGGCGTGGGCAGCATCGCCGTGGGGACAGCCACCACCAGGGCCGTCATGACGGTCGCGGCGGCCGCGGAAAACCAGCGACGAGGAGACCAGAGGCGCAGTGCGTCGAGCATCGCCGAACCATACCCCACTGGGTATGTGGACCTCGCCTCGAGTGCGGAAGTGGCTGCCCTGGCTACCGTTTCCGCACTCGAGGCCGGAACCAGCCCGAGTTGGGTGCTCAGGCGGTTGCCCGAGCAGCCGTCTCAGCACCCGACTCGGCTGGGCGGTCAGGCGGGGAGGTCAGGAGGGTGAGTGCTCGGGCGCAGTGGTCGACGAGAGCTAGCCGGCCGGCATCCCGCTCGGCTGCCGGCAGCGCGGCCCACTGCAGCGCGCGGTCCTCCAGGTAGGCGACCCAGCCGTGCACGGCGGGCAACGCGGCATCCGGCAGATCGGTGGCGCGCGCAACGACCCCGGCCACATGCTCGCGCACCGTCTCGACGGGGTCGTCGCCGGACGCTCGCGCGATCGGCGCCTGTCCCAGCACCAGGGCCACGTACGACGCGCGCCGTCGCGCCACCTGGTCGAGGAACCGCTCCACGACCTGCCGCACCGCCGCCTCGCCGACCGCACCGGGGTCGGGGGAGACGTTGCGCCCGACCCGCCGGCGCGCCGCCTCGACGACCGCCCGGTGGTAGTCGGTCTTGGTGGGGAAGTAGTGGAAGAGCAGCCCGCGCGAGACCCCGGCCTCGGCTGCCACCTCGTCGAGCGAGAGCTCCTGCACCGGGCGCTCGACGAACTTGCGCAGGCCGATGCCGACGAGCTGGCGGCGCCGGTCCTGCGGCGTCATCCGGACCCGCGACGGAGCTGCCATGCTATTGAGCATTGCTCAACAACGGTCTAGGGTCAAGGACATGGACTTCGCCCCCTCCCCTCGCGCCGCCGACCTCACCGCCCGCGTACGAGCCTTCGTCGACACCGAGATCGAGCCCGTCGAGCCCGGCATCCTGCGCGACGTAGCCGGGCGGCGTGCTCGCGGTGAGGACGCCTGGCCGCCGCCGGCCGTCGTCGGGGAGCTGCAGGCCAAGGCTCGCCAGCAGGGCCTGTGGAACCTCTTCCTCCCGGCCGGGCACGGCGACGCGTACGCAGCCCGCTTCGGCACCGACGGAGGCGCCGGCCTCACCACCACCGACTACGCGGCCGTCGCCGAGCAGACCGGCCGGTCGGCTCTCGCGCCACTGGTCTTCAACTGCAACGCCCCCGACACCGGCAACATGGAGGTGCTGCTGCGCTACGGCTCGCCGGAACAGCAGCAGGAATGGCTCGAGCCGCTGCTCGACGGCCGGGTGCGCAGCACGTTCCTCATGACCGAGCCCGGGGTCGCGAGCTCCGACGCCACCACCATGGAAGCCACGGCAACCCTCGACGGCGGCGACGTCGTGCTCGACGGCCGAAAGTGGTGGTCGACCGGCGCCGGCCACCCCGACTGCAGGGTCGGCATCTTCATGGGGCTCACCGACCCCGCCGCGCACCGGCACGGCCAGCACTCGATGGTCGTCGTCCCTCTGCAGGCCCCCGGCGTCACGGTCGAGCGGATGCTCACCGCGCTCGGCCAGTACGACGAGCCGCTCGGTCACGGCGAGGTGACCCTGCGCGGGGTTCGCCTGCCGAGCAGTGCGATCCTCGCGGGCCCCGGCCGCGCGTTCGAGATCGCCCAGGGGCGCCTCGGCCCGGGCCGGGTGCACCACTGCATGCGCCTGATCGGCCTGGCCGAGAAGTCGCTCGAGCTGGCCTGCGAGCGGGCCAGCACCCGGGTCGCCTTCGGCAAGCCGATCGCCAACCTCGGCGGAAACCGGGAACGCCTCGCCCGCGCCCGCATCGCCATCAACTCGGCCCGCCTGCTCGTCCAGCACGCGGCCTGGAAGCTCGACACCGTCGGTATCGAGGGTGCCCAGTCGGAGGTGTCCGAGATCAAGGCCGCGGTGCCCCAGATGGCCTGCGACGTGATCGACCTCGCCATCCAGCTGCACGGTGGCGGCGGCATGAGTGAAGACTTCCCGCTCGCGGCGGCCTACGCCGGCGCCCGCAGCCTGCGCCTCGCGGACGGCCCCGACGAGGTGCACCTCGGCGTCGTCGCCCGCCACCTGCTGCGTCCGTATGCCGTGCGGGCGGCCGCCGCCGCGCCGGCGGGCGCGACGCCGGCAGCCACCCCCGCCTCAACCCCGGAGGTCGCCCGATGAGCCGCCGCGTCCTGGTCACCGGAGGCGCCTCGGGCCTCGGGCTGGAACTCACCGAGCTCATGGTGGCCCGTGGCGACACCGTGCTCGTCGGCGACCTGGCCGACCAGCGGCCCGACACGGTGCCCGAAGGTGCCGCGTACCGCCGGCTCGACGTGCGCTCGCAGCAGGACTGGGACGCGGCCCTGGCCTGGGTCCGCGAGACGTGGGGCGGCCTCGACACCCTGGTCAACAACGCCGGCATCGCCACGGGCGGCCGCATCGACGTCGAGGCCATCGCCGACTGGGAGCGGGTCGTCGACATCAACCTCCTCGGTGTGGCCCGCGGCTGCCACACGTTCACCCCGCTGCTGAAAGAGCAACGCAGCGGCCACATCGTCAACGTCGCCTCCCTCGCGGGGCTCGTGCACGGCCCGGGCATGGCGAGCTACAACGCCAGCAAGGCCGGTGTGGTGGCCATCAGCGAGACGTTGTCGTTCGAGCTGGGCCCGTGGGACATCGACGTGTCCGTGGTCTGCCCGGCGTTCTTCCGCACCAACCTGCATCGCTCGTTCTCGGGCAAGGATGCCGCGATGCAGGAAGCCGGGATGCGGCTGATCACCCAGGCCAAGGTCGACGCCAAGCACATCGCGGCGATCGTGCTCAAGGGCGTCGACGCACGCAAGAAGATCATCCTCACCGAGCGGCTGGGCCACCAGGCCTACCTCTCGAAGCGCTTCGCCCGCCCTCTCTACGACCGGATGCTGACCGCGCAGGCCAAGCGGCTCGCCCGGCGGGCCGGCACCGACCCCGACGCCGTCGTGCCGTGAGCGCGGTTGCCGGTGCCGCGCCAGTGCGCGAGGAGGACGCCTTCGACGTCGGCCGCGTCGCGACCTGGCTGCGCGACAACGCACCTGGCGAGGGGGGCATCGACGGGAACCCCGAGGTGCAGCAGTTCGTGGGGGGCGCGTCCAACCTCACCTACCTCCTGAGGTACGCCGGTGGACCGGCCAAGGGTGGACGCGACCTGATCCTGCGCCGCCCGCCGATCGGCACCAAAGCCAGGGGCGCGCACGACATGCGGCGCGAGCACGACATCCAGGCGTCCCTGGCCCCGGTCTTCGCGCTGGTGCCGAGAATGCTCGCGTTCTGCGACGAGGAGGCGCTGATCGGGTCGGAGTTCTACGTCATGGAGCGCATCGAGGGCACCATCCTGCGCCGCGACGTGCCGCCAGAGCTCGGCCTCGATCAGCCCGGCGTGACCGCGCTGTGCCACAACGCGATCGATACGCTCGTCGCCCTGCACGACGTCGACGTCGAGGCCACCGGGCTCGCCGACCTTGACCGTGGTGAGGGCTACGTGCGTCGCCAGGTCGAGGGCTGGTGCGGCCGCTTCCGGCGGGCGCGCACCGACGACGTCGGCGACTTCGAGGCGACGATGGCCTGGCTCGAGGCGCACCAGCCGGCCGACCGTCCGCACGTGCTGATCCACAACGACTTCCGGTTCGACAACCTGGTGCTCGACCCGGCCGACCCGACCCGCATCGTCGGGGTGCTCGACTGGGAGATGGCCACCGTCGGCGACCCGCTCATGGACCTCGGTGCAGCACTGGCCTACTGGGTGCAGGCAGACGACCATCCGGCCTTCCTCGAGGTGCGTCGGCAGCCGACACACACCGCAGGCATGATGACGCGCGCCGAGGTCGTCGCGCGCTACTCCGCTGCGCGAGGCCTCGACGTGACCCCCGAGCAGTGGCGCTTCTACGATGTGTTCGGTGCGTTCCGGCTCGCGGTGATCGCGCAGCAGATCTACTACCGGTTCCACCACGGCGAGACGAGCAACCCGGCCTACGGCGAGTTCCGCGACGTCGTGCGCTTCCTGGACTCCCACTGCGCCGCCCTCCTCGGCAGCTCCTGACACCGACCGACCGACCGACCGACCGACCGACCGACCGACCGACCGACCGACAAGGATGCACGCCCCATGCCCACCACCCTGATCACCGGCGCCAGCTCGGGCCTCGGCGCCGAGATGGCGCGCCAGCTCGCCGATCGCGGCTGGGACCTCGCCCTGGCTGCCCGGCGCACCGAGCGGCTCGAGGGGCTGCGCGACGAGATCCGGGCGGCCCACCCCGCCCGACGGGTCGAGCTGCGCGCCCTCGACGTCACCGACGACGACCAGGTGTTCGAGGTCTTCCGAGCCTTCCGTGACGACTTCGGCACCATCGACCGGGTCGTCGTCAACGCCGGGCTCGGCAAGGGCGCCCCGATCGGCACCGGGCGCTACGACGCCAACAGGCAGACCGCGATGACCAACTTCGTCGCCGCTCTGGCCCAGACCGAGGCCGCGATGGAGATCTTCCGCGACCAGAAGCGCGGTCACCTGGTGATGATCTCGTCGGTGTCGGCGATGCGGGGCATGCGCAAGACCGTGACCACGTATGCCGCGACCAAGGCCGGTGTGGCCACCCTGGCGGAGGGGCTGCGCAACGAGATGCTCGGGGAGCCCGACCTCGACATCCGGGTCTCGACGATCTACCCCGGCTACATCCGTTCCGAGATGAACGAGCGCGTGAAGAAGGCCCCCTTCATGGTCGACACGAAGACCGGCGTACGGGCCATGGTCGAGGCGATCGAGAAGGAGAAGGCGAACGCCCTGGTCCCCGCGTGGCCCTGGGTGCCGCTCGGCACGGCGATGCGGCACCTGCCGCTGCCCCTCGTCCGGAAGATCCTGTGACCATGGCCCGGGTGCTCGTCACAGCCCATCTTCCGGGTGACGCTCTCGAGCGCCTGGCGGAGGCCGGCCACGAGGTGACCTACCGCGACCTCGCCGCCGCCATGCCCCGCGACGAGCTGCTGGCGGCGGTGCCCGGCATCTCCGCCCTGGTCGCGATGATGGTCGACCGGGTCGACGCGGAGCTGCTGGATGCCGCCGGGCCGAGTCTGCGGGTCGTCGCCGACGTCGTCGTGGGGTACGACAACATCGACGTCGCCGCGTGCGTCGAGCGCGGGGTCGTCGTGACGAACACCCCGGGAGTGCTCACCGACGCGACGGCCGACATCGCGATGGCTCTCGTCCTGATGAGCACGCGAGGTCTGGGCGCGGCCGAGCGCCGGGTGCGCACCGGCGAGCCGTGGCGGTGGAGCTTCACCGCGGACCTCGGCACCGGCCTGCGCGGGAAGACGCTGGGCATCGTCGGGCCGGGGGCGATCGGCCTGGCCACGGCTCGTCGGGCGGCAGCGTTCGGCATGGAGATCCTGCTCTCCGGCCGGTCCACGCCCGACCCCGCGGTCGTCGACGGTCTGGGGGCCAGCGTGGTCGACCTGGGTGAGCTGCTGACGGCATCCGACGTCGTGTCGCTGCACTGCCCGCTCACCCCGGCCACCCGCCACCTGGTCGGCGAGACCGAGCTGCGGGCGATGAAGCCCACCGCGCACCTCGTCAACACCGCACGTGGTCCGGTGGTCGACGAGGGCGCACTCGTGGAGGCGCTCGAGGCGGGTGAGATCGCCGGGGCGGGGCTCGACGTCTTCGAGGACGAGCCGCGGGTGCACCCAGGGCTGCTCGGCCGCGACGACGTCGTCCTGCTGCCGCACCTCGGTTCGGCCACCATCGAGACACGCACGGCGATGGCCGACCTCGCCATCGCGAACGTGCTCGCGGTGCTGGGTGGGGCCGACCCGGTCACGCCGGTGGGTCGCTGAGCCACTCCCGGGCGATGCGCTGCCCGGTGCGGCGCAACAGCGCGGCGGCGTCACTGACGGACCGCGCCGGGTCCGGCTCGAGGTCGGAGAGCGGGTAGGCCGCCTGCAGCTCGAGCGCGGCCAGCCCGGTGTCGTCGAGGCCGAGCCGCCCGCAGACCGCCACGGCGGGGATGCCCTGCGCCCTTCCCCGCCGCGCCACGCCGGAGACCGCCTTGCCGGTCAGGGTCTGGTCGTCGAGCGCGCCCTCACCGGTGACGACGAGGTCGGCCCCGCGAAGGGCCGGATCGAGCCCCACGAGGTCGAGGACGACGTCCACGCCGGAGCGACGCTGCGCACCGAGCACGGCGAGGAGCGCGAACCCCACGCCGCCCGCAGCCCCGGCTCCTGGCGCCTGTGCCTGGAGTGACCTATTGGTCGATGGGGGTACGTCGGCGTGTGCCTGGAGTGACCTATTGGTCGATGGGGGTACGTCGGCGTGTGCCTCGAGTGACCTATTGGTCGATGGGGGTACGCGGAGAGTGCGCGCGACGACGTCGGCCCACCGCGTGAGGGCGGCCTCGAGCAGGGCCACCTCGACCGGGGTCGCGCCCTTCTGCGGGGCGAACACCGCCGCGGCGCCGGTCGGGCCGAGCAACGGGCTGTCGACATCGGCCGCAAGCGCGAATCGGGTGCCACGAAGGCGCGGGTCGAGCCCGGAGAGGTCGAGCCGGGCGAGGTCGACCAGGGCTGCCCCGCCGTCCGGGAGGTCGTGTCCGGTGGCGTCGAGCAGCCGGGCACCGAGCGCGGCCAGCATCCCGGCGCCCCCGTCGGTGCTGGCGGAGCCACCCACACCGACGAGCACGTTCTCGGCGCCGAGGTCGAGCGCCGCCAGCAGCGCCTCGCCGAGCCCACGGCTCGATGTGGTGAGCGGTGCCGGCACGCCACCGGGCAGCCGCCCCAGCCCGCAGGCATCGGCCATCTCGACGAGCACCGTCCGGGCCGTCCCAGGGGCACCGCCCGCCGCCGCGTCTCCGCCTCGGAGCGCCAGGGTTGCGGTGACCGGATCGCCGGTGGGTCCGTGCACGTCGGCGGGCACAGGGGTCCAGCCGGCGCCCAGCGCGGCGGCGACCGTCCCCTCGCCGCCGTCGGCGACCGCCACGACGGTGACCCCAGCGCCGGGCACGACGTCGAGCACGCCCCGGCGCACGGCATCCGCCACCTCGACCGAGGTGAGCGACCCCTTGAAGGCGTCGCTCGCGACCACGACCCTTCGAGACCCGTCAGCCACGGTCGCCCCCGATCAGAGGTGCCGGTGCATGACGTGCAGCCCGACGCGGCCGTGCGCCGCCGAGTCGAACGCCTCCGGAACGGTACCCACGACCACGAAGCCCAGGTCGCGCCAGAGCGTGACAGCGGCCAGGTTGGTCTCGGCCACCGCGTTGAACTGCATTGCGGCATAGCCCTGTTCGCGAGCCCAGTCGAGAACCCACTCGCCGAGCGCGCGACCGACGCCCTGGCCGCGCGCCGCGTGGGCCACCATGAAGGATGCCGTCGCGACGTGAGCCCCGCGCGAGGGCCGGTTGGGACCGGACTTCGCGGATCCCAGGATCGACCCGCCGTCGTCAACGGCCACGACGGTCAATCCGGGAGGCGACTCGACCCACAGGCCGTGGGCCTGCGCCGAGCTGAGGTCGTCCGGGTACGCGTAGGTCTCACCCGCCGCGACGACGTCGACGAAGACCGGGTGGAACATCGGCCAGTCGGCGTCGACGATGGGCCGGATCAGCACGCGGGGGTCAGGACTCCTCGTGCGGTCGCATGTGCAGCCAGGGCCGGTTCAGCTCGAAGTGCCGCCCGGTGAGCTCGTCGACCTCGATCGCGATGGTGTTGAACTTCGCGGTGTCGACCCATGGGCGCAACGGGAGCTGCTCGATCTCCTCCTCCTCGTGGCGCTCCAGATGCCGGGCCCGACCGCGCACGACGACGCTGGTGGCCTCCTCCTCACCGAAGTCGTCGATCTCGAAGGCGACGTCGGCGTTCATCGTCAGACCGAGCAGCTTGCTGCCCTCCGCCGTGCGGAACACGATGCGGTGTCGCTCGTCGACGGCGTAGTTGATCGGCACGAGGTGCACCTCGTCGGCGAGGTGGAACGCCAGCCGGCCGAACTCCTCGTCGTGGAGCAGCTGCCAGCAGACGTCCTCGGGGATGGCGGTGACGGGCGAGTGCTCGGACATGCGGCCTCCTGCGCGGGGATAACTGCTGCCACAAATCTACTTACTTGCGGGCCGCGAGGCATGGCGCAGAGATCGTTCTCACCCGCCGAGACGCGACGGGCTGCCCCACCACCCCCACAGGTGGGTAGCATCGGGCTCCGTGACTCGTGTCGAGGTGGTCGTCGTCGGGGCCGGTCCGGGCGGCCTCGCGGTCGCCGCAGCGCTCAAGGCGCACGGGGCCGACGCGCTCGTCGTCGACCGGGCACCTCAGGTCGGCAGCTCGTGGCGGCGGCACTACGACCGGCTGCATCTGCACACGCCACGGCGCTGGTCCGGGCTTCCCGGCCACCCCATCCCGCGCAGCGCGGGTCGGTGGGTGTCCCGCGCCGACGTGGTCCGCTACCTCGAGGCGTATGTCGCCCACCACCGGCTCCGGCTGCGGCTGGGTACGGGAGTCGCGCGGGTAGAGCAGGCCGCGCGGGTAGAGCCGGCCGAGCCGGCCGAGCCGGCCGAGCACGTCGAGCACCTCCGCAGCGCCCGCTGGCTCGTGCGCCTCGACGACGGCAGCAGCATCGGTGCCGACCACGTCGTCGTGGCGACGGGCTACAACCACACGGCGGTCACCCCCGACTGGCCCGGCCTCGACGGCTTCCCCGGCGAGGTGGTACTGGCCCGGGACTACCGCAACGGACGCCGGTACGCGGGGCGCGACGTTCTGGTCGTCGGCACGGGCAACACCGGTATGGAGGTCGCGACCGATCTCGCCGAGTTCGGCGCCACGAGGGTCTGGCTCTCGGTGCGCACCCCGCCGCACATCCTGCCCCGCTCGCGCCTGGGCTGGCCGGCGCAGGCGACCGGCATCCTCGTGCGGCGGCTACCGCCACGGGTGGTCGACAGGGTGGCGGGGGTGCTCGCGGTGGTGCTGGAGCCCGACCTCACGGCCTACGGCATGCCCAAGCCCGGCACCGACCTCTACTCGAGGGTGCTCGTGGGACGAATCCCGGTGCAGGACGTCGGTATCGTCGACGCCATCCGCGCGCGCCGGGTGGAGCCGGTCGCGGCGGTGGAGGCCGTCGACAGTGGCGACGTCGTGCTTGCCGACGGCTCCCGCGTGCAGCCGTCGGTCGTCGTGGTCGCGACCGGCTACCGAGCCGGCCTCGAGCCGCTCGTCGGGCACCTCAGCGTGCTCGACGGCCGCGGGCTGCCGCTGGTGCGCGGTCCGCACGCGCCCGACGCCATGCCGGGTCTGTGGTTCACCGGTTACACCAACCCGATCTCGGGGGCACTGCGCGAGCTGCGCATCGACGCCGAGCGGATCGCCGTGGCGATCACCCAGGAAGGCGCTCGGTCTCCAGCGTGAACCGGTGCGCCCGAAGCCTTTCGACGAGCGGCGCACCGAGCGCGGTCGCGGGGGTGAGCACGCCGGCGGCATCCGGAAGAGTGTCACCGTCCTCGACCAGCGCCAGGGCGGCCTGGCCGAGCATCACGGCCGTGCCGCTGTAGCCGGGGTCGTAGGGGGCGGCGACGGTGGTGCGGTAGCGGGCACCGTTGGTCGCCTCGGCCGTGACCTCCATGCGGAACCGGCCGGTGGCCTGGGCCTGCTCGCTCGGGCCCTCGCCGGGCTTGGGCAGCACCCGGTCGAGCAGGGCCCGGGTCGGCCCGAACGCGAACCCGGCCAGACCCACCCCGAGCGCCACGGACACGCCGCCCGCGGTGAGTGCACCCACCGGACCGGCCCCGTAGTCGGAGTACTCCGCATAGCGAAAGCCCTTGCCGTAGCCGAGCAGTGAGGCCGACCGGGCCACGACGCGGGTGTTGAACGCCGCCATCACGAAGGGGCCGGTGAAGTGGCCGTTGTCGCCGTCGCGCTTGACCGGTGAGGCCTTGACCACGCTGTCGAAGAGCCCGCCGAGCTTGCCGAGACCGCCGCGTCGCAGCGCAGAGGCGGATGCCGTGTCGCCGGTCGGGCGCGGCGGTCGGCCCCCCTCGGCGAGCGCCCATGGGTCGCCGACCACCCGCCGGGCGGCCTTGTCGACCTTGAGCTCGTCGACCTGGGTGCGGGCGGAGTCGATGGTGCCGCCGCTGAACCCGCCCTTCATGCTGCGCACGGCGAGGTGGGTGCGGCCGAGCTCGGCACCGTCGGCCCGGGCCGCCTCGGCGGTGAGCCACACCCCTAGGTCGCTCGGGATCGAGTCGAAGCCGCAGGCGTGCACGATGCGGGCGCCGGTGCGGGTGGCCGCCTCGTGGTTCGCCGCGATGCTGCGGTGGACGAACAGCACCTCGCCGGTCAGGTCGCAGTAGTGGGTTCCGGCTTCGGCACACGCTGCGGCCAGGGGCACGCCGTACTTCGCGTAGGGACCGACCGTCGTGACCACGACCCGCGCCCGGTTGGCCAGGTCGGTGACCGCGTCGACGTCGGTGGCGTCGACGACGAGCAGCGGCCACTCCTCGGCGGCCGCCCCCAGCTCGGTGGCGACCTCGCGCAGCCGGGGCAGGGAGCGTCCGGCGAGCGCGATGCGCAGGGTCGGGTCTGCCGCTGTCGCGAGGTGTCGAGCCGTGAGCCGCCCCACGAACCCGGTGGCGCCGAACAGGACGATGTCGAGCTCTCGTGCGTCAAGGTTCATCCGCCCACCCTAGGACGCCATCTCGCCGCGGCATCCGGCACAGTGGCGGGATGACTGCCACACCCACCGTCCTTGCCATCGTCCAGGCCGGGGGAAAGGGCTCGCGCATGGACGTGCTCACGCGTGAACGCGCCAAGCCCACCCTGCCCTTCGGCGGTTCCTACCAGCTGGTCGACATCGCCCTGTCGAACCTCGTCCACAGCGGCATCACCGACGTCTGGCTCTCGGTGCAGTACCAGTCGGGGTCGCTTCACCGGCACCTCGCCGCGGGGCGGCCCTGGGACCTCGACCGCACCCGGGGGGGCCTGCGGTGGCTCATGCCGGAGGAGGGCGGTGGCTCGGCTGCTCAGGACGGCTTCTCCGACGGCAACGGCGACGACCTCTCGCGGTACGCCGACTCGGTGCGTCGGTTCGGTGCCGACGCCGTGGTCGTGACGAGCACCGACCAGGTGTGGGCCCTCGACCTGCGCCCGGTCGTCGCGGCCCACCTCGAGCGCGGCTCGGACTGCACCGTGGTGACGACGGAGGTGTCGCGCACCCAGTCTGCGCAGAAGGACGTCGTCATGGTCGGGCAGGGGTCGCGGGTGACCGGGATCGAGCACAAGCCGGAGGAGCCGTCGGGCACGACCATCGCCGCCGAGGTGTTCGTGTACCGCACCGTGCCCTCTGCCGCACGCTCGACGACCTGCGCCGCGAGCTCAGCCACTCCTCGGACGGGAATACCGGCATCGGCGACTTCGGCGAGCACCTGCTGCCCCGCCTCATCCGCGATGGCACGGTGCACGCGTGGCCGCTCGAGGGCTACTGGGCCGACCTGGGCACGCCGGCGACCTTCCTCACCGCGCACCGCGACCTGCTGGCCGGTCGGGTGGATGCCGTGGGCCGTGCGGACTGGCCGCTGCTCACCAGGTGGCCGGAGCTGCCTTCGGCGCGGGTGGATGCCGGCGCAGTGCTGGAGGACGCGGTTTTCAGCGCCGGCTGCCTGGTGCGGGGGACGGTGCGGCGCAGCGTGCTCGGCCCGGGGGTGGTCGTCGAGGCGGGCGCCGTCGTCGAGGACTCCGTGCTGTTCTCCGGGGTCGAGGTCGGCCGCGACGCACGGGTCGTCACCGCGCTGCTCGACGAGAACGTGCGTGTGGGCGCCCATGCGCGCGTCGGCGAGCCGACCCGCGCGACCCGGGCGCACGACGACCACATCGCGGTGGTCGCGCGTGACTCGATGATCGGGCGCGGGTCCCGGATCCCGGCGGGGGCGCGGCTCGAGCCCGGCACCACCACCTGACCGCGACGTACCCGGATCGACCTATTGGTCACTGCGGGTACGGGTCTTAGGGATCTCCACTTAACCGGAGTAGGTTCGGGCCTGTGGTCGCACTGCAGGGCGGACGAGATTACCCGCGGTCGGTTGGTGAGTTCTTGGCGTGGTTCGACACCGACGCGGACTGCCGGGACTACCTGGCGTGGTTGCGTTGGCCTGAG
>JBBQWX010000128.1:0-12930 GCA_038210185.1 Actinomycetales bacterium
GATCGAGGCGTTCCGCACGGGGGAGGACCTGCACCGGTTCGTCGGTGCGCGGGTCTTCGGCGTCGAGCCCGCCGACGTCACCCCCGCGATGCGCAGCAAGGTCAAGGCGATGAGCTACGGCCTGGCCTACGGGCTGTCGGCTTTCGGGCTGTCCAAGCAGCTCACCATCAGCACCGGCGAGGCGCAGGGCCTGATGGACGAGTACTTCGCGCGGTTCGGCGGGGTGCGCGACTACCTGCGCGAGATCGTGGCTGAGGCCCGCGCCACCGGCTACACCGCCACGATGCTCGGTCGGCGCCGCTACCTGCCCGACCTGCTGAGCGACAACCGCCAGCGCCGCGAGGGCGCCGAGCGGATGGCGCTCAACGCGCCCATCCAGGGCTCGGCCGCCGACATCATCAAGCTCGCGATGAAGGGCGTCGACGCCGCGCTGACGGCTGAGGGGCTGGGGTCACGCATTCTGCTCCAGGTGCACGACGAGCTCGTGCTCGAGGTAGCGCCGGGGGAGCGCGAAGCGGTCGAGGCCCTGGTGCGGCGCGAGATGGGGTCGGCCGTCGAGATGGACGTGCCGCTCGACGTCAGCGTGGGTGTGGGTCGGAGCTGGCACCAGGCGGCGCACTGACAGCCCGGGGTGCTGGCGGCGCTCCCTCAGTACGGGTCATGTGATCCGGTGTGCCCGAGGGCTGTCGTGAGCGAGCGCAGGTGCAGTCTCAGGGTGACCTTCACCAGGACATTGCGCAGCCACCACGGCACCTCACGCACAAGGCGTGTCCGGTCCCGCAGTTGAGGCGCCTCGCGGTGAAATGTGGCAAGGGACCCGACCCGTCCGGTGTAGCGCAGACGGCGGCGTGGAAGAACCCCGATCAGGAGGCCCAGAGTCACCCCCACCGAGGAGAAGGCATCGTGGACCAGCACAGTCCCCCCCGGGCGCACGTGGTCGGCCCAGCGCAGATCGTCCAGGACCGCCAGGACGTCATGTTTGCCGTCGATGAAAAGCAGGTCGATCTCGTCAACCCATCGTGGGCGCACGTCTTGGGACCGCTCTGGCACCACCTCGACCACGTTCCGGAGCCCGGCGTCGGTCAGACCCCGGTCGAAGCGGTCGCGGGTGCCCGCCCGGCCGAACTTCCAGTCCTCGACCCATGGGTCGACCGCGACCACCCGGGACCCGCTCGCCGCAACGGCGTCCGCGAGCACCAGCGTGCTGCGCCCTTCGTAGCTGCCGATCTCGACCACGGTGCTGTTGGGCCCCAGCCCGCAAGCCGACTCATGCAGGAGCCTGCCCTGTTGCGGTGACAGCCAGCCCGCAGCGCGGTCGGCAACCGCCCAGATGTCGTCGAACGCTCGGCTGCTCATTGGGGCACAGCGTAGACGCTGCCGTGATGTGCACCTGCGCCTTCACTGGGACGAACTAGAGTGACGCCCGCGGTCCTCGCCGCGCTCTGCTCTCCCTTCCCTCCACGGAGGTCCTGCCCGCATGGACGTCGCCGCATTCCTCGGTGGTCTCGACTCGCTGTTCGTCGGCGACCCGGCGGAGGGACGCCCGGTGGACAGCCGGATGGGCGACGTTGCGCAGACGGTGGCCGGCTACACCACTGCGGCTGAGCTCGCCGTCCTCAAGGCCGCCGTCGACAGCCTGCCGGAAGGGGAGGCGTACCTCGAGGTCGGGACGTTCAAGGGCCGTTCGATCTGCGGGGCCCTCATCGACGGCACCGATCGAAAGGTGGTGGCGGTCGAGAACTTCCAGGAGTTCGGTATGGCGGGGCAGGAGGCCCGTGCCGAGCTCATGACGAACATTGCCGGCATCCCGGGGGAGACACCGGGTTTCCGGCTCCTCGAAGGCGACTGCTATGAGCTGCTCCGGAACCCCAAGGCGGTCGGCGAACCAGTTGGCGTGTACTTCTTCGACGGTGCACACACCTGGGTGGCCCACTACCTCGCCCTCGGCGTGGCGGAGCACCTGCTCGCGGACGAGGCGCTGGTCCTCGTCGACGACGCAACCTGGCCGGTGGTTCGTCGCGCCACAATGAGCTATGTCGGCCGCCATCCGGGGTGGAGCGTGGCCAGGGCCTTCGACGCAGAGACCGACCACGACCCTCGGTGGGCCAATGGTCTACTGCTCCTCGCGTACCGTCGGCCGCAAGGGCACCGTCGCGAGATCCCTCGAGACGTCAGGTCGCTCCTCGCGGTCCAGAACCGCATCCTCGGGCCGGCTTATGGGCTGGCATGGCGGGTGGTGCCACGCTCGAAGGTGCTCATCTCACTGGGGAAGATGTTCTTCGGTCGGCGCTCGCACCGTGTCCCTGAAAGCTGACCCCGAGGGCCCCGACGCCGCCAGCCGTGCAGCTCCCACGGCCACGGCGGCGGCCGCCACGCACAGGGTCACCAGGGCGATCCCCTTGACCGTGTCGGGGGTGACGCCGGTCGCGTTAAGCACGACGATGAGTGCAACCACCGCGCACCACAGCCACCACGAGCTGCGAGCCGACCGCTGCGCGGCGATCTCGTTCAGTACCAGCACGTTCAGCACGGCCCATGTCGTCCCGAGGATCGCAAACCACGGGGCAGCCTGGGCCGCCACCGGATCAGGACGGTGCGCCACGATGGCTACCAGGGTGTCGCCGAGGGGCACGGTGACAACGGCGAAGCAGACGCCCAGAGCGGCCGTGAGTCCCATGACTCCCCACGTCGTGGACCGCCCGTCAGACCGGTGCATGCGGGGGTACGCGATGACGGCAAGGAACTGGGGTCCCCACAGACACACCTTGGCGAACAGCGAGGCAAGGACGTACGACCCGCTCTCCGGTCCGCTCAGGTGGTGCCGAGCGATGGGCACATCCAGGTTCGTCATCAAGAAGTACGCCGTGAGGAGCACCGTGCCCCGCGATACGAGGGCCGCCGTGCCCCGGATCCGCAACCGCGCAGAGCCGCCCCATCCGGCCAGGGCCGAAGCGGCAGTGGCAGCCACAGCTGCGCCCGCACACATCGCGAGGAGGATGCCGCTGACCCCCGCGCCGAGAACGACCGCCACTGCGGCAGCGCCGACCCTGGCCGCGGCGCTCAACGTGGTCACAGCAGCCAGGGCGGCAAGGCGCTCCTCACCCAACAGCAGGCCACTGATTCCGGCCGTCACGACCATCGGCACCAGGATCAGCCCCAGCAGGGCCACCGAGACGGCGGAGTCGAGATGGAGGTAGGACGCAGCCGGGATCGCCGCGGCGAAGAACACCAGGGCCAGGCCCCCGCCGACGCGCGCCGCGAACCACAAGACGCTGCTCGTGGCGAGGTGCGATCCCCGGCCCCGCGCGTCGCTGGCCTGACGCGCGATGCTGAGCTGGACGGCGGTCGCGGGAATGGTGCCGAGGATCCCCAGCGAGAGGAGAGCGCCCATGGCGCCGAAGGAGTCGGGGTCCAGACCGCGGGCCAGGACGACGGTCAGCACGTAGCCCAAGGCGTTGGCGATCGCCGACGCGGCCCCGAAGGACAGGGCGGCCCCGTGGCGCCGAACGGAGGTCGCGGCCACGCTGTCGCACCTCCATCGGAGTCCGCCGGACCTGGTGCCGACGGGACAAGCCTGCCAGATCGACGACAGTGCGCCGCGCCATCCACTGTCGTCGTCACGCGGGCACCGCGACGCGCAGTGCTCGCCGCAGCGCTGCGTGAGCCCTACTGGATCGTCGTGCTGTTCCTCGTGGTCATCATCACCCTTGCCACCGACACCGGGTCCGTCGCCGTGGACACCAAACCCCAGCTCTACCTCAACCCGGACGCTGCTGTGCGGTCCGCCCTCTCTGCGTGGCAGACGGTCCCCGCCCTCGGGCAGCGTTCGTACGAGGTCGGACTGCTCCTCCCGGCCGCGCTGACCGACGCCTGGCACACGGTGGGCGTGCCGGCCTGGCTCATCATGCGGCTGGTGAGAATCGGCCTCGTCCTGCTCGGCGTCGCCGGTGCGGTCCAGATGGGCAGGGAGGTACTGGGCGAGGAGAGTCGCGCCTCGCGGCTGGCTGCGAGGGTCGGCGGCCTGGTCTACCTGCTCCACCCCTACGTCCTCGTGTCCGGCGCGACCTTGCCCGTCGTGTGGCCGTGGGCCCTCCTGCCGTGGGTCGCCTGGGCCGTAATGCGGGGCGTGCGGTGTGGTCGCACCGTGTGGTGGGGTCTTGTCGCAGCCCTCCTCATCGGCGCCATGGGTGGCCAGAACGCCGGTTCCGTGGTCGTGATCCAGCTCGCCGTCGCCCTCCCGGTCGTCGCTGTGGTCACCGCTGTGCAGTGTGGCCGTGGGCTCCGGCCCGCGATCGTGACGTTGTCGGTCACGGGGGTGTTCTCGGTGCTGCTGTCGGCCTACTGGCTGCTTCCGAGCCTTGCCGCGCGGTCGGCCGGCACCGCCGTTGTCGCGCAGAGCGAGTCGGGGGCATCGATCGCCGCCGTCTCCTCGTGGAGCGAGGCCATCCGTGGCCTGGGGCTGTGGACCCTGTACGGGCGAAGCTCCGACGGGCCATGGGTTCCCGCCCACGTCGCGCTGCTGACCACGCCGTTCGTCATCCTCGCGGGGTTCGGCCTCGTGGCCGCGGTCTGGGGGGCCCTTGCCGTGGCTCCTCGCGAGCGGCTCCGACTTCCGGTCACCCTCGTGGTCGTGGCGGTTGCCGTGATGGTCGGCGCCCATCCGTGGGAGAACCCGAGCCCCCTGGGACGGGTGTGGGTGCACCTGCTCGAGGTCGTTCCAGCCCTGGGCGTCTTTCGTACCACCAACAAGGCGGGTGCGGCGCTGGTCCTCGGGGTGGCCCTGCTCGCCACGGTGCTCGTGGCCTGGGCCCGTCATCGCGTGGTCGTTGCCGTGGGCGTCGTGACGGTCGCACTGGTGGCGGTGGTCCCGGCCTGGACCGGGAGCCTCTTCGTGTCGCACGCCGACGTGCCGGGTTACTGGCGCCAGGCCGTGGCGTCGACGGACCAGCCGGGTGCCAGGCTGTGGCTTCTCCCTGGTCAGACGAGCGCCGCCTACACCTGGACCGACCCTCGGCCCGACGACGTGGTGCAGGGGCTGTACGGGGCCCGCGAGGTGTTCGTGCGAACCATGGTCGCCAACTCCTCCCCCGGAGGCGCCAGCCTCCTCGCGGGTCTGGACCGGAGGCTGCACGAGGGCACCCTTCCGGCCGCCGCGCTCGCTTCAGTCGCCCGCTATCTGGGGGTGTCCGACGTGGCCCTGCGCAACGATCTCGACCTCGCTCCGGACGGCGGCGGAGCACCGGACTTGTTGGCCGTCGGGGTCTCCGGATCCCAGGGCCTGACGCCGCGAGCGACCTTCGGCGAGGCGAGCGCGGACACTGCGGGCCGGCGTCCGGTGGAGCTGTTCCACGTGGACGGTGCAACCTCAGGCCCGAGCGTCGTTTCGCGCTCGGCGCTCGTGGTGCTGGTCGGGGATGGCAGCGCTGTTCCTGACCTGGCGCAGCTCGGCTACCTCGACGGGCGGGTGCCGTTCGTCTACGCCAGCGATCTCGGTGGTGACAGGGCCACCGCGCTGCTCACCGGCTCGGACCGCATCATGCTCACCGACACCAACCGCCGGCGCGAGCTCGTGGGAAACCGGCTCACCGAGGACTACGGCCCGGTGGTTCACTCCGACACCGACGTCGTCACGACTGCCCTTGGTGGTTCTCGGGACCAGACCGTGCGGGTCGGTCGCGGTTGGGATGCCACGGCGAGCCGCGAGGGGTCGCTCTTCCGCACTGTCGCCTGGGGCGCAGCCGAGAACGCGGTCGACGGGGATGTCGGCACCTCGTGGTTCGCAGGCGATTACGGCAGCGCCGTGGGCCAGCGCCTGCACATCGCGTTCCCCACAGCCACGGGAGGATCGCTGGAGGTCCGGACCGGCGGCCTGAGCGGCGCGGCCATCACCGAACTGGAGTTGCACACCTCCGAGACGACGACCTCCCTCGTGCAGACGGGTGACGGCAGCTTCCAGGGTGAGATCCCCCCGGGAACGACCGCCGTGGACCTGGTGGTGCGGGCCGTCGACCCGGCACGTCAGGGCAACGTCGGGATCTCCGAGGTCCTGGTGGCTGGGAGTCCTTCGCCAGAAGCCGACTCGCTGCGGCTCCCGGTGACGCTCAGCGACGCCGTGGCCTCCGCCCGTGCCGCAGGTACTCCTTTGGCGCCACGTCCCGTCGACGTGGTGCTGACTCGTCAGCTGGGTTCGACGGTGGCTCCTCGTGTCGATGAGCAGACCCTGATCCGCGACGTGGAGCTCCCGTGGCCCCAGCGGTTCACCGTGCGCGGTGTCATGCGCCTGGCTTCCCCGATGCCGGAGTCGGTGCTCGACGACATGGAAGGAGCCGACGGCTCCGTTCGCGCGTCCTCGAGCTCACAGGCGTTCGGCCTGCCCACGGTTCGCGCCTCCATGGCAATCGATGGTGACGAGGGCACCGGATGGATGCCGGCCGAACCAGCGCTCGGTGCCCGCTGGACCATGGAGGCGGACGCGTCGTACCGCACCGACCGGATCCGGCTGCTCCAGCCGCAGACCGGTCGACAGCTGTTGTCCGTGTCAGTTCGGGTCAACGACGACATCGTCGTGCGCTCCCGCATGCGCCCGGGTGCCACGACCGTGCGGCTGCCCGGAGTGGTTGACGTCTCGCGCGTCGAGGTCACCGTGCTCGGAGTGAGCAGCCCCGCCACCGAGCCCGCCAAACTCCTGGAGGTCGACGTCGGCGGGGCCCAGGTCGACCGCCCGAGGCGGGACGATCCCGGCTGCGTGGTTATGGGGCAGCTCGACGGTCAGGACGTGCGGATGCGGCCTACCTCCCAGGTGGCCGGGCGCTCGGTCATCGCCACGGACTGTGAGCCCGGGCGTGACCTGTCCGCCGGCACTCATCGTTGGCAGGGCGTTGCCGCATGGACGCCGGACACCGTGGTGTGGGGAGCCGATGGACAGTCCCCGACCCCGCCGGTGACGCCCGTGGTTCTGAGCACTGAGCAGGTCGACCTCCCCGGGCAGGGCAGTGCCCCGTCCTGGGAAGGAAGGCTCACCCCGACAGCTGACGAGTCCGTCCTCGTAAGTGGTGCCGGCTATGACCAGGGCTGGCGGGCCTCGATCAGCGGGACGGACCTCGGAGCACCGCTGCTCGTCAACGGGTGGAGTGCAGGGTGGGTCGTGCCGAAGGGCGTCGGTGGGGTCGTGACGATCGAGTACGAGCCCCAGCGCACTGTGTGGATAGGCCTCCTCCTCAGCCTGGTGGTGGCGATGCTGTCGTGCGTGGCCCTGTGGATGGCACGACGCCCGGGGCGGCTCGGTCTGGTAGGCCTCGAGATACGCGTCCCCCGCTCCCGTCGCGCCCCGCCCCCGCCCGACGAAGACAGTGGGAGTGCAACACGCCGGGTGGGCCCTGCGCTACCAACGGTCGGTGCCGCCCTGTCGGGCGTCGGGGGCGCTTCGGCCTGGGCTTTGTTGGGCCTGGTCGTCGGGGGTCTCTGGGGGATGGCCGGAGCAGTCCTCGGACTGCTTCTGCGGCTCGTCCCTCCCCGCGTCGCCGCAGCGCTGCTCGTCGCGGGCTGGGTGGGTGTCGCGCTGGCGTGGTTCGTCTGGGTGGGGCCGCTCCTCGGCAGCGTGACCCCCGAGCTGGTCTCCCAGACTGGTGTCGCGAGCGTGCTGTCCCTCATGGTGTGCCTCGCGTCGCTCGTCTGGGTCTGGGCGCGCACAGGAGGTGAGCCCGTTGTCTCCGAGACACCTCCTGTGGGGACGGCTGCCTGACCAGCGGCCGCTGCGGGAGCTGTTCTGGCTCTCGCAGATGCCCGACACGAGTGTCACGGAGGTCGGGTCCCCGCGCACGCACTCGGAGGCCAGCGGCATCCGGCACATCGACCTCCCGATCCGCCGCCCGGTGAAGCGTTTCGTCGAAGCCGGCGCGTTCGGCTGGATCGGGGGGGTCGGTCACCTGGACCCGAGCGGCGTCGACTGGGTGGCGAGCCTCGAACTGTGCTCCCTCGTGACCGGCCAGCTCGGCGCCTGGGCGCAGCGCCACCGCGTTCGTCAGGCCGTGGTCACCTGGGAAAACATGGCAGACCAGCCGTTGTACCACATCCCGCCGTATCGTCAGGCGACCCGCCGGGCGCTGGGCGCCGACCTCATGGTGTGCCCGATCGACGCAGCTGGCAACCACCTGCTCGAGCTCGGCTTTCCGGCTGAGCGGATCTGTGTCGTGCCCCCGGGGATCCCGCTGAGCATCTTCCGCCCCGCCGATTCCCTCGGGGTCGAGCAGGACCCGAACCGCATCGTCTTCGTGTCGCCGCTCGCGGACAACAAGGGGATCGACCGGGTGCTGGAAGCGTTCGAGATCGTCCGACAGGCCAGGCCCGCCGCGCTGCTCTCGGTCGCCGGTCGGGGGCCGCTCGAGGGAATGGTCCGCGAGCGGGCCGCGGACCCGAGCAGCGGCGTCACCTACCACGGTTCGCTCGACCGATCTGGGGTCGCGCGGCTGCTGGCTGGCTCCGGGGTGTTCACGACCGCTCCCCGACCGACCTGGAAGTGGAACGAGCAGTTCGGGCTCGCATACCTCGAGGCAATGGCGTGCGGTCTGCCCATCGTGACGACGGCGTGCGGAACGAACCATGAGGCGGTGCGGCCGCCGAACGTCCGCACGGCCGACCGTGCCGGGTCACTCGCCGACGCACTTCTCGCCTTCCTCGACAACCCGAAGCTCGCGCGCGAGGTCGGACGGCACAACCGTAAGGTTGCGGAGAACGAGCATGATCTGAAAAAGCAAGTGCTGCGTCTGGAGGAAGCGTTCCGCCGGGCGGAAGCCCTCCCCATGCGTGACCGCCGCCGAGGAGGCTGCCCCAGATGACCCGACCCACGGTGTCGGTCGTCGTCCCCACGAAGGACGTCGAACGCACGCTCCAGCGGTGCCTTGCCTCAATCCGCAGCCAGACCTACCCGGCCGTGGAGCTGGTCGTCGTCGACAACTTCAGCACCGACCGGACGTTCGAGGTCGCGCAGGGGCTGGCGGACGTGGCGGTGCAGGCCGGCCCGGAGCGCAGCGCACAGCGCAACCTGGGCATCGAGCTCGCGACCGGTGAGTACATCCTGTGGATCGACGCCGACATGGTGCTGACCCCGCACGTGGTTGCCGACGCGGTCGCCGCGGCCCAGCACGACGACGCGACGGCCGTCTTCATCCCGGAGCAGACGGTTGGGACGGGATTCTGGACGGCATGCCGAGCGTTGGAGCGTCGGTGCTACGTCGGTGTCGAGCTCATCGAGGCGCCACGGCTGATCCGGCGCTCATGGTTCGTCGACCAAGGCGGCTTCGTCGACGACGTGGCTGGCCAGGAGGACGCGGACATCCGGATGCGGCTCCTGCGCCAAGGGCGACGGATGCCCCACATCAACACAGTGATCCTCCATGACGAGGGCCGTCTGACCCTGCGGTTCGTCCTGCGGAAGCGCTACTACTACGGCAAGTCACTCCCGGCCTACAACCGGGCCCAACCGGGAGCAATTGCCGCACAGGGAAAGGCGACTGCCCTAGCCATGGCCGCGGGGGCGCCGATCCTCGCCCAGCAGCCGTTGCACGCCGTGGCCTTGATGGCCCTGCGCAGTGCAGAGGCGGCTGCGTACGCCGCCGGTGCGGCCCGGGCCACCTGGGTGGCGCGCCGGCAATGACTCGTCTGCGCCGGCCACGACCCGATGTCTGGGTGCCGGCCGCGGTGTCGGCTGTGGTCGCCGGGCTCGTCCTCGGCCCGGCGCTCGGCCGCGGCGTGGTGCTAGCCTATGACCTCGCCTGGTCGCCCGACCCCCGGCTCACCCCGTTCACTCTGGGCACGAGCACCCCGGCGCCACGCGCCGTTCCCAGCGACGCCGCCGGTGTCGTCCTCGGCTGGCTCATCGGCGCCGGACCTGCCCAGGCCCTGGTGCTGTTCGGCATCCTGGTCCTCGCCGGGGTCGGCGCCGCACGGCTGGCCCGGCTGGTGGCCCCCGGGCTGGGGGTCGCCGCGATGTCCGTGGCAGCGATCACCGCCATCTGGAACCCTTTCGTCCTCGAACGCCTCGTCGTTGGCCAGTGGACCGTACTGCTCGGCTACGCGGCGGTGCCCCACCTGATGGTGGCGTGCCTGCGCGTGCGGGGGTGCCTCGCCCCCGCGTGGAGCCCGGCCGTCGGCCTGGCGGTCTGCGGCATCGGGGGCGCGAACACCCTGGTCATCGGTGTGCTCACGGTGGGCGGCATCCTCGCGACCCCCCGTCCGCGGTGGTCGGCGCTAGGCCTCGCCGCTCTCTCGGCCCTGGGTGTGTCCGCCGTCTGGGCGCTTCCTGCTGTGACCTCCGGCGTCGCCTCCTCCTCCGTGGGAGTCGCGGCGTTCGCGGCTCGAGCAGACACCCCGCTCGGAGTGCTGGGCTCCCTGCTCAGTGGAGGAGCTTTCTGGAACCCCGCCTCGCACCCAGCATCGCGAGAGGTCCTCGTTCTGGCCCTCGCGGCGCTGGTTCTGTCCCTCGTGACGGTGGGCTTCTTCGCGCGGGCAGCCCGGGACCAGCAACTGCACTCGCCGCTGGTGCCCGCGGTGCTCGGGCTGGCGCTGGCGTGGCTCAGCGCCCTGGACCCCTTCGGCCTGTGGACCGCCCTGGTCGTCCACCTGCCGGGCGGTGGGGTGATGCGCGACGCGCAGAAGCTCCTCGCACCGTGGGTCGTGGTGGCCTCCGCCGGAGCCGGCATCCTCGTGCACGACCTGCAGCGGCTGCGCGCCGTGGGCCCGGCGCTGGCCGTGCTGGTGGCGGCCCTCCCGATCGCGCTGCTGCCCTCGCTCGCGTGGGGGGTTGGGGGCCGAGTCACCGCGGTCGAGGTGCCCGCTGACCTCCGGGCCGCGGCGACCATGCTGTCAGAGCAGCCGCCCGGGGCCGTCGGGCTGCTGCCGTGGTCGCAGTACCGCCGCTACACCTGGAACGGCAGCCGGGTGTCGCTCACGCTCGTGCCGCGGATGGTCGACCAGCGCGTGGTGCTTGACGACGGTCTTCCTTTGGCCAATGGCGTCGTGCCGGGCGAGGATCCGGTGGCCCGGGTCGTGGGTGCCCGGATCTTTGCCGGCACACCGCCCTTGAAGGCACTTGCTGACGAAGGGGTGCGCTGGGTCGTCGTGGAGAAGGGCACCGGCCTGGCCGACCCTTTGGCCGGTGGGAGCCTCCCCGCGGCGGCGCGGGTGGTGAGCGACGGCCCGTCCGTGGCCGTCGTCGAGCTCGCGGGTCCGCGCGCGCAGCCCGTGGCGGCGTTTGGCGCGTCGGCGTGGGGGTGGGCCGTGACATCCATCACGTGGGTTCTCGCAGCCGGGTGTGTCGTCCTGGGAACCGTGCGGAGGGGCCGCCGCGGACTGGTACAGTCCCCCGCATGCCTATCGGAATCGGATCACTAGCCTCACTCGGCGCCGGCATCGTGCTGGGGCTCGTCGCCATCTTCGGTGGGGTCTCCCTGATCACCCCGAGCGCGAACCCGGCGTCTGCCTCTGACCAGATCGTCCAGTACGACGCTCCCTGATCCACCCCACGTCATGAGGCCCTGGTCGGTGACCGGGGCCTTTTCACGCGCCCGGTGCCGGGAGCGCCACGTGGCAGTCGTCAGCGACCCGCCTCGCGCAGCAGCAGTCGCTCCCACGAGTCGACGCAGTCCTCCCAGCGGAAGCGTGACACCCAACGGCGGGCTGCGCAGCTCATCTGCTCGCGCCGCGCGTCGTCCGTGAGGAGCGACTCCAGCGCCTTCGTGTAGGCCGGCACGTCAGGCTCGCCATCGACATCCTCGACCAGGAGCCCGGTCTCACCGTCCACGATCGAGTCGACCGGACCGCCCGCGGTGCGGAAGGCGACCGTCGGTGTCCCGTGCACACCGGCCTCGACCACGACCAGGCCCCAGCCTTCCTTGAGGCTCGGCATCGCGTGGACCCACGCCTGCGCCAGCAGCCCGTGCTTCTCGGTCTCCGAGACGTGGCCGTGGAACGTGACGTCGTCCTGGAGCCGGAGTGCAGCGACGTATTCACGCAGCTGCGGCTCCCACCAGCCGGATCCGACGACATCCAGGTGCAGCCCCGGCAGCCGGTCGCGCAGTGCCGCCACGGCGTCGAGGGCGATCTCCACCCGCTTCTGCGGCACGAGTCGTCCAAGCACGACCACCCGGGGGAGCGGGGAGCGCTCCACGTCGGGGTCGGCAAGGGCATCAGTTCCGTTGTGGATGATCGTCACCCGCTCGCGGTTCACGCCGAGCCCGACCAGGTCACGCATCGTGGAGTCGCTGACGGCCACATAGCTGGTGCGGCCGTAAACCCGTGGCGCCAGCTGCGACTCGAGCCACCACCCAAAGCGTGCGGTGCGTGGGCCGAACACGACGGGCCACTGCTCGCGGTGCACGTGGTGCACGAGGTTGACGACGGGGGAGCGCGTGACCAAGGGTGAGAGGTACGGCACCCCGTTCTGCACGTCGACGACCACGTCGTACTTCGACCTGGCGTTGGCACCGAACGCTCTAGGGTAGATCGAGTAGTGCCCACCACGGCGCAGGTAGTGCACCCCGGCCACGGTCTCCTCCGGCAGGGCACCGGGATAGGCGGCGGTGCGGAACGTCACGTCGTGACCGCGGGCGGCGAGCCCTTCTGCGACGGTGACGAGGTACTTTTCCGCGCCGCCGGCCTCCGGGTGGTGCAGGTCGCGCCAGTTGAGCAGCAGGACGCGCAGGGACATCTGACCTCAGGATTCAGGGGGAGTGGGGGAATACACTGCTCGGCTGGCTACCATGCGCCCATGCGTTCCGAGCCGATGAGAAGGTACCGCACGCTCGGTCGCTCGGTTCGCCTCTTCCGGTCCTTCCTGCACGAGCAGAGCGACCCGGAGCGCTTCTACACCGACCTCGCCGAGGACACCGTCGAGCTGATCGGTCGGCACGAGCCGCTCGCCTCCCGCACCGTGAT
>JBBQWX010000129.1:0-12926 GCA_038210185.1 Actinomycetales bacterium
CCTCTTGCGCACGACGTCAGCCGAGACGCGATGAGCGGCCGACGGTGGCGCGCGTAGGCAACTGCACGAGAGGCCGTCCGTGGTTCATCCCTTGCCCGATCCGGTCGGGCAAGAGGACAGACGAACGTCCCCACATGCCGAGTTCCGGATGTTCGCGGATCTGCCGAATAGCGGATGTTGCTCGACGGTTGATGCGAGATCGGCTCGAGTCCCTCGAACCAAGTCGGGAGCCTTCCGGGGTGGTGTCGACGCGTGCCGCCTTTAGGGTGGCGGCGTGGGGCGTGCGCCGGTGTCCAAGCGGGTGGGCATACTTCACGGCATGAACGACCCCGACCCGCGCAGTCACGTTGGGCCTGCGGTCGAGGTGTTGGACGTCGCGCATTCGTATGGCGACCGAGTTGCTTTGGATGACGTGTCCCTCACGTTGGAGACCGGGACGACGGCGTTGATTGGGGTCAACGGTTCCGGGAAGTCGACGCTGCTCAGCATCCTGGCCGGGGCGCTGGAGCCAGGCACGGGAAGCGTCCGGGTGATGGGTTTGGACCCCTACCGGGCCAGGCAGCGCCGGGCTGCGCTGCCGCACGTGGCTCTGATGCCGCAGCAGGCCGTGTTCCCGTCGAACATGACCGTTCGTGAGGTGGTCGGCTTCATCGGGTGGGCCCGTGGGCTGGCCAGGAACCGAGCGAGTTCACGGGCGGACGTGGTCATCGAGCAGGTCGGCCTGAGCGCACGCGCTGACGAACAGCTCAAGCGGCTCTCCGGCGGCATGGTTCGCAGGGTGGCCCTGGCGCAGGCGTTGGTCAGCGAGCCGGACGTGCTACTGCTGGACGAGCCCAGCACGGGGCTGGACCCCGAACAGCGGCGCGGGATGGTCAGCCTCATCCGTAAGCTGGGGAGCACGGTGCTGTTCAGCAGCCACGTCGTGGAGGACGTCAAGGACGTCGCCCAGCGCGTGCTGGTGCTCGAGGAGGGCCGGCTGTTGTTCTCCGGCACCGTCGGCGAGCTCGAGGCGCTGGCCACACCGACCGGTGACGGGTCGGCCCGGGCTGGGTCCGACATCGAAGCTGGGCTAATGAAGCTGCTGGCCGATGAGCGCGGTCTACACGGATGAACCCGCTACGGCTGTGGATGCGGCGTGGGGCCGCGCTGCTCGTGCCCGTCACGCTCGGCCCGTTGCTGCTGCTCACCCTCGTTCCGGGACACCGGTGGTACCTGGATGCCGACTGGGGCCTGCGTAACGCGGCAGTGGTCGTCGGCTTCTACACACCGGTCCTTGCCGCGATCGCAGCGTTCGACGCCTCCAGGCGCCTGCACCCGACCTTGGCCATGGTGGGCCGCAGCGGCTCTCGTGGTTGGGGTGTGACCTTGACCCCGCCCGGTGCCGCGCTGGCGTGTGTTGAGCGATGATCCTCACCGCGACTGCCTGGGTGGGTGTGGTCGCGACTGCGGTCGGCTCCGGCGGCATCGCACCGACGGACTGGTGGATCATGCCCGAGACACTGCTCGCGTACGCCGCCGCGCTGGCGGTAGGCCAGTGGATCGGCAGCTCGGTCCGGGGAGCCCTGGCGCCGGTGCTGGCCGCTGTGCTGGTGATCGTGGCTACGCTTCCCACCGGCGTGGGGGTCAGGGCGCTTCAGGTGGCCACGACGTCGGGCACCATGGTCGGCCTGGACCGCACCCCGTCGCGTGCCCTGGTCAGCATCGGCGTGAACGCGTCGATGCTGCTGCTGTTCACCGGCCTGACCCTGGCCAGGAACCGCGGTCGTGCAAGGCCTCGGTCCGCGGTGCTGGCCGCCCTGGCCGTGCCGCTGGTCGTCACGCTGGGCCTGAGCGTCCGCTCCCCGGCGCAGGAATTCCGGCCCTCGCAGGCCGCCACCGTCTGCGTCGGTTCCAGCCCCACAGTGTGCGGACCCGCGCGCGCTCAGCGGTTGCTGACGATCGCTCAACGCGACCTCGCGCAGGCCACCTCCGCGCTGGCGGCCTCGGGCCTGAGACTGCCGAGCGAGTACGCCGTCGCCCGAGGGGACGCAGGCCAGGCACTCGGCCTCGGCGTCACCCAGCTGCCGATCGAGCTGTCCTCTCTGACGGGCAACCACCTACCCAGAGCCGCGCTGCTCGACGCGCTCGCTCAGCCGCGCCTCTGCGCGGCGCTGTACACGGCCCAGAGCGCCGAGGAGTACATCGAGCTCGCGGACATGGTGAGTTCCTGGATCGGCCAGCAGTTCGCGCTCCCGGGAGGCCCCACCGGACCCGCACCGGCTGACGTGCAGGACGCCAACCACCGCCTCAACGAGTGCCCTCTGCCATGATCACTTGGACCAAGGCGTACCGCCTCCCCGAGACGCTCCTCGCAGTCGCGGTGCTGTGCGCGCTCATCCTCTGGACCCGAACATTGACCCTCAGCGTCGGGTCGCAAACCCCCGTCCAGGCCATCTGGCTGCTGGCGCTTGGCCTGGTCGTCGTTGCCGCATTGCCGCTGAACGACTCCATGGGCCTTCTGGAGAGGACCTTCTCCCGGGCGCGACCCCTGAAGACGATTCGGGCGGCCGCTGTCGCCCTCTCCGTTTCCTTGGGCGCGATCTGCCTGGCAGTTGTGAGCAGCGCGAACGCTATCGTCACCTGGCTTCTCCTCCTCTCAACTATCACGGTCCTGGCCACGCTGCTACTGGGCCATAACGCAATCCTCGTCGCCCTCACCCTCGGAGCTGGCTCGATCTTCGTCGAGCACTGGGTCGTAAACACGCCCGTCACCCGCCTCAGTCAGGCAGTCGGTGTACCCGTGGCAGCAGCCTGCTTCGGCGCATCCCTACTCATCTTCACCGCGCTGCCAGGATCCAAGGTCGGACCACGAACTGAGTGAGACCCGCGCCCCAAGCGCGCTGCCGGCGCCACGGCCTGACGGCAGTTCACGCGGGCCGCTCACTACAAGACCTCCTCACATCAGCGTCCGCCGGTTACCGGACATGCCGCGATCAATGTGCCAATGGATGGCGCCGCGTTTGCCGGCCCCGAGGTCCGACCCGGCCGTCGGTGGGGCGGCGTAGCCTGCGCCGATGGCCGCCGCGCCCGTCCGCCGCCTCACCGACGACGTCCCCGCCGACGTTGAGCGGCGCCTGCGCCGACTGTGCCTCGCCCTCCCGGACGCCTACGAGGAGCATGCCTGGGTCGGCACCCGGTGGCGGGTGCGCACGCGGACCTTCGTGCACGTCCTCGGGGTCGACGACCCCGTCGACGGCGCCCATGTGGTCATGACCTTCCGCGCCGCGGGCGAGGAGCTCGAGGCGCTGCGGCACGCGGGCCCGCCCTTCCACGTCCTCGGCTGGGGCCGCGACGCGATGGGTCTCACGCTCGACGCCGCCACCGACTGGGACGAGGTTGCCGAGCTCGTCGTCGAGTCGTACTGCGTCCTGGCCCCGAGGAAGCTGGTCGCGCTCGTCGACCGCCCGGACCCCACCTAGATTCGCCGCCCGTGGACGGACCGGCTGACGGCAAGGACCTCGGGCTGCCCCCTCCCGCGGACCGCCGGCGCGTCGTCGTCCTCGCCGGTCCGAGCGGCTCCGGGAAGTCCCGACTGGCGAACCGCCTGCACGCCGCCCGCGGGTGGCCGGTCGGGAGTCTGCCCAGCCCTCCCACTGACGACCCCAACGATGCAGAGCTGGCCGCATGGCAAGCCCGCCCCCAAGCCTACTTCAAGTCAGGATCTTGGTCATCAGCGCCAGAGGGCAGCCTCGACTGAAGAATCCGCTCATGCGGCGGATGGCAGGTTCGACGAGGACGCGAAGTATCGGATGTCGCCGTCTCCGTGAGCGTCTTCAAAGCGAGGTCGCAGGTGCCCTTGCCCATCGTGTCTTACAAATGGTGTTACATTCGTGATATGTCTCAGACGATCACGTTCCGCCCCGACGAAGACGCCGAGCGCGCCCTGGCAGTCCTCACCGCTGACGGCACTGCAGTGTCAGCCGCTGTCCGCGCTGCCTTGATCGACGCTGCGCGCCGCCGGGCACAAGAACGACTGCGTGCCGAGGCCGAAGTCCTCGCCGCGGATCCGACCGACCGGGCCGAAGCTGCTCAGGTGCTGCGGGACATGGAGACCCTGCGTGCGTGGTGACGTCCACCGGCTCAAGGCGCCGCGCGGCAGCCGCGGTCACGAGCAATCCGGTCCACGTTTCGCCGTCATCGTTCAGTCGGACTCGCTTCCGCTGTCGACCCTGATGGTGGCCCCCACCTCGACGTCATCGCGACCGGCGAGTTTCCGCCCCGAGGTGACCTTTGCGGGCCAGACGACGCGCGTGTTGGTTGAGCAGGCTGCTGCGGTAGACCCCACCCGTCTTGGTGAACGCGTCGCCCACCTCGGCTTCGACGAACTGCGACACGTTGACGCCGCCCTGCGAATCGTGCTCGAACTCTAAGCCCGGGCCGACGCACAGCTCGGCGATCGCCCCGTGGGCCGCGCCTGCCGGCCGCTGCCGCAATGCGTGGAAGCCACGCTGACCGCAACAGACGCTCATCAGTGTGAGGCGTTTACCGGATATGCCGCAGTCCGGAATCGCCGACTCGCGGTGGCGTTACGCACCTCGGTCCGCGAGTTCATGCAGATGAGCGATCGGCTGTCATAGGTTCACCGCCATGGATGCAAGTAAGCAGCCGGACGGCACCGTTGCCTTGTCGCTGACGGTGGCAGAGGCAGTCGTGCTGCACGCGGCCATCGCCACGGCCGAGTTCGCGGAAGACCTAGACACCGTCGAACTAGGTGAGCCTGTCGAGAAGAAGGTCTTCTCTGACGTGCAGCAGGCTTTGGCCCCGCTGATCCCGGACCTCGGCACGGACCGCTATGGCGTGACGGTGCAGGGTGCCTACGCCTCCATCGACCCCTCGCCCTACTGACGGCAGCAATCGTCTTCCTATGCCGCAGGTGGTGAGCTTCGCTTCCTCACTGCCAGGCACGCTCATTGAGATGAGTCGGCCGGGTCGAGGTCGTCAAGCACCAAAGACGGCGCGTGCTGATCGTGCCGTTTGACGTCTGGTCGTCAGCAGCAACACTGTCAATCTCGACGCACGTCGGGGCTAGTGCCCACGCGAAGGGGATCCCTCGATGGCATACCGGGTCTTGACTGAGGCTGAACTCTTCAACGAGAAGTCGATGGGTCCAGGACTGAAGGGCGTGCGGTTGGCCCTGTGTCTCGAAGTGCTGGAGGAGGACGGCTGGGTTCTTCTCGCCACGACTGCCGAGGGCCTTTACGTCTTCCGGCGACCGGAGTAGCCACGGACCTGCTGACGCACTCAGCCGTGGATGGGGCTGAACACGACCCGTCCTGTCATGCCGCAGATAGTGAGGAACCAGTCGGCGCTGTGCGGGGCTAGCGCGAAGATGCTCCCACGGTTCCGCCCTTGCGGTGTCGGACCGACACCGCGAGACCAAGTGCTCCGAGCAGCATCGCTGCCATCGCACCGGCACTAGCAACCCCGGGGAGGCTCATGGGGTCAGCCAGTAGAGCCAACATCGACAGGACGATTGCGACCGGGTACCAGTGCCCCAAGAGCCCCCGTCTCCACGCCAAGAGGCCCACCCCGTTGAGGACGACGGCGATCGCCATCAGGCCGACAACCTCTGACTCGGAGAAGTTCATGCCCCATGGTCGCAACTCAGCCGATTCGAGGGAAGTCCGAACGTCCGCAGATGCCGCGCACCGTGCGGGTGGGCGGATGGCTCTTGCTCCTGGCAGGACGCCCGCCGAGAAGTCAGGGCGTAGGTGACAGTCGGGGGTCGTAGCCGCCTGCAGCCACCTGCTGCGCGACGCTCGCGACGAAGTCCCGCACGGCGGCCTCGACCTGCTGGAAGTCACGGGCCGCGCTGCGTAGCCCCGACAGGTCAGACGAAACGACCCAACCTGCAGCGGTCTCAGTGATGCGGACCGCTCCCACGTTCTCGAGGACCATGCCTAGGTCGGCGGTGAACTCGGATCCCGCTCGCGTGACCAGCCAACGGTCCAACTCCTTCGCGAGGAGAAGGACCTCGAACTGAGGCTCCCTCAGAATCACCGTCGAGCCATCGAAGACTACGAAGTCGGCCTCAATGCCGATGGCGATTTCAGCCTCAGTTGACCCCTTGACCTCATCGAAACTGAGGTCACTGAACTCGAACTTCAGGTCGTTGCTGTCCACGCCATCGATGTTGTCATGAGGGCACGAAAACGTCCGCTCATGCCGCAAACCGTGCGTTTCCGGTCCGAGAATCCTGCGGCGCTACTCCCGGTTCATCAACTCCCGCGCCTTTCAGTTGAGCTGGACGGACGGCGCACGGTGCTCGCGCCGTCGTGCGAGCGGCTGGTGCCGCCGCTCTGGAGCCCGACCGGGGGGCGTGGGAGCCGACCTGCCTTGGACGGTGACCTGGTGCGGGTCGCCGTCTGAGCGGCCTGGTTGGGGCCGGTCACCAGTGGTGGCTTGGAATCGGGAAGCCCCTCGGAGCACCGTACCGATCCGCCTCGGTGCCGTCGTCACCGAAATCCGTGATCGTTTGGTCTGAGAGCTACCCGCTGGTAGGAGCAGTGGCCCGGACACGGCGAGCTCGTCGCCGTCTATCAAACACACTGGTGCTTCTGGACCCACCGATCCCGTCCCGACGGCGGTTCGCCCATCGCGAGTCACCGGACGGTTCGGGCGGACCGTGCGCACGGACAGACCCCCGTTAGGGGCTGGGTCGCGAGGGGTGGGTGGGCGACGCTACGGGCAGGAGGGCGCGTACTCGCCCACCTCGTGTCGTCGGCCCAGTTGCCAGGCGTCCGCCGAGCTCGTGGGCGCGCTCGCGCATCCCCGCTATCCCGACCCCCGCCCTCCACCCGTGTGCGCCTTTGATTCCGCCGTCGACGACCTCGACGCACAGGCCCCCATCGGATGCCGTCAGCCGCACCGTCGCATGGTCACTGCCACTGTGCCGTGCGGCGTTCGTCAGCGCCTCGACAATGATGCGGTATGCCGCGACCTCCGCAGCCGCCGTGAGTACCGGGATAAACTCTGGCGCAACGAGGTCCACGCGTAGTGGTTCTCCGGTAGGCGTCCGTAGGGCCAGCGCCTGCTGGCGCACTGCCTGTACGAGTCCCAGTTCGTCCAGCGCGGGGGGTCGCATCCCGTAGACCAGGTCGCGGATCTCCTCGATGGCTGTGGTCGTGTCGGCGCGGAGCTGGGTCAGGAGAGCCTCGGCCGTAGCAGGGTCAACGCGCACCGAGTTGCGGGCGGCGTCCGCGGTGAAGGCGATCCCTGACAGCCGCGGCCCAAGTCCGTCGTGCAGGTCACGGCGCAGCCGTCGGCGTTCGTCCTCGATGGAGGTCACCGACTGCTCGCGCGCCACCTGCAGCTCGGCCGCCAGGGCGCTCGACCTCGCTGTGAGCGCCAGCAGGGGTGCCACCAGGCCCAGCACGTGCTCGTCACCGAGTGACAGCGCCGCGTCCCCTGGCCGCAACCCAACCTCTAGCTCGCCGATCGGGTCCGCCCCCAGCTCGAGGGGCACGGTGAGGGTGTCCGTGCTCGGCTGCCCCGAGGTGGCGACCACGACCCCCCTGACGCGCAGCATGGCATACGGAAGGGTGAGGGCCTCACGGATGGCTCTTAGGGCGAGCACCGGATCCCCGGCTACGTGGCCCGCGACGTGGGTCGCGGCCTCGAGGGGGTCCGACTGAACTCCGAAGAGCAGCTCATCGACGACACCTCGCAGCGCCGTGAGCAGGGGTGGGGCGCCGAGTGCCACTACACCGCCGATGACTGCTAGCGCGCCTAGGCTCGGTGGCCGCCCGAGGAGCACCTCGAGCAGTGAGGCCGTCCCGATGAACGCGGCGAGGTAGGAGATCAGCACGACGGCAACGACCACGACCTGCACGACGACGACTCGCACGTCCCAGAGGTCCGGGCGCGCGGCGCCGAGGACCATCGCCGGCCCGAGGGTCGAGAATGCCGCCACCGCGACGAGGGCGCCCCCGGTGTTCGGCGCCGTGAAGGTGGCCAGCCCCGCGACCAAAGCGGCCGCCGACCCCACGACCGCCAGCCACGTGACGGCTCGCCGGGTCCGCGCGTCACCACGCTCGAGCTTCCACCATGTGTGCAGCACCAGCACGCAGCCGATGACGACACCCGTGGCCGAGAGCACGGCATCCCGCTGGGGCTGCAGCGTCGCCAGCACCCCCGCGCCAACCACCGTGACCAGCGCCACGAGGTCCACCGGATGCCGCCAGGCGAGTTGCGGGTAGGCGGTTACCGCGAGCGGGGCGGCCAAAGCCCACGACAGCACGAAGAGCCATCTTGCAGAGGTAGATCCGCCGACTGCGCCCACGACCGCGCCAGTGAGCGTCGCCGCGCCGGCCAGCGTGAGGGCCGTGACGGCGACGGGCGGCCGAGGCAGGCGGCCGAGAACTGCCAGGCCGATCCCGGCCGCGGCCCAGAGGAGGCCGACAACCGCCAGCGCGAGCACGATCGGGGTCTCGATCACCGCCGTTGCCCCAGCCCTTGCTCGCGCGCACGGATCATCGCCGAGGCCCGGTCGGCGACCTCGAGCTTGGCGAAGATGCTCGTCAGGTGGTTGCTCACCGTCTTCGGTGATACGAACAGCTCGGCGGCGATGGCGGAGGTGCGGCGACCCGACGCGAGCAGGTCGAGCACCTCGCGCTCCCGGGTGGTCAGCTCCGGGAACGGCACCGGATCGGCGGAATGCGCCGGAGGGCCGGTGGCGAAGTAGGCCAGCACCCGTGCGGCGACCCCGGGACCGAAGACGAGCTGACCGGCCACGACCCCCCGGACGGCACCGATGATCTCGTCTTGGCTGGCGCCCTTGAGCAGGTAGCCGCGGGCCCCGGCCTGCATCGCGGTGAACACGGTGGCGTCGTCATCATGCATGGTCAGCACAAGCACGGCGGTGTCGGGCACGCTCGCGCGGATCCGGCGGGTCGCCTCGATGCCGTCGCCACCGGGCATCCGCACGTCCATGAGGACGACGTCGGGCCGCAGCAGCTGTACCTTGCGGACGGCGGACTCGCCGTCCGCCGCCTCTCCGACCACCTCGAGGCCCTCGAGAGTGTCGATGAGGGCACGCAGGCCGCCGCGGACGACCGGGTGGTCGTCGACGACGACGATGCGCAACACAGGCATCTGCCCATCATGACGCCAGCGCGTCCCGGTGTGACCGGGAACTTCTTCCCGGGCGCGTTGAGCAGATCGGGTAGTAGTAGGGAAGGTTGCCTCTGTCGCCGCGACGTGGCACGGAGGACGGTGGTGGCATCAGCTCGAGTGGGCGACCGGCCCCTCGACCCACGAGCTCCAAGGAGTCAACATGTCAACCATGACCGTCCCAACCGTCTCCGCGCCCCCATCGGGGCGGCAGAGAACCGGACTCGTGCTCGCCGCCCTGCTCAGCGTGGCCAGCTTCGGGAGCGCCTTCGGACCATCGACCCCGGAGGGGGAGGTCGGCCCGCCGCCGGTCGTGCTGTGGGCCGGTGCCGTGCTCGGCGTCGTCGGCTTCGTCGCTGTCATCCTCGCGTGGCGCTCTGGCAGCCGCGGCGCGCTGCGCGTGGCGGCCGGTGCCCTGATCATCTCGGCCCTCACCTCGGTGCCGGCGTTCTTCGTCGACATCCCGGTGCTACTCAAGACGTTCGCGGCGGTGTCGGTGCTGCTGACCGTCGCGGCGGTCGTGCTGATGTTCTCCTCGGCGCGGCGCCCCGCGTCCGTGACGGATTGAGGAGTCGCAGTCATGATCGCCATCGTCACAGTGTTGCTGTGCCTGCCGGTGGGCTGGTTCTCCAGGTCCCGGCTTGTTGCCAACACCACGTATGCCGTGGCCTACCTCTGGGCGTTCACCTTCCAGACGCTCTACCTGTCCCTCGACGGGGCCGCGTTCAGCGCGGAGGAGTTCCCGTGGTCCTACGGACTGGTGACGCTCTCGATCTTCGCGGTGGGGTTCGGGCTCATCGCCGCCGCCCACGAGGCTCGTCGTCGTCGCTTCGCCCACAGTCACGGCATGGGCGAGCGGGCGACGGAGTCCGCGACACAGCCGGCGTGACCCATCGTGTGTCGCCCCGTATCCGGCCAGGTGTGCCTTCAGCGGTCACCGAGCAGGATCGGAGGCATCGACGGCCCGTCCTGCGCAGGAGTACCCAGGAGGTCTGAAAGATCAGTGCTTGCCGGGTTTGTCTCAGCGTCGGTCTCGGCAGTCTGGGATCGCACCGACCGAAGGAGCAGTCATGTTCAGCAGTACTTGGCGAGGCGTAGCCCTCGCCGCGTCGTTCGCAACGGTTCTTGCCGCCGCTGGCCCGGCCGCGGCGTCCGGCGGCACTCAGGTGATCTGTGTGGGGTTGGCACCGGGCTGTGCAGCGACCTTGGACGCTGCTCTGGTGAGCGCACAGGACGGTGACACCATTCGGCTGGGTCCGGGTGTCTACGCGGGCGGGGTGACGATCGGCAAGAGTGTCCGGGTCGTGGGCGCTGGGCAGGGTCGGACCGTGATCCGTGGGGGCGGGTCGGTCATCACGATCGCCGGTACGACGCCCCGCCTGGAGGTGTCGATCTCACAGCTGGCCGTGACTGGTGGTGTCGCTACCGGGAACGGCTTCGACTCCCGTGGTGGTGGGATTGACATCGAGGCGACCGCCGAGGGGGGCGTCGGGGCGGGCGTGACGTTGACCGACGTCACCGTGCGGAACAACAGGGCGACGGCCACCACGGTGTCGGACTCACCCAGCGGTGTCTTGTGCCCGGAGGGTTTCTGCCCGTTCGCCCGCGCGAGAGGCGGCGGCATCGCCAACTCCGGGGCGCTGACCCTGATCCGGAGCACGGTGGCTGACAACCGCGTCGACGGCGCCCTCAGCGACGCCAACGGTGGCGGGATCTTCAGCGAGCTCGGGACCTTGACGCTGGAGTCGTCGGTGGTGTCGGGCAACCAGGCCCGCCCCAAGGGGATCGGCAGGTTCGCCGAGGGTGGCGGGGTCTTCGTGGACTCCGGCGACCTCACCGTCCGCCGAAGCCAAGTGGTGAAGAACCGCGCCGATCTGGTGACGTCGTGGCCGGTGGAGGCCCAAGGCGAGCTCATCGACATGAACGCCAACTCCGGCGGCATCCACATCGGCAACGGCAGCACCGTCATCATCAGTGACACCACCATCTCCCACAACGCCATCTCGGCCATCGACCCAGCCGGGGAACCCCTCGCGTTCGACGGTGGAATGTGCGCCTGCGGAGAGAGCTCGGTGAACATGACCAACACCACCATCAGCCACAACCGGGTGACCGCGGATGTGGCGACCACCGCGGATGTCGGGGCCAGCGGCTCGGCCCTGGAGTTCGACGGCCCAGCGGTGGTCACTCACTCACGGATCTCCAACAACACGGTCTCGGTGCGCAGCGCCTCCGGGCTGGCGTCGGCCATCGGGGCCCTCACGGTCCTGAACTTCAGTGACGACCCTGGCCAGGTCACCGTCACCGACAGCGCGATCACCGGCAACACGGTCCTCTCCGCCAGCCCCCATGGAACCGCCGAGAGCGCCGGTGCCGGGGTGTTCAACAACGGCCTCCTTGAGCTGAACCGCGTCCTGGTGCGAGGCAACACCGGCCGAGCCGTGAGCCCGAACGGATCGTCGGCGCAAGGCGGGGGGATCTGGAATGGCGTGTCGATATCCGGGCCGCCCGTGGCCCTCACGCTGCGCCACACCTCCATCGTGAACAACGACCTCACCACGAGTCGACGGGGATCGGCACAAGGTGGTGGCCTGTACACCACTGAACCGGTCGTTCGCGATCACAGCGTGATCGCGCGCAACCGCCCCGACAACTGCGTCGGCTGCTCACTCAAATGAGAAACGCCCGGCTCCCCTCATCGACAACCCCGTGGGCGATGCCGCACCCCTCTCGCGCAGCCCCACGGCCCGGACCCCCGACCCAGGGGCTGCCCGTCCGAGGGGCGGGCCCTCACCTCGACTCTCGTGGGCAAAGCAACGCCCGCCTGTGGGCACTGCGGCCGCCGGGAACCGTTACGTTCGTGTCGCGGATCGGCGTCAGTGTCGGCTGGGTGGCCATCCTCAGACGGGCGTCACCTGCGGTCATCGGAGTCGTGACGATGAGCGCTGAAGGACCGGCGACGCGCGCCGACCTCGAGGCGCACCTTGTGACCCTCGGCATCCGCCGGGGCACCTATGAGCTTTTCGGGGCCCACGCCGGCGGTGCGATCGTTTTGGACCATCGAGCCCACGGGTGGGTGGTCTTCTACAGCGACCGCGCAAACGAAAGCGACCTGGCCACCTTCGCCGATGAGGCAGAGGCCTGCGCCGAGCTCCTGGCCCGGGTCGTCAGCGACGAGCACACGTTCTTCGACCTGGTGGCCGGCCCAGCCCCCAAGGTGTACGCCGACCGAGCCTTCGACACATGGCTCGCCACACGCGGAACAAGCCGCTCCCAGATCGCACCGACCGACTGGAAATGCAACGAGGTCCCCTGGGTCGAAGGTCCCCGCTGCCGTCGCTACTACGTCCGAATCACCACCAAAAGACAACTCGAGCAAACGAACTGACATCAGCATCAGGCGTCTACCGCTCCTGCCCCGCATGGCACCCTTTTGGGAGCAGCACGCGGGTCAGGGTGGGTCCGGGCCGGTTGGCTCTCGTCCCGTGATGGTGCCCAGGAGGGGAGCCACATGACGAAGTACACCCGGATGTACCGCTTCGGGATCAGGCCTTGGGAGCGTTATGGGCCTGCAGCGGCGGCAAGCATCGCCGCCCTGTTCGACCGCGAGGAGTGCCAACGCTCGCGCCCGCTTGGGACACGCGCCAAAATAACCTAGGAATTACGGGGTGAAGCCCTTACGGTTGTGCTATGGCCGTGGACATGCAGGTGGCAGAGGCTGCGGGGCGTAGGTATGCCGCCTTGCGGGCGCATCTGGATGAGCGGCAGCGTCGGCT
>JBBQWX010000130.1:0-12915 GCA_038210185.1 Actinomycetales bacterium
CACCTGCCCGCTCTGCGGACCGCACTGGAACGGCATGTCGCCGCCGACACTGTCGGTGCCGACTGCAACACTCAAGACGTGAGCGCAGCCTGATGCTCACCGGACCGCCACCGAAGTTCCACGGAACTCGGGACATCCTCACTCGGCCTCGACGTAGACCCAACGCCCAGCGCGTCGAGCGAACCGGCTGCGCTCGTGCAGCTCACCTCGGCGCGCCGGCCCGTCGTCGGCACTGACCCAGCGGGCCCGGAACTCCACGACGCCCTCGGCGTCGTCCGCCCCCCCGGCGACGACGTCGAGCACCTCGAGGCCCTCCCACCGCACCCGCGGGTCGGGGTCCGCGTCATCGGTGCGGGTACGCGGGTGCCAGGTGCGGAACAGGTGGTCGCCGTCGCCGAGCACGTAGGCCGTGTAGCGCGAGCGCATCAGGGCCTCGGCGCTGTCGGCCAGCAGCTCGCCCGACACCACCGGGCCGCAGCAGTCGGCGAGCGTGGTTCCGGACGGCACACCCCCACAAGGGCAGGCCGCCGATGACGAGGCGGATGCCGTTGCCCCCGAACCGAACCCGCTCACCGGGCGCTGCCGTCAGAGTCGTGGCCCCGGCGCCCAGGAGAGCGCGTGGGCCACGGCTCATCGACGGATCGCAGTCCCGCCCAGCCGCGGTCCCGCAGCCGCACCGCCGCGAGCACCGCGATCATCAGCGTGCCGTTGTGCACGTGCCCGGAGAGGATCGCCTCGACCACCTCGTCGAGCGGCACACGGCGCACCGGCATCCCGAGTTCCTCGGCGTCGCGGTCGTGGCGGGCGTCGTCGGGCACGTCGCGCAGGTCACGCGCAAGGAAGACGCGCAGCGCCTCGCTCGACCCGCCGGGGCTGGCGTAGTGGTCGAGCAGCAGGTGCCACTCCCCCGCCTCGAGATCGGCCTCCTCGTGCAGCTCGCGGGCCGCCGTGACGTGGGCCGGCTCGCCGTCGACGTCGAGCAGACCGGCCGGCAGCTCCCACTCGAAGGCTCCGACGGGGTGACGGTACTGCTGCACCAGCACCACGCGCTCCTGCTCGTCGAGCGCCAGCACCGCGACGGCGCCGGTGTGGTCGACGAAGTCGCGGGTGACCACACCCCCGGCCCCGAGGTCGACCTCCTCGGTCACGACGTCCCAGACGCGCCCCTGCAGGGACCGCACGACCGAGAGCACCGGCAGCGGGTCGAGCCGGTCGCGCAGCGGGTCGAGCCGATCGCGCAGTGGGTCAGGCATTCGCCTCGGCCGGCTCGTGGTGGCGGGGTCGCTCGACCTCGACCAGTCGCGAGGCCCGTTGCGCCTCGATGGCGGCGCCGACCAGGCCGGCGAACAGCGGGTGTGCCCGGGTGGGGCGCGACTTGAACTCGGGGTGCGCCTGGGTCGCCACGTAGTAGGGGTGCACGTCGAGCGGCAGCTCGACGAACTCGACGAGGCCGAGGTCGGGGTGCGTGCCGCTGACGACGAGGCCGGCCTCCTCGAGCGCCTCCCGGTAGGACTCGTTGACCTCGTAGCGGTGCCGGTGCCGCTCGTCGGCCGTCGTGGCGCCGTAGGCGGTGGCGACGATCGAGCCGGGGGCGAGCTTGGCCGTCTGGCTGCCCAGGCGCATCGTGCCCCCGAGGTCACCGGCGCCGTCGACGAACGCCTTCTGCTCCTCCATGGTCGCGATGACCGGAGCCGGCGTCTGCGGGTCGAACTCGGTCGAGCTGGCGCCCTCGATGCCCCCGACGGTGCGGGCGTACTCGATGACCATGCACTGCAGGCCCAGGCAGATGCCCAGGGTGGGGACGAGGTGGGTACGGGCCCAGTGCAGCGCACCGACCTTGCCCTCGATGCCACGCACGCCGAAGCCCCCCGGCACGAGCACGGCGTCGACCCCGCCGAGCGCCTTCTGGGCGCCGGCCTCGGTCTCGCACGAGTCGGAGGGCACCCAACGGATGCGCACCCTGGCGTCGTGGTGGAAACCCCCCGCGCGCAGCGCCTCGGTCACCGACAGGTACGCGTCGGGCAGGTCGATGTACTTGCCGACGAGCGCGACCTCGACCTCGTGCTCGGGCTCGTGCACACGCTCCAGCAGCAGGTCCCAGTCGGTCCAGTCGACGTCGCGGAAGGTGAGCCCGAGGCGGCGGATGACGTAGGCGTCGAGCCCTTCGCGGTGCAGCACCTTGGGGATGTCGTAGATGCTCGAGGCGTCGACCGCGGCCGCGACGGCCTCGGTGTCGACGTCGCACATCAGCGAGATCTTGCGCTTGATCGAGTCGGGGATCTCGCGGTCGGCACGCAGCACGAGGGCATCGGGCTGGATGCCGACCTGCCGCAGCGCCGCCACCGAGTGCTGGGTCGGCTTGGTCTTCAGCTCGCCGCTCGGTGCGAGGTAGGGCACCAGCGAGACGTGCAGGAAGAACACGCGGTCACGGCCCAGGTCGTGGCGCACCTGGCGGGCGGCCTCGAGGAACGGCAGCGACTCGATGTCGCCGACGGTGCCGCCGATCTCGGTGATGATGATGTCCGGGGCGTCGGCGTCGCTGACGCCCGGCGAGCCGGCCGCCTGGGCCCGCATCCGCTCCTTGAGCTCGTTCGTGATGTGCGGGATGACCTGCACCGTGTCACCGAGGTACTCACCACGCCGCTCGCGGGTGATGACCCGGTTGTAGACCTGCCCGGTCGTGACGTTGGCGCTGCCCTTGAGGTTGACGTCGAGGAACCGCTCGTAGTGACCGATGTCGAGGTCGGTCTCCGCACCGTCGTCGGTCACGAAGACCTCGCCGTGCTGGAAAGGGTTCATCGTGCCGGGGTCGACGTTGAGATAGGGGTCGAGCTTCTGCATCGTCACCCGCAGACCCCGCGCTCGAAGGAGGTGTCCGAGGGAGGAGGCCGTGAGCCCCTTGCCCAGCGAGGAGGCGACTCCCCCGGTCACGAAGATCTGTTTCGTCGTCTGAAGCACCACGGGCTTCAACGATACGTCATGTCGGGCCCCGGCGGACCGCTCGCGTCCGGCGCGCCGCGGGTCCCATCCCTCGGACCGGTGCTCAGGCCTGGGTGGACGCGGGGAGCACCGACCGGTAGGCCGCGAGCGCCGCCTCGAGGGCGTCCTCCCCGGTCGGCAGCTGGGCTGCCCGCTCGACGGCCTTGGACCTCAGGTCGTCGCGGACGGAGCCGTGCACGACGACGTCGCGGATCGCCCGCGCCAGCGACACGGCGTCGCCGCCCGGCACGAGCAGCGCGGCATCGCCGACCACCGCCCCCGTGCCCCCCACGTCGGTGGCGACGACCGCGGCGCCCGCGTGCAGCGCCTCCTGGATGCCGACCGGCTGGCCCTCCCAAAGCGCGCTCGACACGACGACGTCGGCCGCGGCGAGCAGGTCCGGCACGTCGGCACGGTGGCCGAGCAGCCGCACCGACAGCCGCTCGGCGTCGATGCGGGTCTGCAGGACCGCCCGCAGTGGTCCGTCACCGGCGACGACGGTGACGAGGTCGGGGTCGTCGTCCCGCCTCAGCTCGCGGTGCGCGTCGAGCAGCAGGTCGAGCCCCTTCTGGGGGGCGAGCCGCGCAACGACCACGACCAGTGGCGTGGTGCCCCCGATTCCGAGGCCGGCACGCACGGCAGACCGGTCGCGTGTCACCGTTCGAAGCGGAGGCGCGGCGACGACGGCCAGGCCCGTGCGCCGGGCGCCGAGCCGCTGCATGCGGACGACGAGGTCGGCCGAGACGCCGAGCACGAGGGCACTGCGCAGCGCCACGACCCGCTCTAGCGCGGCGTAGACGGCGCCGGTCAGCGCTCCGGACGGGGCGGCGTTGTGCAGCGTCGCGACGACGGGGACCGAGGCGCGGCCGACGGCGAGGACCGCCACGGCGGCCGCGCGCAGGCCGTGGGCGTGCACGACGTCGGCGCCGCCGACCAGCCGGCCCAGGTCGCGCACCGCGCGGGCGTCACGCGCCGGGTTGGGCCGGTCGGACAGCTCGAGCGGCACCACGCGGGTGGCGACCGCGTGCAGGGTGAAGCGGGCGTCGACCTCGGCCGGGCACGCGACCACGACCTGGTGCCCCGCGCCGGTCAACGACCCGACCAGCCCGTGCACGTGGCTCCCCACCCCTCCGGCGCTCGTGCCGAGCACGACGAGCACCCTCATGCCGAGCCCCCTCCGCGTTGGCGCGACCTGCCGCGCTCGAGGACCTGCGACATCATCTCGCGGTCGCCGATCGACAGCACGACCACCCCGACGAACAGCGCGACGACCCCGGCCCCCGCCCCGACGAGCACCGCCTCGAGCAGGTCGTCGATGGTGCGGCCGTGGGTGACGAGGTCGCCGGCGGCCACCGCGAGCGCCACGGCGACGACCAGGGTGCCGGCCGTGCGCCCGGCACCCCGGGTGACGCCGTTGCCCCACGTGCGACGCACCAGCAGCACCAGCAGCACGCCCGACAGGGTCATGCCCAGGGTCGAGGCGATGCCCAGCCACCGCAGCGTGACCCCGGGCCCCTGCCCCCCGGCGAGCACCACGAGCGGAAGCAGGGCCGCGACGCCCCACCCGGTCGCGGCGGCGATGCCGGCATCCGTCGGTCGGCCGCGCACGTACAGAGCCCGGACCAGCAGGGCACTGAGCCCGAAGCCGACCAGACCGGGGGCGTAGGCGGTGAGCGCGGCAGGCAGGGCGGCCAGCGCCGTCGTGCTCGTCGCACCGTCACCCCGTGCGTCGAGCAGCGAGAAGAACGCACCGATCGCGGGAGCGGCCGCGATGAGCACCCCCACCGAGAGCGCCGTGAGAACGAGCACGGCACGCAACGAGCGGGCGAGGGTGCCGGTGACGTCCTCCCCGGCTCCGGTGCGCGCGGCGAGGGCCGGGAAGGCACTGGTCGCCACCGGCACCGCGAGCACGGCGTACGGCAGGAGGTAGACAGCCTGCACGTAGGTGTAGACGGTGACGGTGCCCTGGTCGCCGGACTGCCGCGACAACCACAACGTGGTGACGACGGCGCCCTGCTGGGCGAGCAGGGCGATGATGCCGGCTCCCGCGAGGGCACCGATCCGGCGGGCGTCGTCGGCCGGCATCCGCAGCGCGGGGCGCCAGCGCCAGCCGGTGCGCAGGGCCGGCACGACCAGCGGCACCGACAGCACCACCACACCGAGCGTCGTGCCCCAGCCGAGCACCCGGACCGCCTCGTCGCCGACGAGCGAGGGGGCCACCTGACCGTCGACGAGCCGGCCGTACCAGAGGTAAGACACGAGCACGACGATCGAGGAGGCCAGCGGTGCGAGAGCAGCCGCGAGGAAACGGCGGTGGGCCTGCAACAGCCCGGTGAGGATGATGCCCAGGCCGTAGAGCGGCACCTGCACGGCGAAGATGCGCAGCAGCGTGGCGGCCACCTCGGCGGCCCGGGGGTCGGTCTGCACCACGAACCACGACGAGATCGGGGCCGCGAGCAGCCAGAGCAGGGCGGCGAGCGGCACGAGCACGAGGAGGGTCCACGACAGCAGCACCGATGCCGTGGCGTCGGCCCGGTCGCGCTGTCCGGCCCCGAGTCGGTGGGCGATCAGGGGCACCGCGATCGCGGCGAGGATGCCGCCGGCGGCGATCTCGAACAGGACGTTCGGGATGGCGTTGACGCTCTGGTAGATGCCGCCGACCCCGCCGGAGCGCACGGTGTCCGTGAAGACGAGGATGCGCGCGAAGCCCGCGACCCGGGCGAGCAGCGTCGTGACCGCGATCAGCCCGGCGGCCCCGGCGATGCCGGAGGCGAAGCGTCGCGCCGTCATCGCGTGGGCCGGCCCCAGGCGTCGAGCTCGCGCAGCCCGGGGGTCGACTCGATGACCCGCGTGAAGGACACCTTCTCGGATGCGAGGGTCAGGGCCGTGAGGACGGCCAGCGTGACGACTCGACCTCGCCGACCGGTGCGCGCGAGCAGAGCGGAGCCGACCAGGGCACCTGCGGCGTTGGCGCCGGTGTCACCGAGCATGGCCGTGCCCGCGAGGTCGGGCGCGAGTACCCCGAGGGCCGCTCCGGTGGCGGCGGCCGCCTGCGCGGCACCGGCCGCCTGCGCGGCACCGGGCCGGCCGGGCGCGACCAGCAGCGGGGCGGCGGCGATCACGGTGGCCTTCAGCGCTCGCCCGGGGCGCAGGTCGAGCAGGTTGGCCAGGTTCGCGGCACCGGCGACGACGGCACCACCGACGAGGGTGTCGAGGGCGCTGACGTCGTCGCGGCCCCGGTCGGCGAGCGCAGCGGCCACCAGGCCCGTGGCCCCGATACCGACGATCTTGACGAGCCCGGTCGTGACCCGACCGTGGGCAGCAGCACCCAGGTGGCCGCGCAGTCCCTTGCTCGCGCCGTCCCCGGAGAGGTCGTCCAGGGCGCCGAACGCCCCCGCGCCGAGCGCCGCGACGACACCGGCCGGCCCGCTCGCGGCCGCGCCGAGCGCGGCGCCGGCGACGTAGGCGGGGCCCTCGAGCAGGGTGACCGGCGCGCCGGCGTGGTTGGTGCGCACCCACCGCGGCGAGGTGACCCGCGCGGTGAGAACCCGCTGGGCGACGCGGGCGCCGGCCGCGGCGAGCACCCCCGCCGCAAGGGTGGCGGCGCGGCTCACGACGCCGGCAGTGGTGCGTAGGGGGCGTCGGCACCGGCAGCCAGGCCGTACTGCCCGACGTCGCCCGCCGCCTGCTCGGTCAGGGCGTGCACGACGCTCGCCTGACCCATGGCGCCACCCGCGTTGTCGACCGTGGACACGCCCTTGCTGGCCGTCGCGTCGTTGCGCACGGTCTCGATCACCGACACCCCGTCGCCGGCCGTGGTGGCCTCGGCGGCGACGAGGGCGCCGGAGGACCGGTCGTCGAAGGCGATGACCAGGTCGACCCATCGCTCCGCGGCGACCTTGCGGGCCTCGTCGTCACCTTGGGTGGTGACGCCGGAGACCACGACGACCAGCTCGGCGAGCCCGAACCCCTCGGTGTCGATCTCGATGAGGTCGTCGGCGGCCAGCGTGTCGAGCGCCTTCTGGGCGGTGGCCGGGGCCAGCGCGGCCGACGGGTCGGTGGAGGGCACGGTGAGCAGGCTGGCGAGCAGCACGTCGCGCGGCGCGACCGCACCGCTGTCCGAGACGTCGACACCCGCCTCGCCCGCAGCCCGGGTGACCGTGGTGTCGCGCGAGGAGGCGGTCGCCTCGTCGGCGGTGACCCAGTCGTCGCTCACCGAGGTCGTCGAGACCACGGCCGCTCCCGACGACCGCAGGGTGGCGGCGGTGGACTCGGCCACAGCCGCATCCGAGCCGGGCAGCACCACCAGGGCGACCCGGCGGTCCTGCAGCACGCCGGCGAGCACGGTGGGGTTGGTCTCGGCGATGTAGGAGTCTCGCGCCTCCGCGGCCGCCCGGGCGTCCTCGAGCTGGTTGTTCAGCTCGGCCTTGTCCTGCCGCAGGCCAGCGACCTCCTTGTTCAGCGTGTCGCCGAGCTCGCCCTTGAGCGGGCCCGCGCCGAGCACGATGCCCACGGCGAGGGCCAGGAAGATCGAGACGATGGAGACGATGTGGTAGCGGAAGTCGATCAACCGAACACTCCTTGGATGGACGACCACAGGTCGTCGATGCGGGCGCCGAGGACCTGCAGGAGGGCGCGGCCGCCGTCCGTGGACCACAGCGCGGCGCCGAGGGCCAGCAACCCCACGGTGAGCATGAGGACCACGCTGAAGCCCGAGATGCGGGCGCGGTAGAGCCGGCTCACCCCCTTGGCGTCGACGAGCTTGCTGCCCACCCGCAGCCTGGTGAGGAAGGTGCTCGCCATGCCGTGGCGACCCTTGTCCAGGAACTCCACCAGCGTGACGTGGGTGCCGACGGCGACGATGAGAGAGGCCCCCTTGTCGTCGGCGAGCAGCATGGCGACGTCCTCGCTCGTGCCGGTCGCGGGGAAGACCACCGGCTCGACCCCGAGCGAGCGCACCCGCTCCAGTCCGGGGGCGCGTCCGTCGCGGTAGGCGTGCACCACGATCTCGGCACCGCAGCGCAGGGCGTCGTCCGACACCGAGTCCATGTCCCCGACGATGAGGTCCGGCTTGTGCCGCGCCTCGATGAGCGCGTCCGCGCCACCGTCTACGCCGATCAGCACCGGTTTGTACTCACGGATGTAGTGGCGCAGGGTCTCGAGGTCCTCCTTGTAGTGGTAGCCCCGCACGACGATGAGCGCGTGCCGGCCGTCGAGGACCGTGGTGATGTCGGGAACTCCGACCCCGTCGAAGAGCAGCTCTCGCTCCTTGCGCAGGTAGTCCATGGTGTTCTGTGCGAACGCCTCGAGCTGGTCGGAGAGCCCGGCGCGGGCGAGTGTCATGGCTTCCTGCACCGCGTCGTTGTCGAGCACCGTCGCCGTCGCGACGGTGCTCTCCGCGGTGCGGACCGCCCCCCCGTCGAGGGTCAGCTCGGTGCCGTCCTTGATCGTCATGACATCGGGGCCGGCGAGGTCGAGCAACGGGATGCCGGCAGCCACGAGGATCTCGGGGCCCAGGTTGGGGTAGCGCCCGGAGATCGACGACGACGCGTTGACGACCGCGGCCGGCCGGCAGGCGACCAGGGCCTCGGCACTGACCCGGTCGAGGTCCTCGTGGTCGATGACCGCGACGTCGCCGGGACGCAGCCGCTTGGTGAGGTCCTTGGTGCGCCGGTCGACGCGTGCAGGACCGCCCAGCCCCGGTCGTGGGCCGCGGTTGCTGCGGGCGGGAAGGCGGATGGACATCTGCACCATCGTGCCACGGTCGGGCTAGGCGCGGGCGCGCGCCATCAGGTCTCGGGCGTGCTCCAGGGCGGCGTCCGTGCCGGACCCCCCGAGCATCCGGGCGAGCTCCGCGACGCGCTGCTCGCCCTCGACCTCGTGGACGCCGCTGCGGGTGACGTGGCCGTCGTCGGACCGCTCGACGACGAGGTGCCGGTCGGCGTGGGCGGCGACCTGCGCCAGGTGGGTGACCACGACGACCTGGGCGTGCCGGGCCAGCGCCGCCAGGCGGGCGCCGACGTCGAGGGCGGCCCGGCCGCCGACGCCGGCGTCGACCTCGTCGAAGACGAAGGTGGGCACGGAGGCGACCTCCGTGGCGGTGGCCACCTCGATCGCGAGCATGACTCGGGAGAGCTCGCCGCCGGAGGCCGCCTTGGTCACCGCGCGCGGTGCCGTGCCCGAACCCGAGGCGAGCCGGATCTCGACGTCGTCACGACCGTCTGCGGTGAACCGCCCGGCGTCGTCGACCACGACCGACACCGTCGCCGAGCCCATCGCGAGGTGGCTCAGCTCGTCGGTGATGCGTGCTCCGAGGGCCGCTGCCGCGGCCGTGCGGGCTGCCGTGAGCCGGGTCGCGGCCTCGTCCCGCGCGGCGGTCAGAGCACCGCTCCGCTCCTCGAGCTCGCCGATGCGGTCGCCGGTTCCGTCGAGCTCGGCCACCCGGGCCGCGGCGTCGCGGGCCCAGCGCAGCACGTCGTCGACGCTGGGGCCGTAGAGCCGGGACACCTCGCCCAGCGCGGCGCGACGCTGCTCGACGTGCTCGAGGCGGGCCGGGTCGATGTCGGCGTCGGCGAGGTAGGACCCGAGATCGGCGGCGACGTCGGCGGCCAGGTAGCGCAGCTCGTCGACCCTGGTGCCGATCTCGGCCAGCGCCGGGTCGCTGCCGCTCACCGCGGCGAGCCGGGAGGAGGCGGTGGCGAGCGCGTCGAGCACGCCCGGCACCGGCATCCCGGCGTCGTCGTCACCGGCCAGGGTGGTGTGCGCCGCGCCCGCGCCCGCGCGCAGCTCCTCCGCGTGGCCCAGGCGTTCGGACTCGACACCGAGGGCGACGTCCTCACCCGGCTGCGGGTCGAGCGTCTCGATCCGCTCGAGCCCCGTGCGCAGCGACTCCGCCTCACGGGCCCGGGCGGCGGCGGCGGTGCGCAGGTGGGCGAGCTCAGCCTCGGCCCCGGTGAGCTCGGTGTGCACCCTGCGGTAGGTCGTGAGCGCCTCCGTGACGGCACGGCCGCCGAACGCGTCGAGCACCTCGCGGTGCTGGTCGGCTCGGCGCAGCCGCCACTGGTCGGCCTGGCCGTGCACCGCGACGAGGTGTTCGGCCAGCTCGGCGAGCACCCCCACGGGTGCTGCGCGGCCACCGACGTGGGCCCGCGAGCGCCCGTCGGCCGAGACCGAGCGCACGAGCACGAGCCCGTCGCTGACGTCGGCACCTGCCTCCTCGGCCCGTGCGAGTGCCGGGTGGCCGGCCGGCAGGTCGACGACACCCTCGACCACGACCCGGTCGGCTCCGGCGCGCACCAGGGCGGAGTCCCCGCGACCCCCGAGCAACAGGCCCAGGCCGGTGACGACCATCGTCTTGCCGGCTCCGGTCTCACCGGTGAGCACGGTCAGCCCGGGGTGCAGCGGCAGCACCGCCTCGTCGATGACCCCCAGGTCACGGATGCGGATCTCCTCGATCACGTGCGGTGGTCCGGGCGGGTGTCGGACATCATGGCGCCGGCGGGCCCGCGCCAGCCCTGCACCGGCAGCCGGAACTTCTCGACGAGCCGGTCGGTGAAGCCGCCGTGCGACAGGCGGGCCAACCGTACCGGCTGCTCGGAACGGTGCACCTCGATCCGCGCGCCCGGGGGCAGGTCGACGGCGCGGCGGCCGTCGCACCACACGACGCCACCGCCCCGGGCGCGGGCCAGCACCTCGACGACGAGACGGGACTGCGGTCCGAGCACCACGGGTCTGGCGAACAGGGCGTGCGCGCTGATCGGCACCAGGAGCAGGGCCTCGACGTCGGGCCACACCACGGGGCCACCCGCGGAGAACGCGTAGGCGGTGGAGCCGGTGGGCGTCGCCATCACGATGCCGTCGCAGCCCCACGTCGACAGCGGGCGTCCGTCGATGGCCACGGTGACCTCGAGCATCCGCTCACGTGAGGCCTTCTCGACGGTCACCTCGTTCAGGGCCCACGACGTGAAGACCGGGGAGCCGTCCTCGTAGGCGTGCACCTCGAGGGTCATGCGCTCCTCGACGGTGTAGTCGCGCGAGACGATGCGCTCGACGGTGGCGTCGAGGTCCTCGCGCTCGGCCTCGGCGAGGAAGCCGACGTGGCCCAGGTTGACTCCGAGCAGTGGCACGTCAGACCCGCGGGACAGCTCGGCGCCGCGCAGGATGGTGCCGTCGCCACCGAGCACGCAGACGAGCTCGCACCCGGCTGCGGAGGAGTCCGGGCCGTCGGTGGCGTCGCCGACGGGCGACGCCTCGATGCCGGGTACGGATGCCAGCGGTGTGCCGACGAGCTCGTCGGGGGGAGCGCAGACGCCCACGCCGGAGGCGATGAGGCGGGACGCGACGTCGGCGGCCAGCTGCTGCGCCTCGGGTCGGCCCACGTGGGTGACCAGGAGGATGCGGCGGGCCGGCGTGGTCGTCATCGTCATCCTCCGCTTCGGGCCTGCGTGGTGGTCTCGCGAACGGCGTCACGGACCCGGTCCTCGCTCATTGTGTCCGACGGCACCGCCCGCGCCCACAGGAGGTACTCGGTGTTGCCCGTGGTGCCGCTGATCGGGCTGGCACGGATGCCGTGCACGTGCAGCCCGCACTCCGTCACCGCGGCGACGACCTGGGTGAGGGCGCGGGTGCGGTCCTTGGGGTCGGTCACCACGCCCTGCCGGTTCAGCCTGCCGCGGCCGACCTCGAACTGCGGCTTGACGAGCACCACGAGGTCACCTCGTGGGTCGAGCAGGCCGCCGAGGTCACCCAGGACGAGGGTCAGGGAGATGAACGACACATCGGCCACGACGAGGTCGGCGGGGCCGCCGAGGTCGTCGGCGGTCAGGCCCCGCACGGTGGTGCCGCTGCGCTCGTCGACCCGCGGGTCGTCGGCCACCTCGGCCACGAGCTGCCCGTGCCCGACGTCGACCGCGACGACGTGCGCCGCACCGGCGGACAGCAGCACCTGGGTGAAACCGCCCGTCGAGGCGCCGACGTCGACGCAGCGCCGACCGGCCGCCGTCAGGCCCTCGGGGGCCCAGGCGTCGAGGGCCGCCACCAGCTTCTGGGCGGCGCGGCCGACCCAGCGGGGGCCGTCATCGGTCACCGCGAGGTCGTACGAGGGCTCGACCGGTTGCGCCGGCTTGGTCGCGGGCTCGCCACCCACTCGCACCCGCCCCGAGGTGACCAGGTCACGGGCTTCGCCGCGCGAGCGTGCCAGGCCGCGCCGCACGAGCTCGGCGTCGAGGCGCGCGATCTCAGCCGCCGAGGTCGGACAGCCGCGACTGCAGCGTGCGGTGCACCGCCTCGCCGGCCTCGAGCTGGGCGTCGAGGTCGTCGACGGGAGCGGCGGCCAGGTTCCTCAGGGCCGCGTCGATGACGATGTCTCCGGTCTCCGGCCGCGCCCCCTGCGTGGGGGCGCCGACCGAGGCGGCCGGAACGGGGGCGTCATCGGGGGTGCTGCCGGGGTGGGCTTCGGTCACGCCCCGGCCGCCGGTGTGGGAGCCGCGGGCGCCGTGGGCGTGGACGACACCGGGGCAGAGGCCGCAGGCGTGGACGACACCGGGGCAGAGGCCGCGGGCGCCGCCTTCGTGGCAGGAGTCTTCGCCGCCGGAGATGTCTGCCGCGCCGTGGCGCTCGTGGAGGCCGTGGACTGCGTGGCGGTCGACCTCGCGGCAGGAGCCTTCGTCGCGGTGGCCTTCGTCGCCGGGGCGCTCTTCGTCGCGGTGGCCTTCGTCGCCGGGGCGCTCTTCGTCGCCGTGGAGGCCCTCTTCGCAGGAGCACGCTTGGCAGTCGAGGTCCTCGTGGCTGGGGCCTTCGTTGCGGCGGGAGCCTTCTTCGCCGGAGCCTTCTTGGCAGCAGGCGCCTTCTTCGCCGGAGCCTTCTTGGCAGCAGGCGCCTTCTTCGCCGGAGCCTTCTTGGCAGCAGGCGCCTTCTTCGCCGGAGCCTTCTTGGCAG
>JBBQWX010000131.1:0-12834 GCA_038210185.1 Actinomycetales bacterium
GCACGTGGCCAAGGACGGCTCGCACAAGATCGTGCAGGAGTGCTCGCTACCGCTGACCGGCAAGAAGGTCGTGCAGCGGATCATCACCGACCTGGCGGTCATCGACGTCACCGACGACGGGCTGGTGCTGCGCGAGCTGGCGCCCGGGGTGACCGAGGATCAGGTCCGTCAGGCGACCGGAGCTCTCCTGACCGTCGACCTGGCCTGAGCCGGCACCACCAGACCGCCCCGACCAGGTCGCGCCCGACGACCGCCGGCGTCAGCGCACGAAGACAGGGCTGCCCAGGCCCGAAACGGCTCGGCGGGTGGCGAAGTGCCCGACCCCGGACCCCGGGTAGAGCCATGCGGCCCCCGCCGCGTCGCGGACGAGCAGGTCGGCGGATCCGTCGCCGGTGGCATCACCGACCGGGACGAGGTCGCGGATGGGCCCCCAGGCAGCGCCCACGCGCACCCTCGGCCAGAGGAAGTGCCCGGCTCCGTCGAGGCGGTAGGTCCACAGGACGCCGGTCGAGGTCTCTCGCGCCCAGAGGTCGGCACGACCGTCGGCCGTGGTGTCGGCCGCACCGACCACCGTGTCCATGCTGCCCCACCCCTGCCCGAGGCTCACTCGTGCCGACAGGGCACACCCGTCCGCACCCGGGTACAGCCACAGGATGCCGGTGGAGCGCTCGATGCCGACCAGGTCGGCGCGACTGTCACCGGTCACGTCTCCCACACCGGCGAGACCCGTCGTGGTCGCCGCTATCGACGAGAGCGGCGCACGCACGTTCAGCACGCCACTGGACCGCACCGGGTAGCACCACCAGGCACCGTCGGCCGACCGCGCCACGAGGTCACCGCGGCCGTCCGCGTCCAGGTCCCCGGCGCCGGCCACCCCGGTCATCGCGCTCCACCCGCTGCCGATCACGACTGAGCCGACCAATGCGGTGCCGGACAGGTCCTGGCGTGCCAGGCTCCCATCCGTGCGGAGCGTGAACACGTTCGGGGCGCCGTCGGAGTCCACGTCGCGACGCAGGAAGTCCGCGTTGCGGATGGTGAACCACGTGCTCCTCAGCCCGAGGGTGTCACGCACCGACGACCCGCTGACCACCTGGGTCGCGCTGCTGCCGACGAGGCGGACGGAGGTCACCCGCCCCCCCCACTCGCCCCGGCCGTCACGCGTGACCTCCATCGAGCGCAGGGTCCCGATGGACGGGTGCGCGGACTGGAGCCGGCTGGCGACCGTGCTGCTGGTGACGCGCCACAAGTGTGCCGTGTTCGACACCGCGCCGTCGTAGGGGTCAGCCTTCGCCACAAGGTAGGGCCGGCTGCCGGCGACCGACCACCCACCATTGCTGGCCGAGAACTGCGTGAAGGCCGGTGCTCCCGCGAAGGTTCGCACGACGCGGTCCGTCGCCGCGATGGCGGCATCCGTGCGTGAGTCGGTGTTGGTCGAGCGCAGCGTGCCATCCAGGGCGTAGTCGGCCAAGCCCTCGTAGACCTGGCACCGCGTGGTGTCGCAGACCTCCGTCGACCCGCTCGAGGTCTCGAAGGCCGCGTACGAGCGAGCCGCGATCGTCTGGGACCTCAGCGCGGCGGCAGGCCAGGAGGCAGGCATCTCGCGAGGCACGACCCCGCGCAGGTACGACTCGAACGTCGTGACGTTGACCGGCCGGATCGAGGAGCTCTGCGGGACGGCGAGCACCTGACCGGGGTACGCGCGAGCAGTGTCCGACGTGCGCAGCACTCGCGTCTGCCCGTTGGAACCCGCGAAGCCCAGGGTCGCGGCCACGCGTGTGTACGCCCCGCTGGTGTGCCACGCACCGCCCGAGTACCACTGCAGCGTCAACCCGCCACCGTCGGGGAGAAGCCTCCACCGGCTCACCGGGCCTGCCGGGGTGCTCGAGCCGAGGGCAACCGTGGAGCCGTCCGCACGCACGAGGCCGAGCCCCGAGGAGACCATCGCGGTCAGCGACGAGCTCGGGGTGGTCGTCAGGACCACCCGCAGCTTCGTCGAGGACAGCCGGCCGGAGGACGTCCCCGGGTAGTAGAACGCGAGGATCTGGTCATGCGTCAGTCCTTTGGTGGCTGCGCCATAGGCCCCCCACTGCGACAACCCGATTCCGTGCCCGTATCCGTGCCCGTCGACGATGACGGGTCCGGTCGCCGGGACGGGTAGCGACTCCGCGGTCGACTGTGCGGCGCCGAGCCCGACCGCCGCCGCCGCGAGCAGCGCGGTGGCGACCAGCCTGCGGGAAGGTGTCATCGTCGGTCTCATGTCCGTGTCGCTCTCATCCGATGGTGGTTGTCGTCGACGTGGCAAGCGGCTGCCGTCCACCCCACAACAGGCCACCACCTCGTCCTGCGTAGAGCCAGAGGTGACCGTCGGCGTCGCGTGCCACCACGTCGGGCTGGCCGTCGCCGTTCCAGTCGCCGGCGCCCACGATCGCGACGAGGCCGGCCTGGCCGGACGTGAGGACCGTGGAGTCGAGGAGGGGCGTGTTGCCACCCCCGCGGAACAGGCGAATCGCCCCGGTGTCGTCGAGCGTGGCGACGTCGCCGTTGGCGTCGACGTTCATGGCCCCCACCGCGGAGAACGCACGCAGCGATCCCCAGCCCTGCTCCAGCTCGAGGGGTCGCTCGAGGGTGAAGTCACGCCGGAACCCGTACCGCAGGATCAGCCCGGTGGAGCTCGTGGCGAGCAGGTCGGGGATCCCGTCGTACGAGACGTCCGCTCCGGGAACGACCACTGGCATCACGCTCCAGCCCGAGGAGGCAACGGTGCGAGCGGGCCCCACGTGGCCACCCCCGATCCCGGGGTAGGCCAGGATCGCATCGCCGACACGGGCAACGAGGTCGACGTTTCCGTCGGCATCGATGTCGCCCGCGATGCCGACCATGGTGGCGGCATCGGGGAGCGGGACGTCCACCGTGCGTGCCTCGTCGCGGGCGCCGGTGCCGGGGTAGAGCCGGAGCGTGCCGTTGTCGGAAGTGGTGAGCACTGACAGGACGTCGACGACGCCGTCCCCGTCGAGGTCCTGGCCGGACGAGGTCTGGGACATGCTGCCCCACGCGCTACCCCATCGGTTCCACCGGGCCGGAACCACGGAGGCGCCGCCGTAGTAGGTCCGCATGGCTCCACCGGCCTCCCTGCCCAGCAGGTCAGGAGCGCCGTCCCCGTCGAGGTCGCCCGCGGAGATCACCGGGGACAGCACGTCCCACCCCCCGGCGACCGCCACCGGTGCCCCCAGGGCCCCGTTGCCACGAGCCGCCATCACGACCAGTGCCCCGTCGGAGGCTCGGACGGCGACGCCGTCAGGCGTCCCGTCGCCGGTGCGGTCTGCACTCGCCGTCACCGACCTGTAGTTCTGGTAGCCGCGCCCGACGACCACGCCGGCGGCGACGGTGCCGTCAGCGCGCCCGGCGTAGAAGGCCAGCGCGCCGGTGCCGCCGATGCCGAAGAGGTCGTTGCGCCCGTCTCGGTTCTGGTCCCCTGCCGGGATCACGGCCGCCATCCGGTTCCATCCGGACCCGCTGGACCGGGGAGTGCCCAACCTGCCGGCGCCGGTCCCCGGATACACGCGCAGGGCTCCGGTCGCGGCATGGACTGCGACGACGTCCGGCCGCCGGTCACCGGTGAGATCGGGCGAGAGCGAGGCGTATCGCACCGTGTTCCAGCCGCCACCGACGGCGACGGGGTCGTGAAGGGGGTTGCGAGGAGCGCTCAGGTGCAGGCGGGCCACCTTGGCACCCGACGACAGGGATTCCAGGCTGACGAGGTCCGGGGACCCGTTGCGGTCGACGTCGCGGTTGACAGCGGTGCGGGGCAGGGTTCCGAGGCGACTCGCGACCGCTTGCCGCAACGCGGGCAGTGTCGCGTACAGGCGTGCGCCGGGACAGGCGGTGCTGTTGGCATCGCGGTGCCCACTGATGCGGTTGAAGGTCTTGTCGTTGACCACGGCGGTTCCGGTGGCGGGGATGCCGCTGAGACCGAAGCGCCAGGACAGCACCGAGACCAGTGCGTTGGTCACCACGGCCGGGGGGCTCGTGCTCGTGAAGTCACCGATGACCGAGACCCCCATGGACCCGGAGTTGTAGCCGCCCGCCTGAGCGCCGATCACGGCTTTGTCGACGCCCCCTGCGCGGCCCTCCCAGATGCGGCCGAACCGGTCGACCAAGAACTGGTAGCCGATGTCGTTCCACCCACGACCATTGACGTGGAAGGCGTAGATGCCACGGATGATCGCCGGCACCTGTGCCGCGCTGTAGGAGTTGGTGCCGACGGTGTGATGGACGAACCCGACGTGCACCTGGCCGTACAACGGGGTGCCCTTGCGCAGCGACTCGTCGGCGCCCCACTCCTTGCGCGTGTGGATCGCCGGGCGCACCGCGGCCGCGGCAGCCGAGCCTGCGGCCGTGGCCCCCACTGAGAGGTCCGAGTCCGAGGACCCGGGATCGACGAACGACACGTCGACCGTCGGGGCTGCGGGCCGCGAGGTCACGACCCGCACCTGAGAGGCGTCACCCTCCACGACGACAGGAGCCGTGCCGGGCCGGGATGCCCTGGCCTCCGGGGCGTCGGCGTCCGGACCATGGCCGGCGTCGTCGACCTCCATCTCCTGCCAGGGCTGCCAGACGCCGTTGCGCCGCGTGCGCACCTCGAGGCGGTCCCCGTCGAGCACTGCGCCCTGCGCCCAGGTGGCGCCGACGACCGCGAGACCCCCGGCGACCCGGTGCACGTCGGTGATGGCACCGGCCTTCGCGTCCGCGGGCAGCTGGCCACCGAGATCGCGCGGGGCAGCCGAGCGTGGGTGGACCTCGACGTCGGTGGTGCGGACGGGGGTCGGGCGCGCGGAGGCGGTGGTTGCCGGGCCGACCACGGCGAGTGCGGCCGGGGCGATCACGGCGAGAGCGGCGGCGAGGGCGACGCTGCGCGAGCGCGAACGAAGCAGGGGTCGGTGGAGGGGCAGGTCCGTCATCGGGGGTCTCTTCCCAGGGAGGCTGATCGGCACCATGTCGTGCGCCCGGCCGGGGTTTCCTGCAGTCCCAGCCGTCACGCCCGTCACGTTCCACCGCAATCCACCGCAATCTACCCCCATCGGTCGGTGGCCGCCCTGCGAGAGGTATTCGAGCTCGACCAGGTCCACGCACCGCACCACCGGCCGGGCAAGGGTGCCCACCGGGCTGCGGGACGCATCCCGGTGATGTGGTTGTCTTGCCTCGTGACGACGGAGGCCGGGTCAGGCCACAGCCGCACCGTGCTGCGGCGCGGGAGCATCTACACCCTCGGCGTCGCCGCCCCGGTCCTGGCCAACGGCGCCGTCACCCCCTTCGCCACCCGCCTCCTGGGCGTCACCGGCTACGGCGTCGTGGCCACCGCGCTCGTGATCATCCAGGTGGGGATGATCGTGTTCGGCCTGGGGCTCGCGGCCGCAATCACCCGCCACGGCATCCTCGAGCGCTCCGGCGTCCGGGGTGCACGCAGCCTCGTGCGCCGGGGGGCCGCGGCCGCGGCGGTACTGGGCGGCCTCGCCGTCACGCTGGCCGAACCCCTCGCGGCGCTCACCGGAATGGGCCGGGCCGAGGCGTTCGCGCTGGCTGCGGTCTCGGCGGCGGGCTACTCCGTCGTGGTCAACGTCCAGTCCTACCTGCGAGTCCTCGACCGCCCGGTGCCCTTCGTGCTGCTCTCGCTCGGGGCCGCCCTCGGCGGTCCGGTGCTCGGCCTGCTGGCCCTGGTGGCGGCCCCAGCCCGGAACCCCTGGTTGTTCCTTGCCGGAGTCGCCGTGGGGTACGTCGCCACGGCGCTTGCGGGTCTCGCACTGTGTCGAGGCCCTGGCAACCACCACGAGGGCGACACCCGCAGGGCCCTGCGCGTCGGGATGCCGACCATCCCCCACCAGGTCTCGATCTACCTGGCGAGCGGCTCCCTCGTCCTGCTGGCGGGCCACCTGTTCGATACCGCGACGGCGGGGCGGCTCCAGCTCGCCGTGCTCCTGGGGGCGGCGCCCGGGGTCGTCACGTCGTCCTTGAACAACGCGTGGGCCCCGGTCGTCTACCGCACCCCGGAGGAGCACCGTGGGCCGGTCCTGGAACGCACGGGCCGTGACATCGCCGCCCTGACGGCGGCCGTCGCGGGCGGTGTCGCATTCGTGGCCCCCCTGCTGCTGCGGGTGTTGGCCCCGCCGACCTACGACCCCACGGGCATGACGCCCGCTGTCGGTCTCGCGGCGATCGGCAGCGTGCTCTCCGTCCTCTACCTCGCCAACGTCCACCTCGTGTTCGCCCAGGGGCGAAGCGAAGGCCTCGCCGTCGTGACGCCCACGGCCCTGGGTCTGGGTGTGGCGGCGGCCTGGGCGCTGGGCACCGCGACGGGTGACCCCGAGCTCCTCGGTGCCGGTATGGCGGTGACGTACGCGTTCATGGCTCTGGGAGTCGCACTCCTGGCCCGGCGCGTGAGCAGCACCAGGTGGCGAGAGGTGCGCCTGGCGGCGCCGACCGCCGCCGGCATCGGGCTCTGCCTCGTGGGGGCCGCACTCCCGACCGAGGGACCGTGGCTGTTCGTCAGGGTCGCGGTCACGGGGGCGCTCGGTCTGGGTGCGGTTGCCGTGCTCCGTCGGGCCTTCAGGCGGTGACGGCCGCGGTCAGGGCACCTCGAGAGGTTCGACCTCGGCACCGGCCGGCGTGATGTGTCGCGGCAGCGGTCGCGGGAGGTAGCTCGCCGCGCCGCGCACCCACGCGAGGAAGGACAGGCTCTCACCACCCGGGGCAGTGGACGGGGTGGCGGGCGCCGCCTTGCGGCGCAGGTTGACCAACGCCCGCTGCGCGACCGAGGAGGACCAGTACTGGGCCGCCGGCAGGAGCGTCGACTCGTCCCAACCGAGCAGGCTCGTCAAGTCCTGGGGGTCACGCAGGAACGACACGCCGAGCTCTCCATCGGCGACGGCGCGGGCGGCGGCTCGGTCGACGTGCTCGCCGTGCAGCTCCCGCCACGTGTGACGGACGCGTTCGTACTCGCCCGCGCCCTCACCGTCGATGCGTAGCAGGTCGCCGTAGACCGCGACGTCAGCCCCGAGGTGCGCCGCGTAGAACACCGGTGTCGACAGCCGGTTGGACACCACGCGTTCGGCTCGCGACAGCAGCGTCCACAGTCGCCAGAGGAAGTCGGGGTCGAGACGCTCCCCCAGCACCACGACGCGGTGGCCCGCGGACCGATAGGCGCCGAGGATGTCGGGATCCGCGGCATCCGAGGCGTAAAGGCAGGCTGTCGCGGCTCCCTCTGCCTCTCGCCAGGACTGGGCGAGGCCACGGTGGTCGCCGCGGACGCGTTGGGTCTGGATGCCGTGGACCGGCATGAGGACCACCCGGTCGCGCTCGTCCCGGGGGTGCGCACCGGCACCTGCGGCCCGGGCGAGGTAGGTCAGCTGGGCTGCGACGGGGACGGACTCCCGCGTCTGATCTTCGGGGTCCCACGCCCGGGAGTCGTGTGACCACACGAGCAGGCGGCGACGGTCCCCGGAACGGCGGCCGATCTGCGGGAAGTCGCGAAAGTGCGTGCTGAGCGGGCTGACGGTGGTCCACCCGTGCTGCACGAGCCCGAGAACGTGACGCGGCCGGGACAGCCCCAGGTACGCGGCAAAGGCCGCCGAGTGCCCGTAGAAGTGGTTCTGCGACTCCATGCCCGCGAGGCTAGCCGTTGCCGTGGCTGCGCCCTGCACCGGCTGGCGTGCCGGTCGGGATATCCTTTCCGCGATGGCTTACGACGACGTGTGGCTCGTGATTCCGCTCTATGACGAGGAGCAGGTGATCGGGGAGGTGGTCCGGGCCGCCCGTGCCACTTTCCCCCACATCGTGTGCGTCGACGACGGCTCGTCGGACGACAGCGCCCGCAAGGCCGAGGATGCCGGCGCGGTCGTCGTGCGCCACCCCGTCAACCTCGGCCAGGGCGCCGCCCTGCAGACCGGATTCGAGTACGCCCTGTCGGTGCCGACGATGCGGTGGGTGGTCACGTTCGACGCCGACGGCCAGCACCAGATCGACGACGTGGTCGCGATGCTCGAGATGGCATACTCCGACGACCTCGACGTCGTCTTCGGTTCCCGGTTCCTCGACGACCGCACCGAGGCCGGCTTCCTCAAAGGGCTCGTCCTGCGGGCCGCGGTGGGCTACACGAACCTCACCACGGGCACCCGCCTCACGGACGCCCACAACGGCTTGCGCGTGCTGTCCCGCGACGTCACGGCGGAGCTCGACATCACCCAGAACCGGATGGCGCACGCCTCCGAGCTCGTGCAACAGATCGGGAAGCTCGACGTCCGGTACGGAGAGAGCCCGGTCCACATCCTCTACACCGACTACTCGCGCTCCAAGGGCCAGTCGCTGTGGAACTCCGTCAACATCCTCGCTGACCTCATCCTCCGATGACGTCGACGGCGCTCCTCCCGCTCGAACGGACCCGTGAGATCTGATGAACATCGTGCTCATCCAAGTCGTGCTCATCGTGGTCGTGATCGCGGTCGCGGCCCGCCTCTTCCGGTCCCGCGGTGAGCGCAGTCAGGCGTTGCGACGGATCGGGCTCGTCCTGTTCGCAGCGTTCGCGGTGGTGTCCATCCTCGTCCCCGACCTGTGGAACCGGATCGCGTCGGTCGTCGGGGTCGGCCGAGGCACCGACGTCGTGCTCTACGCGCTCGTCGTCGCGTTCCTGTCCTTCGCCGGAACGACCTACATCCGCTTCCGCGACATGGAGACCAACTACACGCGCCTGGCACGCCGCATAGCGCTCGACGAGGTGCACAGGCCCTCCGGTCACTCGGACGAGCACACTGCATGACCCGGTTGACCCCGTTCCTCGCACGGCTCGGCCCCGCGGTCGTGACCGGGGCCCTGGTTCTCTTCGCCGCGTGGACGGTCGCGTACGAGTTGGCCCTGGTCACCGGCCTGTCGGCGGTGCCGACCCTGCTCGTCGGGTTGGCCGGGGGTGCTGTCGTCCTCGTCATGCTCCACCGGGTCGACGGCACTTCAGGCGAGCACGTCGTGCCGCTGCCCGGCCCGAGAACCACCCTCGTCGTGCTGGCGTTGACCCTGACCGCGATCGGTCTCAGCCTGTCCGGGCACCGCTCGCTCGCCCTGGCCGTCGCGGTCGTGGGGGCCGGCGGGGGGCTCGTCGTCACGCTGCGCGGCTCGAGCCGCTCTCGGCCGGACGTCGACGCACCCGGTAGCCACGAGGTGGACACGGACGGCCACGAGGTGGACACGGACGGCCACAGCGACCCGCTGCTCTGGGTGGTCGGTTGGGCCGCGGCGCTGGCCAGCGGCGCCCTGGCGACCGTCATCGTCCGACCCGATGGTGACGACGCCTACTTCGTGAACCTCTCGACGTGGGTCGCCGAGCGGGGCTCCTTCCCGCTCAGGGACACGATGATCAGCCCGGACCAGTTCCCAGCGCTGCGCTCGCACAGCCCGCCGGTCCACTCGGTCGAGGCGCTCATCGGTACGGTCGCGAGGCTCCTCGACATCGAGGGCGCAACGGCCGCATACGTGCTGGTGCCCCCGCTGGCCACGGTCCTAGGCGTGCTGGGCCTGACGTGGCTGGTCGAGCAGGCCCGCATCCCGGCGGCACCGGCCGGGCTGCTCGCGGCGGTCGGCTTCCTCTGGACGACGGGCAGCTCGGGCTACAGCTTCGGCAGCTTCTTCGCGGTGCGCATCTGGCAGGGCAAGGCGATGTTGGTCGCCGTGGTGCTCCCCCTCGTGCTGTTGCTGGGCACCCGCCTGCTGCGCCGTGGTGGCGTGCGCCACCACGTGCTCTTCGCGGCCGCGGTCATCGCCAGCCTGGGCACGTCGAACACGGCCACGTTCGTGGTGCCGGTCACGATCGCCGGCCTGGTCGTGGGCGGGCTCGCGCTGCGCGAGGTCCGAGGCGCGCTGCGTGTGGCGCTGTGGGTCTGGATCCCCCTCGTGGCCGGCCTGGTCACCGTGCGGCTCGCGCCGGCGTCCCCGACGAGAGCCCAGCTCATCGCGGAAGGGTTCGCCGCGCTCGTGGACGTCGATGCGGCCGGCCAGGCTCGCGACCCGCTCACGACGGTGCCGGGCAACAACGGCCTCCTCCTGCTGACCGTGCTCGCCATCGGTGTCGGGCTGCTCGGGATGCGGGCGCTCACCCTGCGAACCGTCACCATGGGGGTGGTCCTCACCGGTGGGATCGCCCTGCTGCCGCTTCGTGGCATCTTCGACGTGCTCGGGCTGGGGTCGGTTCTGTGGCGGATGTGGTGGATCATCCCCGTACCCCTGCTCGTCGCCGGAGTCGTCGGCGCCGTGGCCGGGCGGGTGACGCAACCCCGCACGAGGGCCTTGGTGGCGGTGCCGACCGCTGTCATCGTGGCGCTGGTCCCGCTCCTTGGTGGCTGGTGGGTCGGCTCGGAGCGCAACGGGGCCCGGATCGCGACGCCTCTGAGGTGGAAGGTGGCCAAGGGTGTCTCGGCGGAGGCGCGCTTCGTCGAGAGCGTGAGCAGACCCGGCGACACCGTGCTCGCGCCCTGGGACACCTCACGGGTTCTGGCTGCACTGACGGTCGACGTGCAACCGGTGGCTGCCCGCCGCGCCTACCTGCCGAGCTACGCCACCGACCCCGCGGCTCAGGCCGGTCGCCGGGAGGCCCTGCAGGAGTTCGTCGACGAGCGCACCCCACCGACCGACACCATCGGTGACGACCTCGATGCGGTGGGGGTGGACACGGCCTGCGTGGGGTCCTCACGCGAGGAAGCCGTGAACCTGCTCGAGGCCAACGGGTTCCAGCAGGTCGGCACCGTGGGCAGCCTGGTCTGCCTGCGCCGCTGACGGCCTCCTCGAAGCCCGGGTCGCCTCAGGCGCTCGCGGTGCCCTGGTCCTCGTTGTATCGACCCAGGACCTCGTCCATCGGTCCGTCCATCACCAGCCGACCCTTGTTGAGGTAGAGCCCGCGGGTGCCGAACCGCTTGAGGTCGCGCTCGGAGTGGCTCACCAGGAACAGCGTGCGGCCCTGCGACAGCAGGCTCTCCATCCGGGTGTAGCACTTCTCCCGGAACGCCTTGTCCCCCACGGCGAGCACCTCGTCGACCAGGAAGATCGGCTCGTCGAGCGAGGAGATCACCGCGAACCCGAGGCGCACCTGCATCCCGGAGGACAGGTGCCGGTAGGGGCGGTCGAGTGCCTCGCGCACCTGGGGCCCGGCGAAGTCGACCATGCTCTCGAAGCGGTCCTCGATCTGGTCCTTGGAGAGCCCGTGCAAGGACGCCTGCACGTGCAGGTTGTCGCGGCAGGTGAGCTCGCCGCGGAAGCCCCCGGTCAGCTCGATCAGCGGGGCGACCCCCCCGTCGACCGTGACCTCGCCCTCGTCGGGCAGCAGCACACCGGCGATCGTCTTGAGCAGTGTGCTCTTGCCGCTGCCGTTGCCGCCGACCAACCCGACGGCCTCGCCCCGGCGGATGTCGAAGCTGATGTCGCGCAGGGCCCAGAACGTGTCGGACGTCGCGCCGGTGCTGCGCTTGAAGAGCAGGTCGCGGACCTGCATCTTGCGGCGGCGGGAGGTGTAGAACTCGATCCCGACGTCCTTGGCGCTGATGACGACGCTCATCGGCTCAGATCTCCTTCAGCACGGAGCGCTCGAGCCGCGAGAAGGTCCAGAAGCCAAGGACGAGCAGGACGACGGTGATGGTGACGCTGATCCCGACGTCGACCCACGAGATGCCGCGCTCGAACAGGCCACCGCGGTAGAGGGAGAGGATGCCGTTGAGCGGGTTCAGCATGAGGATCGCGCGCAGCTTCTCGGGCACCGAGTGCAGGCCGTAGAGCACGGGCGAGAGGTAGAACATGAACCGCAGCACGATGCGCACCACCCGCTGCATGTCGGTGGCGAGCACCGTCACGGGCGCGAGGAGCAGACCGAGCCCGACGAGCAGACCGAACTGCAGCACCATCCCGAGCGGGAAGAACACGAGCTCCCAGTCGAGCTCCACCCGCCCGACGACCAGGTAGTACAGGACGAAGCCGACGAGCACGGGCAGGGACAGGACGTACTCGACGCCCTTGGCGACGACGCACCGGATGACCCAGATCTCGCGCGGCAGGTTCGTCGAGCGGACCAACCGGGCCTCCTGCAGCAGGCTCTTGGCGGTGTCGTTGACCCCGCCGGTGAACCACTGCCAGGCCAGCAGGCCGGAGAGCAGGTAGAGGAAGTACGGCGTGTCCGCGACCCGGCCGGCCTTGAAGATGAAGGTGAAGACCACGAAGTAGACCGAGGCCATGAGCAGCGGGTCGAGCACGGTCCAGACGTAGCCGAGCAGGCTGCGCGAGTAGCGCACCCGCAGGTCGCGCTGGACCAGGGTCCACAGGATCCCGCGTCGGCGGACAACCGCTGCCATCCGGGCGATCAACGCGGGGACCTCGATTCGACGGGTGCGGGCTGTGTCGGGTGCCCGTCCGGGCGCCGTGGCGAGGATACGGCACACCGCGGCGCGGCCCGACGGGGCGGCATCAGATGTCCCGCTCGAGGCGCAGCACGCCGTCGTCATCGCCCAGCATGCCGTCGGCGACGAGCGTGGCCCGCAGCTTGGCGTACTCCCCGGGGTCGCCGTGGGCGAAGTGGGCCAGGCGGGTCAGGAACAGCGCCACGGAGCGGAAGGTTCGACTGATGACGAGGTTCGGTGTGCCGGTCGTGCAGTTGAACTCGGTCACGGGGGTGCGCCAGTCGCCGTAGTTCTCGGTGAGGTAGCGGTCGGCATCGGCGGGGCCGAGCACGGGCACACCAGCGAGCGTGTAGCCGGCGAGGTCGAAGACGCTGTTCTCCCAGCGGTGGATCGACGACCCGTGCCAGAGCCGGTCGCC
>JBBQWX010000132.1:0-12420 GCA_038210185.1 Actinomycetales bacterium
CATCCCGGGGATCAAGACCCGGGCGCGGGGGTTGAGCGCGGGCGAGTTGGTGCTCGCCCTGTCCTGCGCGCAGCTGCTGGGGCAGGATGCCCTGGTCGGGTTGGACCGGGTCCGTGCCGATACCGCCGGGCAGGTGTTGTCGCCGGTAGCGACGCCGGCATCGACGACGGCGGGGGCGCTGGCCCGCCGCTTCGGGGCGGCGCAGTTCGCCGGGGTCGAGGCGGGGACCTCGGCTCTGGTGGCGCGGTGGCTGGGGTTGTTGCCCGCGCGGCGCCGTTCCCCGTTGGTGCTGCGAGCTCCGACGATCGATCTGGACTCCACCGATGTGGAGGTGTTCGGGCGGGCCAAGGCTGCGGTGGCGTACAACTATCAGGGCCAGCGCGCCGGGCGCCCGCACCTGGCGACCTGGGCCGAGGCCGGGTTGCCGTTGGCCGCTGACCTGCTCGCGGGTAACGACGATGTCCGCCCGCGCTGCGCGGACCTGTTGACCAGGGCGGTCAAGGCCCTGCCGGCCGCGGTGTGTGCCCGGCCTCGGGTGCGCGCCGACGCCGGATACTTCACTGCTGACCTGGCGTTGGCTGCTGAGCGGGTGGGCGCCGACTACGCCGTCGCGGCCAAACGCAACAGTGCGTTGTGGCGCGAGCTGGCCGCGGTGCCTGCTGATGCGTGGACCCCGGCGCGGGGGATGCCCGGCGCGCAGGTCGCGGTGATCGACTACGCCCCCGCGGGGTGGCCAACCGATGCGTACACCGTCGTGCGCCGGGTTCGGGTCGAGGCCGCCGACATCTCCACGGACGGCAGATCCCGTCGTCGGCGCACGATCGCCAAGGACCAGCTCGCGTTGGCGCTCGGTGGCGAGCTGGACCACGCCTGGGCCGTCAGCTTCATCGTGACCAACCTGCCCAGTAGCACCCCCGCGGACGTCGTCGCGCTCGAGTGCTGGTTTCGGGGCCGCACCGACATCGAGGAACGCTTCCGCGAGGCCAAGCTCGGCGCCGGGCTCAACCACCTACCTTCAGGGAACGCCGAGGTGAACACGCTGTGGATGTGGGCAGCGCTCCTGGCCGGGGCACTGTCGGTGATGCTGCAGTCCCTGACCGGCCTGGACGACGACGCCGGCAAAGCACGCATGCACCGCCTACGACACCAACTCCTCTGCGTGCCAGCCAGACTCATCCACCACGCCCGCGGCCTCACCCTGCGACCACCACCAGGCGAGAACGCCCTAGCCGCGGTCCTGTCCCGCCTGCGCCAACTACCCCACCCGGCCTGAACGCCCGCCCCCACCCCACCAACCAAGGACCTCGGAAACCGGCCCCCCGGAACGACATCCGGGCCCTGCGCCTGCCCCAGACCACGAACGACACCCACAGCCCACAAGAACAACCCACAATCGCCTCAGCAGACCACCTCGCCACCACTAACCGCGGATCTGGGACCGAACAGCTCCCACCCGCCGAACCGGTAGACCTCGTAGCCCGCGAGGCGCAATCGACGATCCTCCGAGACCATCTCTGCGTAGAGCCTCGGGCTTGCGACGTCGCCTTCGGCGTAGTGCTGCTTGCCGTCAACCTCGATCACCACGCGGCGGCGATCGGTGAAGAGAAGAAGGAAGTCCATGCGCTGGCGCGCGAGCGGCGCGACACCACTCGACCGCCGGGCCCTGCGGTCGTACGGGTCGTAGTGCAGATAGACCTGCGGGACGAGCGCGGGGATGTCGAACGACTCCTTGTAACGACCCTGGTAGGCATCGAACACGACACGCTCCACGTCGCTGTCGAGGCTGGCGCGCAGGCGGTCGTGCAGGCTGAGCGCAACGTCTCGGTCTAGGACGTCTGCGGCGATGCCTTGAGCGTCACGCCACCAGGACACGAGCCGGGAGAACTGCAGGCCCTCGGCCGGCACGGGCTGGTCGTAGACCAGACAGAACTCGGCGTTCTTCACGATCTCAATATCGTTGTTCATCGCATCCCGGAGTCGGATCTCCGGCTTCGGGCCGTTCGCGGCGAAAATGAGGTTCTTGGTCGGTCCCTCCACCCCGCCGCCCGCGTCGAATGTGGCCAGCAGCCCCTTGAGGTCCACCAAGTAGCTGTCGTGGACGTCAAGCTCGGCGACGACGCGACGGGCCAGACCTGCGAGCTGCGCAACCTTCCAGCCGCAGGTGTAGCCCTGGATCAAGTCGCGTTTCGTAGAAGCCTCGGTAGGCGGGTATTTGAGCTGCCACTCGAGCGCCAACTCGTCCTCGAGGATCGTTTCTAGCTTTACTCGGGTGTAGGACATTAGGGCCTCTTCCACGGCCTGCCCCAGAGTGCGCACGGAGACCTTCAGCGGCGCCCGCGACGGGTCAGGCGCCGGGGGCCGGAAGAGATTCCAGTACGAGCTGCTCACGGTCCCATCCTTCCCTCTAGAGCGGACAGAACACGCCGCGGAGCGGCTGCGCAGATCTGCAGCATCAGGGCGAAGAGGCCAGCGGACGCCGCACGCCCATCAGGGGCGGCGAAAGAGCGGCCAGGCCGACGTCTCGTTGACCGTCCATTGCTCCAAGCGCCAGCCGATGGCCTCAATGGCGTCAATCGCGCGGGACCATCCATCCGCCGCGTCCTCGCGGAGGGCACCACTGAGCCTCACGACAAGAACCGTGCCGCCATCCTCCCAAACGTGATTGGCACGTCGGACTGATGGCTCGTCCATGCGTTTCGCTTCACTTCCGCTGAATAGCCCCATGCGGGGCATCCAACCTCAGAGCAACGCACCCTGCCACCCCAGCGAACCTTCTCCCCCCAGTCCGGTCATGCTGATCATGCGTGTTGTTTCTTCTTCGAGTAGGTGGCGCCGGCAGTGACCACGAGCGCAGTGACGGCGGCGGCGCAAACCACCTCAAGGACGAACATCCTTGCCTCAAGCGCGGAGGGCACATCTTCGTAGGCGTCGGCGTAGTGGAAAGCCCATCCCCAGTTGACCCAGTAGCCCAGCCAGCTGGTGAAGACAACCACAACCAGCACGGCTCCCACCCTGAGAGCCCACTTTGACCTTCGACCGATAGCAAGAAGTGCCACAGCCACCGGGACCAGGATCAAGGCGCCCATCGGACCTACGAGCAAAGCGAGGTCAGCAATGTTCACGCTGGCAGGCTATCGGCCGCGGCCCCTCCAGACGTATCCACCACCTCGAACCTCGGCAAGCCGGACACGTTGGCCGGTCAAACGTCCGGTCGTGCCGCGTCGCGCGCGGTGTCAGTCGATCAGACCGAGGAGTCTCGACCAGCTCCGAGCCGCCGATTGGCGTCCCTGCGTCCAGGTCGCACCACAAGGCGGATCACGAGATAGAGAACTAGCGCTGGAACGATCACAAGGAACAAGAGATAGATCAGCTCGATGGGATGCGGCGCCATACCCGAGACCGTACCGGTGCCCAGGGATCCCTGTCGGCCCAAAGGTGCGCCGACCAACGCCGAGCGTGAAGAGACATCCGATCGTGCCGCGCTGCGCGAACTTCCGGCCGTTCGTTAACGATGGTCTAGCGAGACGGTCGATCGTCTGGACCAGATGGCATGAAACCGCGTGGTTCGTGTCGAATCAGTGACTCTCCGAGTGGCCAGCTGACTCGGCGGTGGGTGCCTGCTGGGCGTAGGCGCCGGTGCCGGCGAGGAGGTCGTAGATGACTCGGCGGGAGCAGTCCAGGTCGCGGGCGATTTTGGTCTTGGGACGCCGCTGGCGACCAGGAGCCGGACTTGGTCGACCTGCTCTGGGCTGAGCTTGCGAGCTCTTCCCTTGTAGACGCCTTTGGTCTTGGCGATCTCGATGCCCTCTCGTTGCCTCTCCCGGATCAGGGAGCGCTCGAGCTGGGCGACCGCTCCGAGCAAGTGCAGCTGGAACGTGGCGAACGGGTCCTCACCATCGGGGCCGAACGTGAGGCGCTCGGTGACGAACTCCACGGTGACACCGCGGGCGGTGAGCTCTCGGACGATCGCGTCGAGGTCGATCACTGAACGTGCGAGGCGGTCCATCGAGGCGACCCGCACCGTGTCGTGGCGGCGGACGTGGCGCAGCATCTCGGCCAAGGCGGGCCGGTCGGCGCGGCTCTTGCCACTGACGGTGTCGGTGATCGTCCCCTCGACCTCCCCGATCGAGAGGACTTGGCGGTCGGGGTTCTGTTGGAGGCTGCTGACCCGCACGTTCCCGACGACTTGTCCCGACATGCCTGGACCCTCGGTCAGATCCGTTTCACAACTATGAAGGGAACCTCAGACGCACAGTTCTCGAAGAGAGGTGGACTGTGCCGTTGGGGTGTACCCCAACGGGTAGTCCGCGGAAGGGTGGTGTTGCGCCGGTGAGTTGTTGCAGCTAGCCGGCGGTGACGGTGCCGGCTCATCGTTGCTCCCGGCGCGAGACTGCAAAGGCCAGTAGGGCGATCGTGACGCCCGAGGTAGCGATCATCCCGACGGCCACCGTCTCTCCGAACGCAGAGCGAAAGTCATCGGCCACCACACCTACTACCGCCCCCTACGACCAGGCTCAGCGCGAACCCAACCCCCACCAGCGTGAGGGTGGTGGTCAGCGGCCGGTCGGCGCGGACCACCCGATCGAGCGAGCTGGTCATGGACCGATGGTAGGAGCCGCCAATGAGCCGGTCAACGCCACGCAGGACCGACCCCCAACCGGGCTTGAGGCGGCCTCGAAGGGAACGCCGTGAACACACCTCGGTGGTCACCTTCCATTTCGCGAGGCGCCTGGTGAGCCACCGCGAGGACCGCCCAGGCAACGCAAGAGGTGGCCGTTCTGAGGAAACGCCGGGGCACGGCAGGATGTCCGGATGGATCCGGCCCTGTTCCTTTCCCCGCACGAGCGAGGCAACCCGCATACCCGGATCGACGCGCACCTCCCGTCGGGCACCGCATGGAGCACCGGGAACACGGTGCGTCCGATCGTGCACGGGGCCGTGTACTTCGCCGAGTTGCACGATCGGGTGAGCGCATTGGTCGAGGGGGACTTGCTGTACTTCGTTGACTGGCGCGGCGACCCCTACGAGCAGCTCACGGCCATACCCGAACAGAGCGTGTCTGCGACGTTCGCCGCCGCGGCGCGCCGGGGGGTGGACGTCCGGGGCTTGTTGTGGCGGTCGCACTGGAGGGCGGTGGGGTTCCACTCCCGCAGGGCTCGCCTCCTGGGCGTGGAGATCAACGACGCCGGCGGTCAGTGCCTGCGCGATATGCGGGTGCGCACTGGGGGCGCGCACCACCAGAAGTTCGCCGTCCTGCGTCACGCCGGCGACCCTTCTCGTGACGTCGCCTACGTCGGCGGCATCGACCTGTGCCACAGCCGCCGCGACGATGCCAGCCACGAGGGGGATCCGCAAACCCGGGACATGCCCGAGGTGTTCGGGCCGACCCCAGCGTGGCACGACGTGCACGTCGCGATCACCGGCCCAGCCGTGTATGACGTTGAGACCTCGTTCCGGGAACGCTGGCAGGACTCCACACCCCTGACCGTCAATCCTGGCCGCCGCCTGTCCAGCCGCCTTCAAGGCGAACAGCTCCACCCGACCACGCTGCCCGAACAGTCCGCACCGCCGCCGGCGCGGGCTGGCGCAACGGAGGCCGTGCAGGTGCTGCGGACCTACCCGAAGATCCGGCCGGTCGGCTACGACTTCGCCCCGCAGGGTGAGCGCAGCATCCGGGCCGGCAACGCCAAGGCGGTCCGCCTCGCTCGCGGGCTGATCTACGTCGAGGACCAGTACCTGTGGTCCCGTGAGGTCGGTGAGCACTTCGGAGCCGCATTGGCAGAGAACCCCGACCTGCGACTTATTGCGGTTATCCCGATCCACCCCGACGCCCGCGGCGCCCTCTCCCTGCCCGCGCAGCTCTACGGGCGGAAGCTGGCCATGGACGTGCTCTTGGCCGCCGGCGGGGACCGGGTTGCGGTCTACGGGCTGACCAGCGAGGCCGGGTTCCCGATCTACGTGCACTCCAAGGTCTGCGTCATCGACGACATCTGGGCCAGTGTCGGCTCGGACAACTTCAACCGCCGGTCCTGGTCGAGCGACTCCGAGCTCGCCTGCGCCGTCCAGGACACGCGGACCACCAAAGGCGACGCTCAGGCGCCTTGTGAAGCGTTCGCGCCCCGGCTGCGGCGCGAGCTGGTCGCCGAACACCTCGGCATCCCCCATCAGGAGGTCCCGCACGACGCGGTGGCACTGTGGGACGCGATGGCCGACGCCGCTGCCGCTCTGGACGCCTGGTACGACGCCGAGCACAGTGATGACGGCGTGCCACATGTTCCGCGTCCACCGGGATGGTTGCGCCGCTTGCGCACCCCCGAGCTGACCCGCCTCCAGGAACTGTGGGGGCGGGTGGCCTACCAAGGGGCAGACCCCGACGGCACCATCGGCCGACCCGACCGAATCTGAACGGCTCCTCCCGAGATCACCCCGTGGTGTTACCCGCCCAGCCGTGGGACCTCTCACACCGTTACTGTGGACGCTCACGCCGGCGGCCCACGCCACCGGCCACCGCCGGTGGTCCAGCAGTGCGGCCCCCTCAACGAACGGGTCCCAGCCGTGCCGCACATCGCCACCCAGCATCCCACCCAAGGCGCAGCCTTCCCGCACCCGCCGGTGACCCGAACGGGCGCTCACCCCGGACCCACGGTGGGGCGAAGGGCACTGTGTGCGGTTGCCTTGACGGCGATGTGTCTCGTAGTGAGCGGGTGCGCAATCTTCTCCCCGGTCCAAACCGACGAGCAGTACATCCAAGCCGACGGGGTCCCGCTCACGATCACGAACATCGAGTTCGAGAACCTCGTCATCGTCGCGCCCGCCAAGAACGCCCCCGGTGTGTTGGTGGGGCAGGCGGTCAACCAGACCCTCAAGCCGATCCCCGTGACCTTCGCCGTGGCCGGCGCCGCGCCCACCACCATCACCATCGCCCCCGCCGCCGCTGACGCGATCACCGCCATCCCCTCCAATGTCGACCTCGGACCCATCCCCGAACCACCGGGGGCGATGGTGGAGCTGAGCGTGACCACGGCGACCTCAGGGACGAACCTCGTCCTGGTCCCGGTGCTCCCCCCGCGCCCGGAAGGCTCGGAGTACTACGGCATCACCCCCGGACCCACCACAACCTGACCTTGCCACCCGCCGGCCCTTGGGCTGGTCAGCCGAGCTGTCCGAGGGCGATGGCCAGCACCAGCCCGAGCGCGGTCGCGATCCCGGTGGTGTAGCTGTCTTCCTTGAACGCCTTGGGGAACACCTCGGTCGCCAGTGACGCCACCACCGCGCCACCGGCGAAGCAGCGGATCAAACCGAGCGCGGGTTCGGGCACACCGGAGAGCAGCAGGTTCCCGGCCAACGCCGCAGCCGAGAGAAGCCCGGCGGTCGCCGCCCACAACCCGAGCACCTTGGGTTTGGACCGGTTCTGGGCCATCTGTTGGGCACCCCCTGCCGCTTCGGGGAGGTTGGACAAGAAGATCGACCCGGAGAGCGAGGCCACCTGCAAAGGTCCGGCCCCGATCAGCGCCACCCCCAGCGCCAGGTTCTCCGGGATCCCGTCCAGGGTGATCGCCGCCAACAACCCGCCACCACCGTCCGAGCCGAGCTTGCGGTTGACGAGGCGGTCCAACACGGTGAACACCCCAGCACCGGCAAGGACACTTCCGGCGACAGCCCATATCGGCGCCACGTCGGTCGCCGGGTCGATCAGCTCCAGCACCGCTGAGACGATCAGCGCCCCACCGGCCAAGGCGACGATGAACCCCTCCAAAGCCGTCGGTAGCGTGCCGTACACCCCCCACGCGGCGCCGCCCACCAATGCGGCCGAGACGACCACGATCACCAGTACCGTCAGAAGCACGGCTGACCCACCTCACTCCCGAACTTCGCCATCGGATGCACGGGGCAGCACACCACATCCAGGTCCCCAAGAGAGCCTTCCGTAGCGTCCTGCGGCTCCCCGCCATCTTCTCGTTCAACCCAGCCGGCCGGTAGCGGCGCGGCGCCGCACGTCAAGTCATCCCAGCCGCGGACGGGAACGACCACCAGCACCTACATCCCATGTGATCTATCAGAGAAGGACAGTTCCCCATGTTCGACACCGATCTCGCACGCCTGGCTTCGATGGTGCTGCTCGCCGCGGGCGCCTACCTTTGGCTCGTGCTCGTGCTGCGAGTTAGCGGCAAGCGAACCTTGGCCCAGCTGAACGCGTTCGACTTCATCATCACCGTCGCGTTCGGGTCCACCCTCGCCTCTGTCATCCTCAACCACTCCCTGCCGTGGGCCGAGGGCGCCACCGCACTAGCTGTGCTGGCCTTGCTCCAGTTCATCGTCGCGTGGACCTCCGTGCGGGTGCCGTGGGCGCGACGGGCGCTGACCTCGACCCCGACCGTGCTGCTGCGCGATGGCCAACCCGACACCGCAGCGCTGACCCGGCAACGGATCTCCCGCGCGAGCCTGGCTCAGGCCGTACGCTCGGCCGGCATCGGGGGGCTCGAGCTCGTCGCCGCAGTGGTGCTGGAACCTAACGGCACCATCAGCGTCATCCCCACCAGCCAGGCCGGCACCGAGTCAGCCATCCCCAGCGGAAGACCCTGACAAGCCATCAGCGCCCACCAAGCGACCCACCTCCGGCCACGCACCGCCTGCATGGGACGCCGGCCACAGGGCCGGGCGCTCGAACTCCTTGGCCAGGTCCCGGTGTGCACGATGTGCGTGGCGACGTCGACGGCCTTGCGGTTGCTGTTCTGGCTGGCCACAACGTCATGACCAACCCAGAAACGTCCGGATTTGCCGCACCAAGGTCGTCGACGTGCCCTCGGATTGGGCGCGTCGTAGCCGTTGGTTCTCGGCCCTACCATCGGTTGCATGCCCTCGGTCGACCCCGATGATGACTCCATTCGGAGATGGGTCGTGCGCCACTACAAGTACGACCCGGATCGACGAGAGCGCCGGCATGTCACTTTGGGCGCTTTCGACACCAAACGCGAGTTCAAGGCCGCGTTCAACCGGGCACAGCAGGACTTGGCGGCCCGAGAAGACGATGGTGGCGATCGGCGCGAGTACGTCTCGGGCAGTCGGCTGGACCCTGGCGACCGAGCCCGCGCCCGGGTGGGCCGCTTCGTGCGACGCTCCATGGAGCACGGCGTCGACCCATGGACATCGGTGACCGACGAGGAACTTCCTCACAACATCGCGAGATACACGGCCACCTCGCCACATCAGCACCTGACCGCACCGCTCCAGCGGCTCAAGCGATGGTTCCGTCGCCAACGGCAACGCCGTTAGCCCAACTCATGGTCCAAAGACCGGGCATCAGGCGAGGCATCGATGGGCAGCTCATCAGCCTGATGTGACGTCCTACTTTGCCGCGATGGGGCTGAGTCAAGTAGCCGGCTGCGCCGGTGCACGACATCGCCACGAGGGGGGCATGACCGCCGACCGCGTCACGCAGCATCCCACTAGTGAGTGGCAGCCCCCGCTCCTTCAACTATGCGTCGGCGGCATGCACTGGCAGGCCGCCGGAACAACCGTGCAGGAGTCACAATCTAATCGTCAACAGCCGTAGAACAACGACGACCGTCGTTTCATGTGAGTCTGGGTTGTCAGGCATCCTCGCGAGGGGTATATGTGTGTGTGGACTGGGTGTGAGCCTCCAAGGACGGGGTCACCTGGCCGCCACTGGGAGGTCCGCCGTGGACATCGCCGTGCATCGTCCGTCGTCGACGCCTTTGGCGTCGGCTCGTCGAGGCGGCGCTGGCGGGCGCCTTCGGGGGTGAGGACCGTGGTGCGCCGAGAAGCCGGCCCTGTCGGTGCCCCTAGGGCCTGGACTGCTCCGCGACAGGCGGCATCCGAGCCGGTTGCGGATGATCAGGTCGGGCTGGTGTACGTGCGGTCCGATGGTGATGGTCGGGTCCTGAACGTGAGCATCGGGGGCGAGGTCGACTTCTGCACGCTGGACGGCCTGCGGGTGCCCTTGGAGGGGCTTCGGATCGATGACGGTGTGGTCGTCTGCATGGATCTCGCGGAGCTACGTTTCGTCGACCTCCCCGCGCTACGCGTGCTCGCCTGCTTCGCTCGGCGGGCCCAGGCGGATGGACACCGGGTCCGGACCCTGGGCGCCGGCAGCACCCTGGCCAAGGTCGCCCGCATCCTCGGCGTCGCTGACGACCTGGGGCTGCCCTGACGGCCGCGTTCCTCCCGGTTGATCCTCACGCGTCGGGCCGGGCGGACCTCGTCTCCGGTCATGCCGCTGCTCGTGTCTATGGGGTGGCCTCGTGGGTGGGCTCGGCGGTGCGCTGCCACGGTCGCCTGGGGGCTGGGGTGTGGCCTCGGTCGGTCGCTGTGGGAGCTGACCTCCGCGTGGTCGTACTTCAGCGAGACCGCGTTCTGTGACGGCGGCTCACGAGCGCGGGGTTATGGATCGAGCGGGCAAGAGGGGTCGGCGACTTTTGACACCGGTCGCCGTCGCGATCAAGGTGAACCCATGGAAGGTAGACGCTGGCCCTGGTTCCGAATGACCCGGGGAACGTGGTGGTACATCGCACCGGTCGCCCTGTGCGCCATGCTGGGATTCATCCTCGAGGCACCCTGGCCGATTCTCCTTGCGGCCGCAATCTCCCTTCCAGCGAGCCTGATCACTGTGCCCGGCTACTACGTCGTGTACGGACTCCTGGCCTTGGTCCCTGGCGCCAACCCTTCGAGCAGTGCCGGGTCCGGGTCGGTCGACGCCAGCGGGAACGTGATCTCCTCAGTCACCACCGGCCTGCCAGCGACGTGGTTCACGATCACGACCGCAGTGCTCGGGACCCTCGCGTTGACCCTCGGGGCGGTCATCAACGTCCTGCTCTTGCAGCTGCTGACAGCTCATCGGCGGCGTCGAGCCGCCGTCGCACACCACTGACCCACCCTCACCCGACTCCCAGCCGCTCGATGCCACCACAACACCAACAGCGCCAGACTGGAACCGGGAAGCAGGGCGCGGTGTCGCACATCGGTTTCACGCTCATGCCGCTACGAGCGGAATGAGGAGCGCCATCAGCGAATCGTCAGCGCGGGGACGTCGATGGCTGAAACGATGCCGCCATGTCAGGGCTGACGTACCGCGATTCCGCCTGCGTCGAGCGCGCCGTTCGAGGTGCGACCAGCCGGAGCCGGTGGGGCAGCAGCCTCGCGCTGGTCGTTGTCCTGGCAGGGTCGACCGCCTGCGGTGCACCTTTCGGGGGAGACGACGGTTCGGTGCAGCCTGGTTGCGGTGAGGGCAACGCGTTCTTGGACCTCGGCACGCAGCACCTGGTAGATGCCGGCATTCCGAGGGACAAGATCGAGTGCCTGCCGGCCAAGGGGTCCGACGGGGGCCCAGCACTGCTGGCCAAGGACCTGGGCGCCTCGTGCGACCCATTCATCCAAGCGGTGACCGCGGCACTGCCGATGGTGGACGCTGGCGCGACCGGCGCGATGCGCGTCTTGGTCGCCTGCGAGTCCACGGCCGACCTGTGGATCTACGCTGAGCCCTTCCCCAACGACCCTGCCGAAGGCGACTCGATCACCGTCTACCGCCTCAGATGAGCCGTAAGCGCGGGCATCCGGATATGCCGCGCCGAGAGCAGCCTTGTTCGTCCGCACCTGGCTCAACGAACCGTCACGGTGCGAGTGCTCACCCAGCGCCTGACCGCCAATGCCGCGGCACACGTTGAAGCAATAACCACCGCGAGTTGCGTCCACGCCTGCCACGGGTCGATCATGAACGACTCCGAGCCAAGTGACCGACGCACCAGCATCTCGACGGTGGCGCCAACTGGTACCACGAGTGCCGCGATCAGGCCGACAAGCCCGCAGCGGTGGGCGAGTGCGCCCGCCAAGCCGAGGAGCGGGCCAGCCAGGACCGCCATGATCAGCCACAGCCGGACCTGAGCACTCAGCCCGCTGAACCCGAGCCCTACGCGGTCACCAAGGACTAGTCCGTAGCAGTAGTACGCCGCCACGGCGGAGATCAGACTGACCACTCCAGCAACCGCTCCCCTCCACGGAGTGGCGAGAAGCCATCCACCAAGCACGGCGAGTCCGGCCCACACCCACCCCGCGTTGAGCAGCATCGAGGCTGCACGCCACAGGGGGGTTTGGTCGAGCCCGCCCGCCACCACATCTACCGCCGACGTCGCAACACCGAGCGTGACTCCGAGCAAAACCGTCCACGTCCAGCGCATGGGCTGACCATAGTCATCCATCCTGGCGCGGTGCCCCGACACATTCGGGCCGACCTCGTCACGTTGCAGAATGCGGTCCGGGGCAGTCAGTGGACTTTCGCACTCTTCGGTTCGGCTATGCGGCGTAGGCGAGCGTGTCCAGTAGTGCCTCGGTGATTTTCCTGTCGTCGTTCCCGGAGCGGGACATCGCCGTAATTCGTTGTGACCATAGGGTTCGGCGGAGCGCGGC
>JBBQWX010000133.1:0-12110 GCA_038210185.1 Actinomycetales bacterium
GCCCTCCAATGCCGGCAAATCCGTAGTCAAGGTATACAGTACCAGATGTGCCTAGCCATTGACATACATACAGCAGCGCGTGGGGGGGGGCGGGCCGCCCCCCCCCCCCCCCCCCCCCCCCCCCCCCCCCCCCCCCCCCCCCCCCCTCCGCCGCCACCACCGCACGAGCCGCGCCACCCCGCGCCGCGACCGCATCGACCTCACCCATCAGCTCACCCAGCTCACCCCCCGACGCCTGCGCCACCACCTCCGACAACCCCACCAACGCCGCACCAGCAGCACGAACCCGGCAGCGACGCTCCGCCAGGCCCAACCCCCGCATGCCCATACCCCTACCCCTACCCATACCCCATCCCCATCATAACCGAACAGATATTCGATACGCAAGGCACCACCGGACGAGTTCGCCCTCAGCAGCGCTCGATCGGCGATCCGCGGCCGGTGTCAGGAGCGCTTCCCCGGCTCTGGAGGCTTTCGCCGAGTCAGGACCGAGTACGCCCCTGACTCGCCGAAGTGCTCCTGACTCCGCGCAGTACCCGGCTCCGGACGGCACGACACGAACTCGCGCGGTCAACCTCTGGCATTGCGACGGCATCGCGAGTGAGGATGGGGCAGCCGCCACCGACGCCCGACCCACAGGAGCCCTGGATGACCAACCTCGCGACGGACCTCACCACGACCGCCGCGAGGCAACCAGAGCAGGACGCCCTCCGGGTCAACGGCCAGGGCCTGACCTACGCCCAACTGCACGGGCTCGCAGCCAAGCTGGCAGGTGCCTTGCGCGCCAACGGTATCGAGCCGGGCGACCGCGTGGCCGTCATCCTGCCGAACGTGCCGGCCTTCCCCGTCGTCTACTGGGGCATCCTCCTGGCCGGCGGCATCGTCGTGCCGATGAACCCGCTGCTCAAGGCCGGTGAGATCGACTACTTCTTCAGCGACTCCGGTGCCAAGGTCGCCTTCGTCTGGCCCGACTTCGTGCCCGAGGCCACCAAGGGAGCCGTGAACAGCGGGACCCGCATCATCGAGTGCGGCCCGATGGGCCCGGTCGAGGGTGCCCTCGAGGGCGGCGACCCGATCGTTGAGCCGCACGAGCGCGACGACGACGACACCGCGATCATCCTCTACACCTCCGGTACCACCGGCCGGCCCAAGGGTGCCGAGCTCACGCACAGAAACGTCCACCTCAACGCCCTGCGCTCGGGCACCGTGATCCAGCAGATCCTCCCCGACGACATCGTCATGGGGTGCCTGCCGCTCTTCCACGTCTTCGGCCTGGTCGTCGGCCTGAACGCCGCCACCATCGCAGGCGCGAGCCTGGCCCTCATCCCCCGCTTCGACCCGGCGGCGGCCATCGAGGTCATCGAGAAGGAGCGCGTCACGATCATGCAGGGCGTCCCGACGATGTACGCCGCCATCCTCAACCACCCGCAGTCCGACGGCATGGACGCCTCGTCGCTGCGCATCTGCGCCTCGGGCGGGTCCGCGATGCCGCTGAAGGTGATGCGCTCCTTCGAGGACAAGTTCGGCTGCATCATTCTCGAGGGCTACGGCCTGTCCGAGACCTCGCCGGTGGCGTCGTTCAACATGCCCGACCGCGAGCGCAAGCCCGGCACCATCGGCGTCGCCATCCCCGGCTGCGAGATGAAGTGCGTCGACCTCGACGGCAAGGAGGTGCCGGTCGGTGAGGTCGGCGAGATCGCGATCCGCGGGGACAACGTCATGAAGGCCTATTGGAACAAGCCCGAAGCGACCGCCGAAGCCATCCCCGACGGCTGGTTCCGCACGGGCGACCTCGCGACGATGGACGACGAGGGCTACTTCACCATCGTCGACCGCAAGAAGGACATGATCCTGCGCGGTGGCATGAACGTGTACCCGCGTGAGGTCGAGGAGGTCATCTACACCCACCCCGACGTCATCGAGGTCGCGGTCGTCGGCATCCCGGACGAGCTGATGGGCGAGCAGGTCGGCGCCGCCGTCGCGCTGCGCGAAGGTGCCACCGCCACACCGGACGACATCATCGAGTACACCAAGGAGCGCATCGCCGCCTACAAGTGCCCCCGCACGGTGTGGGTGGTGCAGGAGCTGCCCAAGGGCCCCACCGGCAAGATCCTGCGCCGCGAGGTGCACGCTCCCACGCAGGGGTGAGCGCCTCGCCGCCATCCCGGATGCCGTTCGCCTCCCCCGCGCCGAACGCGCCCCCCGATCGCCAGGCCGGCCGTTGGAACACGGCAGGGCTGGCCCTGCTCGGCGTGTGGTCAGCCCTGTTCTCCGTCGCCGTCGCGGTGTGGGTGTACGTCGCCTTCCTCTCCCGACCCGCCACCGCCGACCGCGGCCTGGTGCAGCTGGTCGGCGCCCCGTTCGTGCTGGTGGCACTGGGGTTGCTGTGGTGGGCCTGGTGGTCGGCGCGCGCCCTGCGCCGCGGCCGGCGCGAAGGGTGGACCCTGCTGCTCGTGCTCGGCGGCGTCTGCGTGGCGCAGGCCGTGCTCACCGCGCAGGCCCTGTTGTCGTCGTCCTCGGGCGCCGGCGGATCGACCGCTCCTCGCGAGCTCACGGGTGTGCTGCTGGCCGTGATCGCGTTCGGCCTCGGCTCGGTCGTCGTCGCCGTGCTGGGGCGCCGCGCCCGGGCCGAGGACACAGCCGACGACGCGGCAGCCCCCTCGGACTGAGCCGCGCCCCCGGCACTCACCGACGTGCGGTGGCCGGTTCCCCAGGATTGCGGATGCCGACCGCCGCCGGGGTGCGCGGCCGACGGTTGATGACCCAGGCCGCACCCAGGACGATGGCGAAGCCGGCGATCTGCCAGGGGCCGAGCCGCTCACCGAGCACCGCCACCCCCAGCACCACTGACACGACGGGAATCAGGTAGGTGATCGTCGACCCGATCACCGGGCCGGCGCCACGCACCACGTCGAACTGCAACATGTAGGCGAACCCGGTTCCGACGAGACCGAGCACGAGGACGCAGACCAGCGGCAGCCAGAACCGCATGCCGGCATCCGGTGCCCGGTAGGACCACACCGCGGCGAGACCCTCCGGCTGCAGCAGCGCCCAGCCGAGCACCACCGGCACCATGAGCACGAGTGCGGTGAGCAGGGTCGCTGCGGGTTGCGAGAGCCCACCGAGGTCGACGCCGCTGAGGAAGCGCCGGTTGTAGGTCCACCCGATGCCGTAGCTCGCGCCGCCGACCAGGGCCATCGAGAAGCCCACGAGGTCGGGGCGGTCGACGGACGTCCACGGTTGCATAATCGTCACCACGCCCAGGAACCCAACGCCGACGGCGACGAGCCGGCGCCCCGTGACCCGCTCCCCCGGCAGGATCGCCATCGTGGCGAGCACTGTCGCGATCGGGGTGGCGGCGTTGCCGATGCCGGCCAGCGCCGAGCTGATGCGGGTCTCGGACAACGCGAAGAGGGTGAACGGCAGGGCCCCGAGGAAGAAGCCACAGACGAACAGGTGCCCCCACACGCCGCGCCCGGTCGGCAGCCGACCCCCTCGAGCCAGCAGCAGCACGCTGATGACCGCCGCCCCGGAGAGGATGCGCAGCCACGAGATCTGCACCGCCGACAGCGACTTCAGACCCACCTTCATGAGCAGGAAGCTGGAGCCCCAGATGAGCACGAGCGCGAGGTACTTCACCTGCCAGGGCACGCGCGGTTGCTGCGTCACGTCGCCACTTCCTCTCCGAGCCGGCGCGCGGTGTCGAGCGCCGTACGGAGAACGGTTCGGGCCCCCTGCGGTGTGAGCCCGGCGAGCCCGCAGGCTGGCGAGACGACCAGCCCGCGCAGCGCCTCGCTACCCATCCCGGACCGCTCGAAGCCCTCGAGCACCAGCGCCCGGGCCCCGAGGTCGGTGCCCGAGCCGTCGGTGGGCAGGCACCCGATCCAGACACCCGTGCCGGCGTCGAGGGTGGCCGCCACCGACTCCCACCGGGCCGAGGTGGCGGCGGTGAGGTCGATCGCGAGCGCCCCGGCACCGATGGCGCGCAGGAGCGGCAGCGGCGCCGAGGCGGCACAGCAGTGCACGACCGTTGCCCCCGCGTGCGCGCAGAGCACCGCCTCGAGCCCACGCATGACCACCTGCGGGTCGACCGCGCGCGCCCGGCCGAAGCCGGAGGACGTGGGCAGCGACCCCTCGAGCACCGCGGGTAGCGACGGCTCGTCGAGCTGGAGCACCACCTCGGCCCCCGGAACCAGCCGCCGCACGTCGCCGACGTAGCCCTGGATGCCGTCCGCGAGCGACGCGACCAGGTCGGCGACCGCGCCCGGGTCGGCGACGACCCGCTCGCCGCGGTTGAGCCGCAGCGAGGCGGCGAGGGTCCACGGCCCGGCGACCTGCACCTTGAGCGGCCCGACGTAGCCGTCGTAGGCCTCGGCGAGCTCGTCGAGGTCCTCGCGGTGCAGGGCCGATGTCCGCGACGCGTCGAGCCCTGGGCGGTCGACGAAGCGCCAGCCGCTGGGCTGGAGGTCGACCGGGAGGTCGACGAGCAGCCCGGCGGCGCGCCCGATGATCTCCGCGCCGGGGCCGCGCGCCGGGGTCTCGGGGCAGTGCGGAAGCCCAACGCCCTCGCCGTCGACGAGCAGGTCACGCACGGTCCGCACCGCCTCGCGGGCCGACGTGCCCGGCCACGAGCCGATGCCGGTCGCATGCACCGCGGCGCTCGGCCCTCGCATCTCGAGGGCCTCGGTCACGGCGACCACCGCTCGACGAGCGCCGCCACCGAGGCGGGCAGGGGCGTGCCGGCCTCCGACGACCACGCCGACGGCTCGGGCGTGCCCGCCACCACTCGCAACGGCACGACCCCCGACCAGGCGTCGGTTTCCTCCTCGGGCACCGAGGGACCCCCGCGGCGTTCCTTGAGCAGCCACCGGCCCTCGACGATGGGCAGCTCCATGGCGAGGGTGGCGACCTCCTCGCGGCGGGCCATCGGGCGCACCTCGGCGGGACGGCCCGGGACGAGCCGCTCCGACAGCTTCTCCAGCGCCACCCTGCGCTCGGCGTCGCCCAGCGGCATCAGCTCGCCGGAGATGACGGCCGACCGGTAGTTCGCCGACGATTCGAAGGTCGTGTGGGCCACGACGAGCCCGTCGAGCGCCATGACGCTCAGGACCGCAGGCGCTCCGGCAGCCACCTGGCGCAGCGCGCCGGCACCCGTCGAGCCGTGCAGCAGCACGCGGTCGGTGTCGCGGGCGAACAGCATCGGGACGACCCACGGCCGGCCGTCGACGACCGTGGACAACGTGCCGGCGAGCACCTCGTCGAGCAGCGCGTCGAGCGCCGCACGCTCGCCGCGCCCCCGCTCGGCATGCCGGCCCAGGCGCTCGACCGGGGCGGCGCCCACCCGGCCGGCGTACCCCGGCCCGGGGGACACGGCAACCGACACCACCCGCGTCGTGGAGGCCGGCTGGCGCAGCAGGGCCTCGCCGACCCGGGTGGGGCGCGGCATCAGGGCGCCGCCGCAGTTCGGGCAGCAGCGCTCGAGGTGCTCGGCGCAGCCCGCGCAGAAGGTGCACTCGAACGAGCACACGACGGCACCGACGTCGTCGGGGGGCAGGCCGACATCGCAGCACTCGCACCCCGGTCGCATCTCCAGCCCGCTCACCGCGTCATCCTCTCTCGTGGCACCGACGGCTGTCGCCACCGGCTGCCCTCGGGCGTCGTCAGGGTCGCCCGACGCACTGCCCGGCACCAGTGCATCGCACCAACTGGCCCTCGCCGAGATCCAGTGGGCGCCATTTTTCCAGGACCAGTATCGTCGCAGGATGCCGCGCACGTCACGCTCCGTCGACCTGGCCCTCGACCTGCCGCCGGGGCCGGCGCCGCTGCGCCACCGCATCGCCGACGCCGTCGTGGACGAGCTGCGCGCGGGGCGGCTGCGCCCGGGCGACTCGCTGCCGTCGACCCGCACCCTGGCCGCGTCGCTGCGCCTGTCGCGCGGCCCGGTCGTGGCGGCGTACGACGAGCTCGCCGCCGCGGGGTACGTCGTGAGCCGCGCCGGGTCGGGAGCGGTCGTCGCGCCCGGGGCCGACCGGGCCGCCGCGGCGGGAGCCGTGACCCACGTGCACACCCCTCGCGGGTCGGACGCCGGGCCCGAGCACCCGGGCGATGACCCAGCCGTCTGGGACCTGCGCCCCGGGCGACCCGACACCTCCCTCGTCGACCCGGTCGCGTGGCGCCGCGCCTGGCGCACCGCCGGCTCCGCCGTTCCCGGCAACGACGCCGGACTAGGGCCGGCCCACTTCCGCCTGCGCCGCGTCCTCGCCGAGCACCTCCGCCGCAGCCGGGGCGTGTCCGTGGCGCCCGACGACCTCCTCGTCGTGCCGGGGGTCGGGGCGTCGCTGCGGGCGCTACCGGCGGCCCTCGGCCTCGTCGGCGCGACCGTCGCGCTCGAGGACCCGGGTTACGTCGAGGCGTGGACCGCCTTCGCCACCGAGGGGGTGCGGGTGGCCGCGGTGCCGGTCGACGGCGACGGCCTCGACCCGGCACTCCTCCCCCGCGACGCCGCCGCGGCCTACGTGACGCCGTCGCACCAGTACCCGCTCGGAGCCCGGATGCCGGTCACCCGACGTGTTCAGCTGCTCGAATGGGCCGCTCGCACACAGGGCCTCGTGATCGAGGACGACTACGACGGCGAGTTCCGCTACGACGTCTCCCCCCTTCCCGCCCTGCGGTCGCTGCCGGGAGCCGAGGAGCACGTCGTCTACATCGGCACGGCCTCCAAGCTCGTGGCCCCGTCGCTTCGGGTGGCCTGGCTGGCGCCGCCGCGACCGCTGCGCGACCGGCTGCGGGTCGAGCTCGAGTCGCGCGGTCTCGTCGTCAACGAGGCGACCGGGCTGGCCCTGGCGGAGTTCGTGGCGTCCGGCGCGCTGGCCACGCACCACGCCCGGGTCACCCGTACGTATGCCGCGCGCCGCGCCGCGCTGGTCACGGCCGTGACCCGTCACCTGCCCGGGGTCGGGCTCGAGGGCGTCGACGCCGGGCTGCACGTCGTCCTGCGGCTCCCCGACGACGTCGACGACCTCGAGGTCGTATCGCGGCTCGCCGGGCGCGGCCTGGCTGCCAGCCCGCTGTCGGCCTACGCCGTCGAGGCGAGCGTGCGCGGCCTCGTGCTCTGCTACGCCTGCCTGCCCGAGACCCAGGCCGACCCCGCCGCCCGCTGCCTGGCGCAGGCCCTCGCCCCGCAGACCCCGACCGCCCTACGCTGACCCTTGCTGGACGGCGACCGGACGGCGGAGGATCGGCTCGCGGACCCGGCCCGGCAGCGGGGCCGACGCGGGTGACCGTCGCGCGGTTGTCGCCGGGTGCCGCCCGGTGATGACCCGCTCGGTCGAGGAGGCCATCCGCACCGACCGCTTCCCCACGACGACGTCTGGGTCGGCCGGGTGCGACGAGGATCACGCCGGCCGCGACGCGTTCTGGGCGGCCTCGATTATCGAACACGCGCACGGGGTCAGTAGAGTCAGGAGAAGGTTCATCCGGTGACGGCGCCGGGACCTCCACCGGCGCCAGTCCGTGAAACCCTGCGAGAAGGCGATCCCCGTGGCCCAGCTGCTCATGACCGGTTTCCCCGGTTTCCTCGGTTCTGCACTGCTTCCCCGGCTGCTGGCCCGTCGGCCCGGCACCGAGGCGGTCTGCCTGGTGCAGCCCCAGCACGCCGTGCTCGCGCGCTCGCGGGTCAAGGAGCTCGAGATCACCGACCCGCACACCGTGGGCCGCGTCCGCCTCATCGAGGGCGACATCACGACCCGCGGGCTCGGCCTGAGCCCCGCCGAGCGCGACAGCCTCGACGACGTGCGGGAGGTGTGGCACCTCGCCGCCGTCTACGACCTGGCCGTGCCCGGGCCGGTGGCGCGCCGGGTCAACGTCGGGGGCACCGGGAACGTGATCACCTTCTGCCGCGAGCAGCCCCGGCTGCGCCGCCTGCAGTACGTCAGCACCTGTTACGTCAGCGGCCGCTACCAGGGTGCGTTCGCCGAGGACGCCCTCGAAGTGGGCCAGGAGTTCCGCAACCACTACGAGGAGACCAAGTACGAGGCCGAGCTGCTCGTGCGCAAGGCGCTGGCCGACGGTCTGCCCGCCACGATCTACCGCCCCGGAATCGTCGTCGGCGACTCGGAGACCGGCGCCACCCAGAAGTACGACGGCCCCTACTTCCTCGCGACCTTCCTGGCGCGCCAAACCGCCCTGGCCGTCGTCCCGGCCGTCGGTGACGCCGACTCGGTGCGCGTCTGCCTGGTGCCCCGCGACTTCGTCGTGGGGGCGATGGACGAGCTGTCCGTGCTCGAGGAGTCCAAGGGGCAGACGTACGCCCTCGTCGACCCCGACCCGCCGACCGTGCGCGAGGTCGTCACGACCTTCGCCCGGTACCGTCACACGAAGGTCGTCTGGGTGCCCCTCCCCCTGCGTCCGGTGCATGCCCTGGTCGAATACGTCCCCGGCCTGGAGCGGATGCTCGGCCTGCCCGCCGAGGCGCTGGACTACTTCGCCTCACCGACGACGTACCCGACGCGGAACACGACGCGCGACCTCGCGGCATCCGGGTTGACCTGCCCGCCGTTCGACACGTACGCCGGCCGCCTGCTCGACTTCATGGAGGCGCACCCCGAGTACGACGCCAACGCGATGACCTGAGCAACACCCCCAGGAAGGAAGTTCATGGCAAGAAAGAGGACCCGACCCGCCGACCCGCCCCTGCTGGTCGTCGAGATCAGCCTCGGCGCCGCCGAGCGCGACCACGACGTGACTGTCGAGTTCCTCGGTCGACCGGTTCGTCTGGTGCGCATCGGCACCGACGGCGACCTGCACACCGCCGAGACTCTGGTACGCCGCTGGGGGGCGCTCGCGGATGCCGTGGCCGTCAACGGCGCGGCCGAGGCGCTGGCCACCGGCTCGCTGACCACGGACCCCGTCGACGCGATCCGGCAGCTGATGGATGCCGCCGCCGACGGCACCGCCACCGACGGGCGGCGCCTGCACGAGGTGCTGCAGGAATGGTCCGTGCGCTGGGTGCAGAACGAGATGCCCGGCTACTTCTCCAACGCCCGCACGATCGTGCTCGGCGCCGATCACGCCCGCACCGTGGGCGTGCTGCGCGAGTTCACCGACAACATCCACCTGCAGCAGCCGGGCCCGGGCACGGGGCTCGCCGCGCGGCTCACCCCCGGGCCGCTGCTCGGGGCGGCGGCCCGCGCCGTCACCTGGCCGCTGCGCCAGGTGAACGCCGCCGTCCGCGACGACACCCTTCTGCCGGCAGACCTCGTCAACCGCTCGTGGCTGGCGCACCGCCCGGAGGACAGCGACGTCGTCGTCGCCGCCTACCACGAGCTCGTGAGCTTCGGGTTCACCGACCTGCACGGCAAGGCAGTCATCACCTCGGCCGTCACCGACGAGCAGCTCGCCGACCTCGCGGCGCGCGACGTCGACCTCGTCGTCGACACCACCCCTCAGCCCTATGACGTCACCATCGACGTCGCCACCCTCGAGGCGATGATGCGGGCGACTGTTCGGGCGCCGGGTGGGGCTCCCGAGCGGCTGCGTGACGACGACCTCCTCGAGATCATCCTCACCGCCGGGCTGTCGCCCCGGCTGCTCCAGCCGAACGGGCCTCGGCGCAAGAGCAGGTTCGCCTTCGTCATCCACCCGCTGTCGAAGAAGTTCTTCACCAAGATCGAGCCACTGGGCACGGTGGTGAAACACTCGCCGCCGCTGGTCATCGACGCGGTGGAGAAGGCGATGGCCTACCTGCCGCCGACGGTCTACAGCCACGTCACCGGCATCACGTCGCCGACCGGAGCCGAGGTCGAGGGCTGGCTCATCTCGGTGGGCGGCACCCCCAAGGAGATCCTCGCCCACGACCCGGACTTCACCTACGACAAGCTGCTCGCGGCCGCGGAAGTGGCCCGCGGGCTGGGTGCGCAGATCATGGGGCTGGGAGCGTTCACCAAGGTCGTCGGGGATGCCGGGGTGACGGTGGCGCGCAAGTCCTCGCTCCCGATCACCACCGGCAACAGCTACAGCGCTTCCGGGGCGCTGTGGGCGGCGCACGAGGCGGTCGACCGGCTCGGCCTCCTGGAGCGCAGCGAGGGCGGCATCATCCGGGGCCGCACCATGGTGGTCGGTGCCACCGGGGCGATCGGCTCGGTCTGCGCGCGGCTGCTAGCCCTGGCCAGTGACGAGCTGTGGCTGGTCTCGCCCGAGACGGCGAAGCTGCTCGCCCTCAAGCAGGACATCGAGCGCGAGCACCCGCGTGCGGTCGTGCACGCCGCCGCGACCCCCGGCGAGCACCTGGGCGACATGGACGTCATCGTCACCGCCACCTCGGGGGCCGGCAAGCGGGTGCTCGACATCATGGACGTCAAGCCCGGCTGCGTCATCACCGACGTGGCCCGCCCTCTCGACCTGTCGGCTGAGGACGTCGCGAAGCGGCCGGACGTCATCGTCGTGGAGTCCGGCGAGATCGAGCTACCCGGCGGCGACGTGCGGATGCGCGACATCGGCCTGCCATCGGGCGTCGCCTATGCCTGCCTGGCCGAGACCGTCGCGCTGGCCCTCGAGGGCCGCTACGAGACGTTCACCGTGGGCCGCGCCATCGAGTGGGAGAAGGTCAAGGAGATCTACCAGCTCGGCCTGCGCCACGGCATGCGGCTGGCCGCCATCTCCGGGGTCAACGGGGTCTACACCGACGAGGACTTCGCCCGGGTACGCGAGCTGGCCCTGGCCGCTCGCGCGGCGCCGGTCACCTCGGCCTAGGGCTGGTCACCTCGGCCTCGTCCCTCGACGACGACATCCCCGACCCTCGAGGGGGCGGGGGTGTCGTCGGGCGGCGTGCCGGTGAGGGCGGCGCGGCCGTGCGTCACAGCACGTCGTGACCGGGGTGCGGCTGCGTCGGGATGGTGCCCAGGCGGCCGGCCTGGAAGTCCTCGAAGGCCTGCACCAGCTCGTCACGGGTGTTCATGACGAACGGGCCGTAGGCCGCCACCGGCTCACGGATCGGGCGCCCACCGAGTACGAAGAGGTCCATGCTGGGGCTGCGGCTCTCCTGGCTCTCGTCGGCGCCGACCTCGATGACGTCGCCCGCGCCGAGCACGGCGAGCTGGCCCATCCGGATCGGGCGGCGGTCGGGGCCGACCGTGCCCGTGCCGTTGAGCACGTACACCAGGGCGTTGTAGTCCTGGTTCCACGGCAGCCGGGCCCGGGCGCCGGGAGCCACCGTCGCGTGCAGCACGGTGATCGGCGTGTGGGTGATGCCCGGGCCCTGGTGCCCGTCGAGCTCACCGGCGATGACGCGCACCAGCGCGCCGCCGTCGGGGCTGGACAGCAGCTCCACGTCGCCACCGCGGATGTCCTGGTAGCGCGGGGGTGACATCTTCATCGACCCGGGCAGGTTGACCCACAGCTGCAGGCCGTGGAACAGCCCACCGGTGACGACCAGTGACTCCGGCGGCACCTCGATGTGCAGCAGGCCGGAGCCGGCCGTCATCCACTGGGTGTCACCGTTGGTGATCGTGCCGCCACCACCGTTGGAGTCCTGGTGCACGAAGGTGCCGTCGATGATGTAGGTCACGGTCTCGAAGCCGCGGTGCGGGTGCCAGGCGGTGCCCTTGGGCTCGCCCGGGGCGTACTCGACCTCCCCCATCTGGTCCATGTGGATGAACGGGTCGAGGGCGGCGAGGTCGACACCTGCGAAGGCGCGACGCACCGGGAAGCCCTCACCCTCGAACCCCGAGGGCGCGGTCGTCACCGAGCGCACCGGGCGGGACACAGCCTCGGTGCCGGGCTCGCAGACGCGCGGCAGGGTCGAGATGTTGTCGACGGTCACGGCCGGCATGGTCATCAGCTCCTTTTCGACAGGTACATCCTCCGGTGGCGGAGGTACGTCGTCCAACGATAGTTGACCCTTCAATCATTCCCGCACGTCGAACCCGCTCCCGGGCGCCCTTGACACCCAGCGCCGCTCGGCTACGACGCGGGCTACATCGCAGAGGTGGTTGCGATCGCAGCGACTCCTGCGCGGTAACCGGCGTCGAACCATCCACGGTCGGTCCCCTCGGGGATCGCGGGCACGCTGTTCACCTGCCCGATGATGCTGGGCAAGCGCAACTGGTCCTCGG
>JBBQWX010000134.1:0-11860 GCA_038210185.1 Actinomycetales bacterium
TCGCGCTCGGCCTGCCCGAGGCGACCGGGCTGCCGATCGCCGGGGTCGCGCCGTGAGCCGGATGCCGTTGCACCTGATGGAGCACCCCGAGCACCTCTCGATCGTGCGGCTGCCGGGCGGTCAGGACCCGGCCTTCGACTGGACGTCCGGCCCCTTCTCCTCGCTCACCCGCACCCCCGACGAGACCTCCGTCGTGTGCCTCACCGCGACGGTGCCGGCCGGCGCTCGCGTCGAGGGGCCGTTCATCCTCGTCGAGGTGGCCGGCCCGCTGTCCTTCGCGGCGGTGGGCGTGTTCGCAGAGGTGCTCGAGCCGCTCGCCGCCGCGCACATCCCGGTGCTCGCCTTCTCGACGTTCGACACCGACTGGGTGCTCGTGCCGGTCGCCGAGATCCGCGCCGCCGCGGACGTCTGGCGCCGGGCCGGTCTCGTCATCACGCCCACCTCGCTGACCGGAGGCCCCACCTGATGTCCGTCACCACCCCGCGCGGCTTCCGCGCCGCCGGCGTCACCGCGGGCCTGAAGGCCTCCGGCCGGCCCGACGTCGCGCTGGTCGTCAACGTCGGCCCCGACCACCACGCGGCCGCCGTCTTCACCGGCAACCGCGTCGAGGCGGCCCCGGTCACCTGGTCGCGCACCGTCGTCGCCGACGGGCGAGCGGATGCTGTGGTGCTGAACAGCGGCGGAGCCAACGCCTGCACCGGCGCGCCCGGCTTCCAGGACACCCACCGCACCGCCGAGCACGTCGGGTCGGCGCTCGGCATCGCGCCCGGTGACGTGGTCGTCTGCTCGACCGGCCTGATCGGTGAGCGGCTGCCGATGCACCTCCTGCTGCCGGGCATCGATGCCGCCGCGGCCGGGCTGGCCGGCGACGGGGGGCCGGCGGCCGCCGAGGCGATCATGACCACCGACACCGTCGCCAAGACGGCCACCGCCGCGCGCGACGGCTGGTCGGTCGGCGGCATGGCCAAGGGGGCGGGCATGCTCGCGCCTGCGCTGGCCACGATGCTCGTCGTGGTGACCACGGATGCCGTCGTCGACGGGCCCGACCTCGACCAGGTGCTGCGTGGGGCCACTGCAACCACCTTCGACCGGGTCGACTCCGACGGCTGCATGTCGACCAACGACACCGTCGTGCTGCTCGCCTCGGGCGCCTCGGGCGTCGAGGTCGGCCGCGACCACCTCGCGGATGCCGTCACCGAGGTCTGCGCGTCGCTCGCCCGGCAGCTGGTCGCCGACGCGGAGGGTGCCCACCACGACATCGCGGTCGAGGTGCGCGCCGCAGCGTCCGTCGACGACGCGCTGGAGGTGGCGCGCGCCGTGGCCCGCAACAACCTCTTCAAGTGTGCCGTCTTCGGCAACGACCCGAACTGGGGCCGGGTGCTGGCCGCGGTGGGCACGACGGCCGCGGTCTTCGACCCAGCTTCCCTCGACGTCTCGATGAACGGGGTGCAGGTCTGCCGAGCCGGTGGGGTGGGGGAGGACCGCTCGCTGGTCGACCTGTCCGCCCGCGAGGTGCACCTCGTGGTCGACCTGCACGCCGGCGACGCCACCGCCACCATCTGGACCAACGACCTCACCCACGACTACGTGCACGAGAACTCCGCCTACTCCACCTGAACCCGAGAAGGACACCGCCGATGACACCCCCCGAGCAGGCCCTGCGCGGCGCGATCGACGCCGCAGCCCTGCGCGTCGCCCAGTCCAAGGCGATGACGCTGGTCGAGGCGCTGCCCTGGCTCGAGCGCTTCCGCGGGGCGCTGGTCGTCGTCAAGTACGGCGGCAACGCGATGGTCGACGACGAGCTCAAGGCCGCGTTCGCGCAGGACGTCGTCTTCCTCCGCTACGCCGGGCTGCGGCCGGTCGTGGTGCACGGCGGCGGCCCGCAGATCAAGGCGATGCTCGACCGGCTCGGGCTCGACACCGAGTTCAAGGGCGGCCTGCGGGTCACCACCCCGGAGGTCATGGACGTCGTGCGGATGGTGCTCACCGGCCAGGTCGGGCGCGAGCTCGTCGGCCTGCTCAACCAGCACGGGCCGATGGCGGTCGGCCTCTCCGGTGAGGATGCCGGGCTGTTCGGCGCCCGTCGTCGCGGCGTCGTCGTCGACGGCGAGGAGCACGACATCGGTCTGGTCGGCGACGTCGTCGAGGTCGACCCCACCGCGGTGCTCGACCTGCTCGAGGCCGGCCGCATCCCCGTGGTCTCGACCATCGCCCCCGACCTCGACGTCGACGGCCAGGTGCTCAACGTCAACGCCGACACCGCCGCCGCCGCGCTGGCCGCCGCGCTCGGCGCCCGCAAGCTCGTCGTGCTCACCGACGTCGAGGGCGTCTACGCGAGCTGGCCCGACCGCGACTCGCTGCTGTCCGAGCTGTCGGTGTCGGCGGCCCGCGACCTGCTCCAGAGCGTTGATGCCGGGATGATCCCGAAGCTGGAGGCGTGCATCCGCGCGGTCGAGGCCGGGGTGCCGCAGGCGCACGTCGTCGACGGCCGCCAGCCGCACAGCCTGCTCCTCGAGGTGTTCACCTCCGAGGGCATCGGCACCATGGTGCTTCCCGACGACCCGCACGAGGAGGCCGGCAATGAGCGACCCAGCGACGATTGACCACGCGATGACGAACGCGGCCTGGCTCGACCGCTACCAGGGCTCGCTGCTCAACGTCTTCGGCCGGCCGCAGCTGGTGCTCGAGCACGGCGACGGTGCGTGGGTGTGGGACGTCGAGGGCCGGCGCTACCTCGACCTCGTCGGTGGCATCGCGGTCAACGCCCTCGGTCACAACCACCCGGCTCTGGTGGCGGCCGTGTCGAAGCAGGCCGGTCAGCTGGTGCACGTCTCGAACTTCTTCACCTCGGTGCCGCAGGTCGAGCTCGCCGAGCGGCTGCTGTCGCTCGCCGGCGCCCCCGCGGGGTCGAAGGTGTTCTTCTGCAACTCCGGTGCCGAGGCGCTCGAGGCGGCGATCAAGCTCGCCCGACGCACCGGGCGCACCGGCATCGTCGCCGCCGAGGGCGCGTTCCACGGCCGCACCACGGGCGCCCTGGCTCTCACGCACAAGCCGTCCTACCGCGCGCCTTTCGAGCCGCTCATCCCGGGCGTCACGCACGTGCCCTGGGGCGACATCGACGCGCTACGGGCTGCCGTCACCGAGCAGACCTCGGCCCTCGTGCTCGAGCCGATCCAGGGCGAGGCGGGCGTGCGACCCGGCAGCTCGCACTACCTGCGCGCCGCCCGCGAGATCACCCGCGACGCCGGCGCCCTGCTCGTGCTCGACGAGGTGCAGACCGGCATCGGCCGTACGGGAACCTGGTTCGCGTTCCACCAGGCCGGCATCGCGCCCGACGCCATCACCCTGGCCAAGGGCCTCGGCGGAGGCGTGCCGATCGGCGCGCTGATGACCTTCGGCCCCGAGGTGAGCACGATGCTCACGCCGGGTCAGCACGGCTCCACCTTCGGCGGCAACCCGCTGGCCTGCGCCGCCGGGCTGGCCGTTCTCGACGCCATCGCCGCCGAGGGGCTGCTCGACCACGCCCGCGAGGCCGGCGAGCACCTCGGACATCGCGTGGGCACGCTGAACCACCCGCAGGTCACCGGCATCCGTGGCGCCGGCCTGCTGCAGGCCATCACGCTGGCGGGCGACTCCGCCGCCGCGGTCGCCACCCTGGCCCGCGACGCCGGGTTCCTCGTCAACCCGGTGGCCCCGAACACCATCCGGCTCGCCCCGCCGCTCGTGGTCACCACCGACGAGCTCGACCTGTTCCTCGACGCCCTGCCCGGCCTGCTCGATGCCGCCACCGCCACCGCCACCGCCAAGGACGCCCGATGACGCTGCGCCACTTCCTCGCCGACGACGACCTCAGCGCCGCCGAGCAGCGCGCCGTGCTCGAGCGCGCCCTCGCCCTGAAGGTCGCCCCCTACTCCGACCGCTGTCTCGACGGCCCGCGCACCGTGTCGATCCTGTTCGACAAGCCGACCCTGCGCACGCAGGTCTCGTTCGTCGGCGCCGTCGCCGGCCTCTGCGGGTTTCCGATGGTGGTCGACGGCCGCCTCGCCGGGGTGGGGGTGCGCGAGTCGGTGGCCGACGTCGCCCGTGTGCTCGGCCCGCAGTCGGCCGCGGTCGTGTGGCGCACGTTCGCGCAGAGCAGCCTCGAGGAGATGGCGGCCCATGCCGGTGTGCCGGTGGTCAACGCGCTCACCGACGACTACCACCCCTGCCAGGTGCTCGCCGACCTGCTCACCGTGCTCGAGGCCAAGGGCTCGACCGCCGGCCTCACCCTCGGCTACCTCGGCGACGGCGCGAACAACATGGCGCACTCCTACCTGCTCGGCGGCGCGCTCGCCGGGATGCACGTGCGCATCGGCACCCCCGGATCCCACCTGCCCAGCCCCCACGTGGTGGCCCGCGCGCAGGCCCTCGCGGCCGAGCAGGGCGGCTCGGTGCTCGTCACCGACGACCCCGTGGCCGCGGTCACCGGGGCCGACGTCGTCGCCACCGACACCTGGGTCTCGATGGGGCTCGAGGCCGATGCCGAGGCGCGCAAGGGTGCCGGCAGCCCCTTCGAGCCGTTCCGCGTCACGCAGGCGTTGCTGGCCCGGGCGGCAGAGGATGCCGTGTTCCTGCACTGCCTTCCGGCCTACCGGGGGTATGAGGTCGACGCCGAGGTGATCGACGGTCCGGCATCCTTGGTCTGGCAGGAGGCTGAGAACCGGCTGCACGCCCAGAAGGCGCTGCTGTCCTGGCTCGTCGAGCAGCACGAGATGGGGGAGTCGCGATGACCGTCTCCACCTCGCGCGCCGCCCGCCAGCAGCGGATCGTCGAGATCCTCGGGTCGACCCCGGTGCGTTCGCAGACCGAGCTGCTCGACCACCTCGCCACCGACGGGATCGCGGTCACCCAGGCGACGCTCTCTCGCGACCTCGTCGACGTCGGCGCCGAGCGGGTGCGTGTCGGCAAGAACCTCGTGTATGCCGTGCCGGGGGAGGGCGGTGACCGCACGGTGCGCGCCGCGCCCGGCGGCGAGGAGCGGGGCACGCGACTCCAGGCGCGCTGCCACGAGCTCCTGGTGTCGGCCGAGCCGTCGGCCAACCTCGTCATCCTCCGCACGCCCCCCGGTGCGGCGAGCTTCCTCGCGTCGGCGCTCGACCACGCCGGTCTCGAGGGGGTGCTGGGCACCATCGCCGGGGACGACACCATCATGGTGGTGACCGCCGGCGCGAAGCGCAGCGCCGAGGTCGTCGCCCGCCTGCTGTCCTACACCCGAAGGGACCTCCCGTGACCGAGACGACCAAGGCCTCGCTGTGGGGTGGGCGGTTCGCCGGCGGCCCCGCCGACGCCCTGGCCGCTCTGTCGAAGTCGACTCACTTCGACTGGCGCCTCGCCCTGCACGACCTCGCCGGCTCGCGCGCGCACGCCCGGGTCCTGCACGGAGCCGGCCTGCTCGACGACGCCACGCTGGCCGCGATGCTCGACGCCCTCGACCGGCTGCGGACCGACGTCGAGTCGGGCGCCTTCACCCCCGACGAGGGCGACGAGGACGTGCACACCGCGCTCGAACGCGGGCTCATCGAGCGGGCGGGCGCCGACGTCGGCGGCCGCCTGCGGGCCGGGCGATCGCGCAACGACCAGGTGGCCACCCTCTTCCGGATGTACCTGCGCGAGCACGCCCGGGTCGTCGCCGGCCTCGTGCTCGACGTCGTCGACGCCCTCGTCGACCAGTCGACCCGTCACCTGGGCGTGGCAATGCCGTGCCGCACACACCTCCAGCACTCGCAGCCGGTGCTGCTCTCGCACCACCTGCTGGCCCACGCCTGGGCGCTGCTGCGCGACGTCGACCGCGTGCGCGACTGGGACGCCCGCGCCGCCGTCTCGCCCTACGGCTCGGGGGCGCTCGCCGGGTCCTCGCTGGGACTCGACCCGGAGGCCGTGGCCGCCGACCTCGGCTTCGTCACGTCGGTCGAGAACTCGATCGACGGCACGGCGAGCCGCGACGTCGTCGCCGAGTTCTCGTTCGTGGCGGCGATGACGGCCATCGACGTCTCGCGCCTCGCCGAGGAGGTCGTGCTCTGGGCGACCAAGGAGTTCTCGTTCGTCACGCTGGACGACGCCTACTCCACCGGGTCGAGCATCATGCCGCAGAAGAAGAACCCCGATGTGGCCGAGCTGGCCCGCGGCAAGGCCGGCCGCCTGGTCGGCGACCTCGCCGGCCTGCTCACCACGCTCAAGGGGCTGCCGCTCGCCTACAACCGCGACCTGCAGGAGGACAAGGAGCCCGTCTTCGACGCCGTCGACACCCTCGAGGTGCTGCTCCCGGCGTTCAGCGGCATGGTCTCGACGATGGTCTTCGACACCGCACGCCTGGAGTCGCTGGCGCCGCAGGGCTTCTCGCTCGCCACCGACGTCGCCGAGTGGCTCGTTCGCCAGGGTGTGCCGTTCCGCGTCGCCCACGAGGTCGCCGGTGCCTGCGTGCGCGAGTGCGAGGCCCGCGGCGTCGAGCTGTGGGACCTCTCGGACGACGACCTCGTCGCCCTCAGCCCCCACCTCACCCCCGGTGTGCGAGAGGTGCTTTCGGTCGAGGGCTCGCTCGCGTCGCGCTCGGCGAAGGGTGGCACCGCGCCGGTCCGCGTCGGTGAGCAGCTCGAGCGGGTGGTGGCCACGGCAGCCACTGCCCGCGACTGGGCCGGCATCCTGCCGACCGTTCGGTGACCGAGCGGAGCACACTGGGCCCGTGCCCCACGCCTTCCCGCTCCCGCAGACGTTCTTCGCCCGAGACTCGCTGCGGGTCGCGCGCGACCTGCTCGGCTGCCGGATCAGCCACGGCGGGGTGACCGTGCGCCTCACCGAGGTCGAGGCGTACGCCGGTGCCGCCGACCCCGGCTCTCACGCCTTCCTGGGTCGCTCGCCCCGCAACGAGGTGATGTTCGGCCCGGCCGGGCAGCTCTACGTCTACTTCACCTACGGCATGCACTTCTGCGCCAACGTCGTCACGGGCGCCGAGGGCGAGGCCTCCGCGGTGCTGCTGCGCGCCGGCGAGGTGGTCGACGGCCACGACGTCGCTGCTGAGCGTCGCCCCGGCTTCCGGCCGCGTGACCTCGCCCGCGGCCCGGCCCGCCTCGCCACGACCCTCGCCCTCGGCCACGAGCACAACGGCATGGCGCTGGTCGGCCCCCGGGCGGGCGGGAGGGTCGAGGCGCCGCAGACCCCTGTCGAGCCCGCCACGGTGCGCACCGGCCCGAGGGTCGGGGTGAGTGGTCCCGGTGGCGACGGCGCGACGTACCCGTGGCGGTTCTGGATCGACGGTGACCTCACGGTGAGTGCCTACCGCCCCGGACGTCCGCGGAACGCCCCGCTGAAGTGAGGCGTCCCAGCGGCGTGAGACCGTTCTCAGCCCCGCTCATGACCGCCCCGCTGCTCGCCACCGCCCTGCTCCTCGGGGCGTGCGGCTCGTCCACGCCGACCCCGGGGGCGTCCCCTCCGCCCTCCTCGAACGCTCCCACCGTGGCCACTCCGGTCGCCGCCGTCCCACCCGCCCGTGACCCCGTCACCGGCGTCGGCACCGTCATCCAGGTGCCCGGCGGCACGCCCGAGCTGTGCCTCGGCCCGGTCAGGGAGTCCTACCCACCGCAGTGCGAGGGCGTCCCGCTCGTCGGGTGGAGCTGGGCGGAGCACCCGGCCGAGCAGACGACCGTCACCGACGGGCCGTCGACGTCGTGGGGGTCGTACGCCGTGACCGGTACCTTCGACGGCCTCACCCTCACCGTGAGCGGTGCGGTGCCGCTGGCCCTCTACGACGCGGTGGCCCCGCCGTCACCGCGCCCGATGTCGCCGTCCGAGCTTCCCGCCGACCAGTGGGCGCAGGTCGAAGCCGGTGTGCGCCTGCTGCCCGGGCTGCTGACCAGCACGCGCGAGGACGACACCGGCCCGGTGCACGCCGACGTCGTCCACGACGACGGCACGCTCCAGTCCTGGGCCGACGCGTCGTTCGGGGTCGGAGCGGTGCGCGTGACCTCCATGCTCCGCACCCGCTGAGGCCTCAGCCCGGCGCTCCCGGCGCTCCCGGCGTCCGCGCCGTCGCGGCGTAGCGCCCGATCTCGGCACGCAGCCGTGCCTTGACGTCGGAAGCGGCGAACGACGCGTCGACCGCGGCGACCGCGAGGTCGGCGACGCCTGGCTCGTCGAGCCCGAGCAGCCCGGCCGCGATCTCGTACTCCCGGTTCAGCGTGGTGCCGAACATCGGCGGGTCGTCACTGTTCACGGTGACGACGACGCCGGCGTCCCGCATGGCGCGGATCGGGTGCTCCTCGATGCGTTCGACGACCCGCGTCGCCACGTTGGAGGTCAGGCAGACCTCCAGCGGGATGCCGTGCTCGGCCAGGTGGGCGAGCAGCGCCGGGTCCTGCACCGACGACGTGCCGTGGCCGATCCGCTCGGCGCCGAGCAGGGTGAGGGCGTCCCAGACCGACTGCGGCCCGGTCGACTCACCCGAGTGCGGCACCGAGTGCAGGCCGGCGGCTCGGGCGGCGGCGAAGTGCGGCGCGAACGGGGCGCGGGGCACCCCGATCTCGGGCCCGCCGAGGCCGAAACCGACCAGCGCCTCGGTCCGGTGCTTGAGGGCGTACGACAGCGTGGCGTCGGCGGAGTCGAGCCCCGACTCGCCCGGGATGTCGTAGATCCACCGCAGCACGACACCGTGGTCGCGTTCGGCCGCGACGCGCGCGTCCTCGATCGCCTCGGTGTACGCCTCGATGGGGATGCCGCGCACGACCGACGTGTAGGGCGTCAGCGTCAGCTCCGCGTAGCGCACCTGCTGGGCGGCGAGGTCACGGGCCACCTCGTAGGTCAGCATCCGCACGTCCTGCGCCGTGCGCAGCAACCCGACCGTCGTGAGGTAGACGTCGATGAAGTGGGCGAAGTCGGTGAACGTGAAGAAGCGGGCCAGTGCCTCGGGGTCGTGCGGCACCGGGCTGTCGGGGTGTCGCCCGGCGAGCTCTGCGACGATCCGTGGGGAGGCCGACCCCATGTGGTGCACGTGCAGCTCGGCCTTGGGCAGCCCGGCGATGAACGTGGTCAGGTCGGAGCGCAGCGCGGGATCGGTGCTCATGGCGGGCAGTGTGCCGCAAACCGGTGGTGGGGTCGCGGTGGAACCGGGTGGGCAGGGGCAATGACCCGACCCGACCCGACCCGACCCGCGCCGACCCGCGTCGCGTCACCGCTGGCTGCCTCGCCGCGAACGTCGCGTCCTGGCGGGTCTTGGCGGGTCCTGGCGGGTCCTGGAGAAGGTGGGGATGGGCATCGAGCAGCACGGCATCCGCGACCCCCGGCACGCCGAGCTCGGCTGGATCGAGGGGTTCACCCATGCCGGCTTGCCGACGAGCAGCGCTGACGAGCCCGGTGTCCGCCCGGCAGGCGGTCACCGGGTGCCGCACCGGTGCGTGGCAGGCTGTGGCGGGCGCACGGCATCCGGTCGGTGCGCGAACGGCGCGGCGAAAGGGACGACACGTGAGCGACATCCTCGACGAGCTGCAGTGGCGCGGGCTGGTGGCGCAGACCACCGACGAGCCCGCGCTGCGCACGGCACTCGCCGACGGGCCGGTCACGGCGTACTGCGGGTTCGACCCCACAGCACCGTCGCTGCACTTCGGCAACCTCGTGCAGCTGATCGTGCTGCGGCACCTCCAGCGGGCCGGGCACCGCGTCATCTGCCTCGTGGGTGGGTCGACCGGGCTGATCGGCGACCCACGACCCACGGCCGAGCGCGTGCTGAAGACGAAGGAACAGACGGCGCAGTGGGTGGCCAACATCCGTCGCCAGGTCGAGCCCTTCCTCGCCTCCGACGGGAACAATCCCGCGGTCTTCGTGAACAACCTCGACTGGACCGCGCCGCTGTCGGCGCTCGACTTCCTGCGCGACGTGGGCAAGCACTTCCGGGTCAACCAGATGGTCAAGAAGGAGGCGATCGCGGCGCGGCTGAACAGCGACGAGGGCATCTCGTACACCGAGTTCAGCTACCAGCTGCTGCAGGGGCTGGACTACCTGCAGCTCTACCGCGACTTCGGCTGTACGTTGCAGACCGGCGGCAACGACCAGTGGGGCAACCTCACGGCCGGTTCCGACCTGATCCACCGGGTCGAGGGAGCGTCGGTGCACCTGCTCACGACTCCGCTGCTCACCGACTCCGCGGGTGAGAAGTTCGGCAAGAGCGCCGGCAACGCGATCTGGCTGTCCGCGGAGATGACGAGCCCGTACGCGTTCTACCAGTACTGGCTCAATGTCGAGGACGCTTCGGTGCTGACGTTGCTGCGGGTGTTCACCGACCGCGACCGCGAGGAGATCGCCGACCTCGAGCGGCAGGTGCACAGTGAGCCCTTCCGGCGGGCGGCCCAGAAGAGGCTGGCCGCGGACGTCACGACCCTGGTGCACGGCGCCGCCGCGACCGCGTCGGTTCAGGCGGCGAGCGAGGCGCTCTTCGGCAAGGGTGACCTGCGCGCGCTCGACGCCCGCACCCTGGCGGACGCGACCGCCGAGCTGCCCGGGGCAGAGGTACACGTCGGGATGAGCGTGGTCGACGCCCTGGTGGCCGTCGGTCTGGTCGAGTCGCGCAATGCCGCCCGCCGGGCCATCGGCGACGGTGGGGCCTCGGTCAACGGCGAGAAGGTGACCGACGTGGAGCGTGAGATCGGCGCTGCCGACGTGCTCCACGAGCGGGTCGTCGTGCTCCGCCGTGGGCGCAAGGCCCTCGCTGCAGGGCGTCTGCCGGATGCCGACTGAGCGCACCTGCGACGTCACGCCCAGCTCCTCGGCACCGAAACCCGCTGTGTGGCAACGAGTTTCGCGGCTCCTGCACCGCAAAGGGTCGCCGGGCGGCGGACGATTTGTGTTCTGCGCCGGGCGTCATCTACTGTTCTCGACGTCAGCCCGAGAGGGAGGAACGGACGCCAAGCGGCTGGGTCGCCACCCAGCTCCAAGCAGGCCGGTCCCGCGAGCTGATCCCACTCCCAGAAAGGAACCTGGGACCACCTCGTTGGTCACGGAGACCGAGTTGGAGCCGGTGCCCCAAGGTGCTAGAGTGGGCGCCCCGCAGAGATCCAAGCGCGATCACGATCCGGCCGCTCCACAGAGCGGATCACGGATTTGACGCCCAAGCAAGGACGCGGGTAAGTTAGAACAGTTGCCTCGCCGCAAGGTGGGCGACACGGATACCAGCCCCGACGACGAGCTCGCTGAGCGAGGCGTTGGTGCGCGTCCGAACCTTGAGAACTCAACAGCGTGTCAAAAATCGATGCCAAGTAATACCTCGTCGCATCGTCTCCGCGTCGGCCACAGGCCGGCAACGTGACGGTGTACGAAAATATCCTTTGGTTGACAACGAACAACAGCGAGAGCTGGTTGTTCGTGCTCAGCCAGTGAAACAACCCTCCACGGGTTATAGATTTATCGGTTCGCCGATAGTCGAACATCAACGGAGAGTTTGATCCTGGCTCAGGACGAACGCTGGCGGCGTGCTTAACACATGCAAGTCGAACGGTGATCTCGAGAGCTTGCTCTTGGGTGATCAGTGGCGAACGGGTGAGTAACACGTGAGTAACCTGCCCCAGACTCTGGAATAACCCCGGGAAACCGGAGCTAATACCAGATACGAGACGGAGCCGCATGGCTACCGTTTGGAAAGTTTTTCGGTCTGGGATGGACTCGCGGCCTATCAGCTAGTTGGTGAGGTAACGGCTCACCAAGGCGACGACGGGTAGCCGGCCTGAGAGGGCGACCGGCCACACTGGGACTGAGACACGGCCCAGACTCCTACGGGAGGCAGCAGTGGGGAATATTGCACAATGGGCGAAAGCCTGATGCAGCGACGCCGCGTGAGGGATGA
>JBBQWX010000135.1:0-11743 GCA_038210185.1 Actinomycetales bacterium
GACGTCGGCGAGGACCGTGCGCACCGCGGAGATCTGCCCCTCGGGGTCCGGGTGCGAGCCGTCGACCACGTGGAGGAGCAGGTCGGACTCGGCGACCTCTTCGAGCGTGGAGCGGAAGGCCTCGACGAGCACCCCGGCGCCGGTGAGGCGGTTGAGCAGCGACGACTTGCCGGCGTTGGTGTAGCCCGCGATCGCGACGCTCGGGATCTCGTGCGCGGTGCGGGAGGCGCGCTTGGTGTCGCGGTGGGTCTTCATCCCGGCGATGTCGCGCTTGAGCTTGGCGACGCGGGTGTTGATCCGTCGGCGGTCGAGCTCGATCTTGGTCTCACCCGGGCCGCGCGAGCCCATGCCCTGGCCACCGGCGGCCTGGCCACCGGCCTGCCGCGACATCGACTCGCCCCAGCCGCGCAGGCGCGGCAGGAGGTACTGCAGCTGAGCCAGCTCGACCTGCGCCTTGCCCTCCCGGCTCTTCGCGTGCTGGGCGAAGATGTCGAGGATGAGGGCGGTGCGGTCGATGACCTTGACCTTGACGACGTCCTCGAGCGCACGGCGCTGGCTGGGCGCGAGCTCGGTGTCGCAGACGACGGTGTCGGCACCCTCGGCGATGACGATGTCGCGCAGCTCGGCGGCCTTGCCCTTGCCGAGGTAGGTGGCCGGGTCAGGGTTGGCACGGCGCTGCACCACGCCGGCGAGCACCTCGGAGCCGGCCGTCTCGGCGAGCGCGGCGAGCTCGCGCATCGAGTTCTCGGCGTCGTCGGCGGTGCCCTCGGACCAGACGGCCGCGAGGACCACCCGCTCGAGGCGCAGCTGGCGGTACTCGACCTCGGTGACGTCCTCGAGCTCGGTGGACAGCCCGGCGACGCGGCGCAGCGAGGCGCGCTCCTCGCGGTCGAGCTGTTCGCCGTCGAACGAGGCGTCGTCGAGCACGAAGCCGGCGTCGTCGAATGTCGTGGTGTCGACGGTGGCGTTGTCGTCGGCGGCGAGCGCCTCGGCTCGCCCGGACAGGATGTTCTTCGCAGTCATGTTCTCCCTAGCGTCTCATCGCGCAACGCCCGGGCGCCAACCGTTTCTTCCGCGCGGCGCTAGCGTGTCCCTGCGATGAGCGAGCACGACCACTACTTCACGGCCGCCCCGGCGAGCGCCGACGAGCGCCGACGGGTGCGTGTGCGCCTCGGCGGCCGGGACCTCGAGGTCGAGGTCGCCCCCGGCGTCTTCTCGCCCTCCGGCCTCGACAAGGGCACCACGGTGCTCCTCGACGAGGTCCCCTCACCACCGCCGACGGGCACGTTCCTCGACCTGGGCTGCGGCTGGGGGCCGGTCGCGCTGGCCCTGGCCCTGCGCTCCCCCGCCGCAACGGTCTGGGCCCTCGACGTCAACGAGCGGGCGCTCGACCTCACTCGTCGCAACGCGGCGGCGCTGGGGCTCGAGGGCGTGCGCGCCGTCACCGCCGACGGCATCCCGGATGGCGCCCGCTTCGACCTGATCTGGTCCAACCCGCCCATCCGGGTGGGAAAGGCCGTGCTCCACGAGCTGATGCGCACCTGGCTCCCCCGCCTGGCACCGGGCGGCGTCGCGCACCTGGTCGTGCAGCGCAACCTCGGTTCGGACAGCCTGCAGCGCTGGATCGAGTCAGAGCTCGCGATGCCGTGCACCCGGCTGACGTCGGACAAGGGCTTCCGGGTGCTCGAGGTGAGGCAGCCATGACCCGTCGACGATCTCCTGCCTCGGGGCTCCTCGTGCCCGCCCTGACCCGGAGGCACTGCGCCCCCTCGCGGCCGCAACCTGGACCGGCTCTTCGCGGGGCGACTGCTGCCCGGCATCGGGCCCGGGGAGCAGGACCGGGTGGGCCGGGTCGGGCGTACCCTCGAGCGCTCAGTTGAACCTGACGGTCAGCCGGGCCGAGGCAGTGGCGATCCCCGTCGTCGTGCCCGTGGCGTCGATCGTCCGGGACGAGGTGGAGCCCGACGGCGGGACGTAGGTCACTGTTCCCGAGGCCGTGACGCCCGCGCCGAGCGTGAAGGTCGTGCTGGAGCCGCTCGACGGCCTGAGCGTGACAGTGACCGCCGCGTCGACCAGGCTGTTGCCGTAGTCGTCGGTCGCACGGCGGGCGAGGACGAAGGTGACGTTGGTGTACCGGGGGCCACGCGTGGTCGCAACGGTCGCGTTCGCGGCACAGCTCACGGTCGTCCCGGAGCACGAGGTGAAGTAGAGCTGGCCCTGGGCTCGGGGGGTCACCACGACCGCGCCACTCGTGCCCCGGCGGCCGTCGGACGTCGTGGTGACGGTGATCGACTGCGGGCCGGATCGACGGGCGATCAGTGAGATCGTCGCGACACCGTTACTGAAGGAGGCGGTCGTGGGCGGCGACGGCACCGTGCCGTCGGGGCTCGACTGCAGACCCGTCACGGCGATGGTCCTGCTGCCGGACACGGTGGCGACGGTGCGGATCGTCACGGCGAACGACGTGCCGGCGACGGCGGTCGTCGGGGCCGTGACGGTGAGTGTGGCGTTCTGGACCGTGACGGGCACCGCCGCGGTGGTCGTCGTGGTTCCGGCGACGTCGGTGACCAGTGCCCGCAGGGTGTACGCCCCGTTCGTGAGACCGGTCGCGGCCCATGAGGTGGACCACGTGGAGGCGACGGTCGTGATCGCGCTGCCGAGGTTGGTCCAGGCGCCCGAGCCCTGCTGGACCTGGGGCTGCACGCCCGCGAGGCCGGAGCCACCGGTGTCGGCCGAGCTGCCGCTCACGGTCACCGTGCCGCTGACGACGGCACCGGAGGACGGGGCCGTGACGGAGCCGGTCGGGGCCGAGGAGTCGATCTTCAGGGCCAGCGAGACCGGGGTCTCCGCGTTGCCCCGCGTGTCGACGGAGAAGAAGCGGACCGTCGCCGTGGAGGACACGGAGAACGGACCGGTGTACCTGGTCGAGGCGGTCGTCGGGGTGTTGCCGTTGGTCGTGTAGTACGTGTTGGCGACCCCCGAGGCGTCGGTGGCGGAGAGGGTGACGGTCACGGCCGAGCTGTTCCAGCCCGCGGCGTTGGCCGCGGGCGAGGCGTTGGCGGTGGTCACCGGCGCGTTGGGGTCGAGGGTGGGCACGGCCACGGTGACGGTGCGCGGGGCCGGCGACTCCCAGGTGGTCCCGCTGAGCCGGGAGTACACGGCGTACGTGTTGGTGGTGCCGGCGACCGGCGCGGAGTCGGTACACGAGCCGGAGGAGCCGGTGACGGTGCAGACCGAGGAAGCCACGGTCGGGGACGTGCGGGCCACCCGGTAGGCGGTGGGCGTCGGGCCGCTCACGGATGCGGCGACGGTGAAGGACACGCTGGTCGCGGTGACTGCTCCGGTGGTGACACCCGGCGTGCCGAGCACGGCTGCAGCCGAGGCACCCGTGGCGTTCGAGGACAGCACGGAGAACACCGCCCAGGCGGGAGCCGCGACGAGCATGGCGACGGCCGCCACGACGGCCGCGGTCAGGCCGGTGCGGCGCAGCTCGAGCAGGCGGGTCACGAGGTGCCCCCCGAGAGCGTGACGGGGATGGTGAAGGCGGCGCCCTGGCAGCCGGACGCGGCCGAGGCGTCGAGGGTCACCGCGGCAGGCACGGTGACCGTCGTGGTGGAGCCGGCGGGCAGCGCGAGGCTGGTGGTCGCGTCGACGGTGAGCGGGGGGGCGACGCAGGCTCCGACCCCTCCAGAGACCTCGACGTCCCGTTCCGGGTCGAGCTGCACGCTCGTGACGACGACCGGCACGGGGTTGGGGTTGGTGACGGTGATGACGAGCGGCGCAGAACCGGTCGGCACGAGCGTCGTGCCCGACGGCGTCGACGCCGTCGTCGTGAGGTCGACGAGCGTGTCGGTGGACGCCGACCCGGTCGCCGAACCGGTGCTCGACCACCAGGCGAACGACGTGGCGCCGGCCACGACGCACGCCGTGGCCAGGGTCGCACCGAGGCCGAGGCGGAACCGGGTGCGGCCGGTCATCGGCCCGTCGCCGATCCGGTGTAGGCCAGGTACACCGTCACTCCGGCGCAGCTGGCCTGGTTGCGCGAGCTGTCGAGCATGGCGACCGTGGGGAGCGCGGCGGCCGGCACCCCGAGGCTGGTCAGCCGCACCTCCCGCGCGTGGGGGGCCACGGTCAGGGGGTACGAGCCCGCGTACTGCCGCACCGCGAAGTGCGCGGCGGTGCAGTCGGCTCGCGAGGTCCCCGTGACGGTGACCCCGAGGTTGGTGAGGTGCAGCGGCCGGTCGTTCGGGTTGGTCACGGCGAGCTCGATCGCGCTGGGGGCGATGCCCGGGGCCAGCTCGCCGGTGGCCGCACCCGAGAGCGTGAACGCCTCGGGGCTGCGGTCGGCGTCGACCACGAGGGTCGCCGTTCCGGAGGCGGCGATCGTGCGGTCGCCGGACGCGCCTCGGGCGGTCACGGTCACCGATGTCACGGATGCCGGTGACCGGGTGGAGGCGGTCAGCGTGAGTGTGACCGGGATCGGTGACGCGCCACCCGCGGGGACGTCCTTCGGCGAGACCGCCATCGAGACGCCCGCGGGGAGCCGGGCATCGCTCGACACACTGATGGTGCCCCGGTAGCCGTTGAGCCGGGACACGGCGACGGCGTAGCTGGCAGAGGACCCCGGCGCGACGGACACGCTCATCGGGGTGAGCGCCAGGGACAACCCCGGCGGAGCCTGTGCCGACACGACGACGACGAGGTCGAGCGTGCGCGTGATCGGGCCGCTCTTCCCGGTGATGGTGAGGGAAGCGGACCCGATGGGGGTGCGTGACGAGGTCGTCACGGTGAGGGTCGACGTGGCCGTGCCGGAGTCGACGCGAACGGTCGAGGGCGCCAACGCCGCGGTCGTCCCCGTCGGGAGCATGGAGGCAGCGAGCGAGACGTTGCCGGTGAAGTGGGCGACGGGCGACACCGACACCGAGAAGGTGGTGGCGCGCCCGCGCTGCACGGAGGCGCTGACCGGCTGTGCCGTGACCGTGAAGTCCTCGGCCGGCGGGGCCGCATCGGCGCCGATGCCGGGAAGCCGGCCGGCCAAGGAGACCACGAGAGGCGCGGCGAGCAGAGCCAGGGCAACTGCTGCCCGGGTCAGAACTCGTGCGTTCATCGTGGTCCCCTGTGGTCGGCCGGCTGTCCGGCACGAAGGTGGTCAGTGCTGGAAGGTCACCGCGCGGTGTACTGGAAGTTCAGCGTCGCGCCCTTGCAGCCGTCCTGGTTCGTGCCCTTGTTGAAGAAGTGCACGTCGTTGACCGAGTCCTGGGCGGCCTTGGCGTCGAGCTCGACGGCGTCCCAGTTGAGGGTGACCACGCCGGACCTGTCCAGCGGCTTGTTGTTGACCTGGTAGTCGGACGGGTCGCAGGTGCCGACGGCGCCGTCGGCCTGCTTGACCGTGGCGATGGCGTCGACGCCGGCAATCTGGACCATGTTCGGGCCGGGGTTGGTCACGTTGATGACGAGGTCCTGCGCGGCGTCGCCGGGGAACATGTTGGTGACCTTGCTGGTCTGCTCGACGAGGAGGGTCGTCGCGTCGGCGGCGGTGGTGGCCGAGCCGGTGCCGGTGCCCCGGCTGGTCCAGTAGGCGAACGCGGCGGTGCCGGTGCCCACGAGGACGGCGGCGACGGCGGCGGTGACGACGAGCTTCTTTGTGGAGAAGGTACGCATGTTGAGTGATGCCTTTCCCTGCACGTGGATCCGCCGGAACCTGTTTCCTGCGGCTACTGAAAAGATTGCCGCACCGGGCATCCATTTCGGAATCGGTTGTTCGGATGTCGTGCCACCGACCTTTGGCGCCGTCGGGGAGACGAAGGCCGGAGCACGACTAGTCCCTTCGGTGGAGGGAAATGCGTGACTGGTGGGTCTTGAGAGCGCTGAAGGGTCAGATGTGACGGATGTGGCTGATATGACACCTGAGCAGCAACCAAGCGGCAACCGAGCGGCACCCGAGCACCAGACGGGCTCAGCGTGTGCCGTGGGTCACATCGGCAGCAGCGAGAGGTCGACGGTGCCGTCGGCGACGAGCACCGCCGGCCCGGTGAGCTCCACACCGGAGCCCGACCGGAGGCGCACGGTGAGCCGACCGCCGGGCACGTCGACCAGCCAGGTGGCCCCCGTGTCGAGCGAGCCGGCCCAGAAGCTCGTGGCGATGGCCGCCGCGCAGGCCCCGGTGCCGCACGAGCGGGTCTCCCCGACCCCGCGCTCGTGCACGCGCATCGCCACGTGGCCGGGCCCCATGGGGCGCACCAGCTCGACGTTGGTGCCGTGCTCGGGCTCGGGGCGCACCTCCGGTGCGCGGGTGAGATCGAGCGCGTCGAGGTCGAGCGCCTCCGGCAGGGCCACGACCGTGTGCGGGTTGCCGAGCTCGACGCGCAGGGCCGAGCACGGGTCGCCGTCGTCGTCGAGGTGCACCAGGGCGTCGAACCCGTCGCGCTCGGCGGTCTCGGGGTCGGTGAGCCGCCACGGCCCTAGGTCGACCGCGAACTCCTCGCCGTCGCGCCGCACGAGCTTCACGCCGGCGCGCGTGGCGATCGCGAACTCGTCCGCGGTCTCCAGCCCCTCCCGACGAAGGTAGGCGGCGAACACCCGGGTGCCGTTGCCGCACATCTCCGACAGGCTGCCGTCGGCGTTGCGGTAGTCCATGAACCACCGGGCCGAGCCGGCCTGAGCGCGCACTGCCGGGTCGTCGGCGAGGTCGGCAGGCACCACCCGGATGACGCCGTCGCCACCGATGCCGGCGCGCCGGTCGGCCAGGGCCGCGGCCCGCGCAGCGGTGAGACCGAGGACGCCGTCGAGGTCGGGCACGAGCACGAAGTCATTCTCGGTGCCGTGCCCCTTGGTGAAGGTCAACCGCTCAGCCATGCGCCCCATTGTGGGTCACGTGGTCGACGACCCGGTCCACGAGGTCATCCCAGGAACCGGCGAACGGGTCGAACCAGCGAACCCGCGGGTCGGCACCGAACCACGACTCCTGCCGGCGCACCAGGCGCCGGGTGCGCAGCGCCGTGTGGGCGACGGCCTCGTCGACCGTGACCACCCCGTCGATCACGTCGAGCGCCTGGGCGTAGCCGACCGCCCGGCTCGCCGTGCGGCCCTCGCGCAGGCCGAGGTCGACGAGCCCGCGGGTCTCGTCGACGAGCCCGGCGTCGAACATCCACCGCGCCCGGCGGTCGATCCTGTCGTCCACCATCCCCCGGTCGCCCCGTAGGCCGACCAGCACGGTGGGCCGCACGAACTCGCGGGTCGGCATCGTCGCGCTGAACGGACGCCCGGTCAGCGCGATCACCTCCAGCGCCCGCACCACGCGCCTTCCGTTGTTCGGCTCGATGGCATCGGCAGCCTGCGGGTCGGCAGCGCGCAGCTCGGCGAGAAGGGTTGCGACCCCCCCACGGTCGAGCCGTTCCTGCAGGGCCGCACGCACCCCGGGGTCGGTGGGCGGGATCTCGAGCCGGTCGAGCGCCGCACGCACGTAGAGCCCCGACCCGCCGGCGACCACGGGCACGGCGCCGCGCGCCCGCACCGCCTCGATGTCGCCGCGCGCGTGACGCTGGTACGCCGCGACGCTGGCCTCCTGGGTCACGTCGAGCACGTCGACCTGGTGGTGCGGGATGCCGTGGCGATCCTCGAGCGGCACCTTGGCGGTGCCGATGTCCATCCCCCGGTAGAGTTGCGAGGCATCGGCGCCGACGACCTCGCCGCCCACCCGCCGCGCGATCGCGATGGCGAGGTCGGACTTGCCGGTGGCGGTCGGGCCGACCACGCCGACAACGAGGTCGCCCACGTCAGTCGCTGCGCTCGTCCTCGGGGGTCTCGTCGTCGTGGCCGAACGGGTCGCGGTCCTTCCCCGGCATCCACGACAGGCCGGGCACCCCCCAGCCGCTGGCCTTGACGGCCTTGCGTGCCTTGCGCGACCACTTGCCGGTGAGCCGGTCGACGTAGAGGAAGCCGTTGAGGTGGTCGTACTCGTGCTGCAGCATCCGGGCGAACCAGCCGGTCGCCTCGAAGCGCAGGTCGCTGCCGTCGAGTGCCAGGCCGGTGAGCGTGGCCTGCTCGCCCCGGCGCAGCGGATAGGAATCCCCCGGCACCGACAGGCAGCCCTCGACCTCGTCGTGCGGGTCGGGGTCGCCGACCACCGGCTTGGCCGAGGTGAGGTAGGGGTTGATGACGACCCCCCGCGGGGGGATGCCGTCGTCGTTGGTCAGCTGCCAGGTGAAGATGCGCAGCCCGACACCGACCTGGGGCGCGGCCAGGCCGACGCCACGCGCGGCATCCATGGTGTCGAACATGTCGGCGACGAGCTCGCGGATGTCGTCGTCGATGACCTCGACGGGCTGGGCGCGCTGGTGGAGGATGGGCTCCCCGGTGATGACGACGGGTCGGATGGCCATGCCGGAGATTCTTACAGAGCCGGGCCGGCCACCGGACCACCTCGCGTCGTCGGAGGGGCCCTCGACCTTGGTGTCGGAGTCGGAGGCGGTCGGCGGGCAGGCCGCCATCCACCTGAGATCTGCCACGACCCGCGGATCACCGTGCTGCCCTGCTCGGAGGTCGTCCACGGCGGCGGCGACGGGCGGCTGGAGGAGATCCGGTTGCGCGTCACGAGCACCGGCGAGGAGTCGACGCGCGACCGTGGTGCCCGGGCTCGCCGCCGCGAGCGGCGAGGGCGCGTCGGTGGCGCCACGGTCGATCGTGGTGTGCACTGGAGGAACTCCCCCGTGGGGGAGCCCCTGTTCCCGAGGAGAAGGAGGCCCCGTGAGTCTTTTCGACAGCGCCAAGGAGAAGCTTCAGCAGCTGGCCCAGGACCACCCCGACAAGGTCGAGCAGCTCAGCGACCAGGCCATCGAGCGTGGCGGCGACGCCGCCGACAGCGCGACCGGTGGCAGGTACGCAGGGCAGGTCGACCAGGCACAGACGAAGGCCGACGGGGCCATCGGCGAGCCCTGAGCCTCCGACGACGCAACCGAGGCCCCCGACCGAAAGGTCGGGGGCCTCGGCCGTTCGGCCAGCGTTGCGCGGTTCCACTGACTCGGGGTTCGGCCCCTCCCTAGCCTTGAGGAACACTCTCGCCTCCTGCCGAAAGGGAAACGTCGTGTCCCATGCCAGATCCGGTCTTCCACCACTGAACCTCACACCGTTCGACCCCACGCCCCTCTACGCCGCCGCCAACTCCCCGCGCCGAGACAAGCCGCAGCCGCGCCACTGCGCGAAGCGCAACCCTCACCTCACCGGGGTCGTCGTGACCGTCGTCCTCGCCTTGGTGGCGTTCGCCGCCTTCTTCCTGGGCTGAGTCAGGCCGAGCAGGTGGGGACCGCGGGCTCCGGCTGCGCCGGCCGACCCACCGACGGCATACCCAGCGAAACGGCCGGCTTTCCCGGCACCGGCGCGTCCTGCAGTGCGGCCCAGGCGTCTCCGCCCGCGGTGCGTCGCACGGCATACGCCCCACCGCTCACCCCGCTGTCGGCGACGAGGTGGTGCGGCGCACCGTAGGTGACGCCCACGGTGACCACGTCACCCGGACGCGGGCGCTCGGCGCCGTCCGGCACGGCGAAGTGGACCAGCCGGTTGTCGCGGGCCCGCCCCGACATCCGCGCGGTGGCACCGTCCTTGCGACCCTCACCGGGCGAGACGAGCACCTCGACCTCGCAGCCCTCGACAGTGCGGTTCTCGGCCCAGGACACCCGCTCCTGCAGCTCGATCAGCCGGTCGAAGCGCTCCTGCACGACGGCCTTGGGCACCTGGTCGGGCATCGTCGCGGCCGGGGTTCCCGCACGGATGGAGTACTGGAAGGTGAACGCGCTCGAGAAGCGCGCCGCCTCGACGACGCGCAGCGTCTCGGCGAAGTCCTCCTCGGTCTCCCCAGGGAAGCCGACGATGAGGTCGGTGGTGATGGCGGCGTCCGGGATGGCGGCGCGCACCGTGTCGATGATGCCGAGGAACCTCTCGCTGCGGTATGAGCGCCGCATCGCCTTGAGCACCCGGTCCGAGCCCGACTGCAGCGGCATGTGCAGGCTCGGCATGACGTTGGGGGTCTGCGCCATCGCCTCGATGACGTCGTCGGTGAAGGCCGCGGGGTGCGGGCTGGTGAAGCGCACCCGCTCCAGGCCCTCCACCACACCGCAGGCCCGCAGCAGCTTGCCGAACGCCAGGCGGTCGCCGAACTCGACCCCGTAGGTGTTGACGTTCTGGCCGAGCAGGGTGATCTCGACGACGCCCTGCGCGACCAGCGCCTCGACCTCGGCGAGGATCTCGCCCGGGCGGCGGTCCTGCTCCTTGCCGCGCAGGCTGGGCACGATGCAGAACGTGCAGGTGTTGTTGCAGCCCACCGAGATCGACACCCAGCCGGCGAAGGCCGAGTCGCGGCGCGTCGGCAGGGTCGACGGGAAGGTCTCGAGCGACTCCAGGATCTCGACCTCGGCGCGCTGGTTGTGCCGAGCCCGGTCGAGCAGGGCCGGCAGGCTGCCGATGTTGTGGGTGCCGAAGACCACGTCGACCCAGGGAGCGCGCTCGACGATGGTCGCGCGGTCCTTCTGCGCCAGGCAGCCCCCGACGGCGATCTGCAGGTCGGAGTTGGCGGTCTTGGCCGGGCGCAGCTGACCGAGGTTGCCGTAGAGCTTGTTGTCGGCGTTCTCGCGCACGGCGCAGGTGTTGAAGACGACGACGTCGGCGACGTCGGGGCGCTGCGGCGCGGGGATGCTGGCCAGGTCGACGTAGCCGGCCGTCTCGAGGAGGCCGGCGAGGCGCTCGGAGTCGTGCACGTTCATCTGGCACCCGTGGGTGCGCACGTCGTAGGTCCTCGGTTCAGTCATGGCCGCACCAGAGTAAGCCGGGGGTCGGGCTGCGCGGAATCGGGACGCCAGGGGCCCGGGACGTGGTCGCCGGCCCCACCCGGGGCAGTGGCAGCATGGACCCCGAAGTCCCCGCGACGAGAGGACCCGCAGTGCGCACGTTGCTCAACATCATCTGGTTCGTGTTCGGCGGCCTCTGGCTCGCCCTGGGCTACGCGCTGGCCGGGCTGCTCTTCTGCATCCTGATCGTCACGATTCCCCTGGGCGTGGCGTCGTTCCGGATGGCGCGCTACGCCCTGTGGCCGTTCGGGCGGGCCGTCGTGCCCAAGGAGGGCGCCGGCTCCGGCGCCGTGCTGCTCAACGTCGTCTGGATCGTGCTCGCAGGCTGGTGGCTGGCTCTGCTGCACGTCAGCACAGCCATCGCCCAAGCGATCACCATCATCGGCATCCCGCTGGCCCTCGCGAACCTGAAGATGGTGCCCATCTCGCTGGTGCCCTACGGCAAGCGGATCGTGCGCACCGACGAGCTGCCCCCGGGCGAACGGCCGCTGCACGCGATCTAGTCGCGCTGGTGCTCCGGCGCCTTGCGGACGGCGTCACGCACCACGCGCACGGACACCTCCACGGGGTACCCCTTGCGGGCCAGCATCCCGGCGAGCCGCCGGGTCTGCACCATCGGGTCCAGCCCGCTCATCGAGCGCAGCTTCTTCGCCACGAGCTGACGGGCGCGGTCCTCCTCGTCGTGCGGGTCGACCTCGTCGAGCGCCGCCTGCGCGGTGTCGTCGTCGACCCCCTTGCGACGCAGCTCCTGGGCCAGCGCGCGGCGCGCCAGCCCGCGCCCGACCTGCTGCGAGCGCACCATCATGCCGGCGTAGGCGACGTCGTCGACCAGCCCGACCTCCTCCATCCGGTCGAGCACCGCAGCGGCGACGTCGTCGGGGCAGTCCTTGCGGCGCAGCACCTGG
>JBBQWX010000136.1:0-11630 GCA_038210185.1 Actinomycetales bacterium
GAGCGCCCATTTCGCACCGGACCCGGCAAGGGAGGTGCGCTTTGGCGACGGGATGCAAGCGCGCTTGCGCTGGCAACTTGAACGAGGCCTGAGGGAAGGACTCTCAGCGAAATCGACAGCGTAGCCATGTGCCGCTTGCGCCCTCCTGTGACCTTGACAAGGTCGGCGAATCGCGAGAATGGCTTCGACGACCGGAAGGGTAAGACAGTCATCGTGGGAAGCCCCTAACGGCAGCCTTCGTCGCTAATACCGCTGGTCAGACGTGGGAAAACCCAGTCCACGAGCTACTGCAGTACTTATCTGGAGTCACTGACGCGACAGAGGCCCTTCGCGACAAGCGGAAAGGGCCTCTGACCTGCGGTGGAGCCAAGGGGACTCGAACCCCTAACCCCCTGCTTGCAAAGCAGGTGCGCTACCAATTGCGCCATGGCCCCGGGAGCACCGCACCCGCGCGCACGAGGCGAGCGGGCGGCATCCGAGAATCGAACGAACCTCAGCTCTTCGGTGCGTCCGTGGCCTCTGCCCACAGCCGGTTCTCGGCCTTCTTGGACGCGATCTGCTTCTGGATCGTGACCGCACCGACGGCCGTCGCGACGAGGAGGAGGATCTTCTTCACGGGTGCACCACCTTGGAAGTGAGGGATCGGGTGGTGGGCCTAACAGGACTTGAACCTGTGGCCTCTTCCTTATCAGGGAAGCGCTCTAACCGTCTGAGCTATAGGCCCGTTCACCGCGATCGGTTGCGCCCCCCACGCGAGGTGGCACGGTCCACGAGGCTACCCCACCACGACCCGTGCACTGAAAACGGGTCAGTCGTCGGTGAGGGTCAGCTGCAGGCCGCCGACCAGGGCACTCGAGACGTTGTAGAGGAACGCGCCGAGCGTGGCGATCGCCGTGATGAGGATGACGTCGATGACCGCGATGACGATCGACAGCGAGACGACGCGACCGAGGCCGACGAAGTCCATGATGTCGAAGCGCTGCTGGCCGTCCTGCACGACCTCGCCGACGATGCCGTTGATCTGGTCGAAGACCCCCATGCCGGCCAGGATCGTCCACAGCACGAACACCATCACGACGCCGGCGATGCCCAGGGCCACCGAGAGCAGGAACGAGATCTTCATCGCCGACCACGGGTCGACGCGCGACACCGTGAGGCGTACGCGGCGGGCGGCTGCCGGGCGCGGCGCCGGTTGTGGTGCACCGGTGCCGGCCGCAGCGCCCACGCGGGTCGGGCTGGTCACCGACTGGGTGGCCGGCGAGGCAGCCGGCGACGGGCGGGGCGCGGCAGCCCGGGCTACGGGCACCGGGGTGGTCGGGGTGCCGGAGCTGCCGGCGTTGGACCCGGCGTTGGACCCGGCGTCTCCGCCGCCCGTCCGACGCAGCGCTCCGCTGTCAGCGGCCCGGCCGCCGGCGCTACCGCCGTCAGCGGGTCGGGAGGCACGACGGGCAGGTCCCGAGGATGACGCAGGCGGCCCAACCGGGCGTTCCGCGTTCTCTGCGGTGCTCACTCACGACCTCCTGCTGAGTCCTCGTCGTCCACCGACGGTACGGCATCGGTCGCCTCGTCTGCGACACCTGACTCGGTGGGCCCGGTGACCGAGACAGCATCGTCACCAGCGTCGCCGGCAACCTCGGCACCGTCAGCGGCCTCCACGGCCTCGACCGCCTCCTCCACCGCGCGCTCCGGGTTCAGCGCCACCCCGACGATCGCATCGTTCCTGCCGGCCTTGGCGAACTGCACGCCCATCGTGTTGCGACCGGTGAGCCGCACCTCGTCGACGCGCGAGCGCACGACGTTGCCCTTCTCGAAGATCACCAGCACCTCGTCGTCCTCGTCGACGGTCAGCGCCCCGACGAGGTCACCGCCCTTGTCGGACAGCTTGGCCACGGCGACGCCGTAGATGGCGCGGCCCTTGACGTTCCACTCCGAGACCTTCGAGCGCTTCGCGAGGCCCGACTCGAAGACGACGAACACGTCGGGGTCGGTGCCCTCGTGCACGACCGACATCGCGAGCAGCGAGTCGTCGCCCTTGAACCTCATGCCGGTGACCCCGGAGGTCGCCCGGCCCATCGGCCGCAGCGTGGCGTCGTCTGCGTGGAACCGCACCGACTGGGCCTTGCGCGAGACGAGCAGCAGGTCGTCGGTGGCCTCGGCCAGGCCGGCCCCGACCAGCTCGTCGCCGTCACGCAGGTTGACGGCGATCAGGCCGCCGCTGCGAGGGCTGTCGTACTCGGTCAGGCGGGTCTTCTTGACCAGCCCGCTCTTGGTGGCGAGCACGAGGTAGGCGGCGCTGGCGTAGTCGCGCACGGCCAGCACCTGGGCGATCTGCTCGCCGGGCTGGAAGGCCATCACGTTGGCGACGTGCTGGCCCTTGCCGTCGCGACCGGCATCCGGCAGCTCGTAGGCCTTGGCCCGGTAGACGCGGCCGAGGTTGGTGAAGAACAGCAGCCAGTGGTGCGAGGTCGTGGTGAAGAAGTGGTCGACCATGTCCTCGCCGCGAAGCGTCGCCCCGCGCACGCCCTTGCCGCCACGCCGCTGCGACCGGTAGGCGTCGACCCGGGTGCGCTTGGCGTAGCCACCACGGGTGATCGTGACGACGACGTCCTCCTCGGGGATGAGGTCCTCCATCGACATGTCGCCGTCGAAGGGGACCAGCTTCGAGCGCCGCTCGTCGCCGTAGCGGCGCACGATCTCGGCGAGCTCCTCGGAGACGATGTCGCGCTGGCGACCGGGCTTGGCGAGGATGTCGGTGAAGTCGAGGATCATCGACTCGAGCTCGTCGTGGTCGTCGATGATCTTCTGACGTTCCAGGGCGGCCAGGCGGCGCAGCTGCATGTCGAGGATGGCCTGGGCCTGCACCTCGTCGATCTCGAGCAGCGCCATCAGGCCGGTGCGCGCCACGTCGACGGTGGGCGAGCGCCGGATGAGCGCGATGACCTCGTCGAGCGCGTCGAGCGCCTTGAGCAGGCCGCGCAGGATGTGGATGCGCTCCTGCGCCTTGCGCAGGCGGTAGGCCGTGCGCCGCTGGATGACGTCGAGCTGGTGCTCGACCCAGTAGCGAATGAACGCGTCGATCGGCAGGGTGCGCGGCACCCCGTCGACCAGCGCGAGCATGTTGGCGCCGAAGTTGGTCTGCAGCTGGGTGTGCTTGAAGAGGTTGTTGAGCACGACCTTGGCGACGGCATCGCGCTTGAGCACGATGACCAGGCGCTGGCCGGTGCGCCCCGAGGTCTCGTCGCGGATGTCGGCGATGCCGTTGAGCCGGCCGTCCTTGACGTGCTCGGCGATCTTCTGGGCCAGGCTGTCGGGGTTGACCTGGTAGGGCAGCTCGGTGACGACGAGGCACTGCCGGTTGTGGATCTCCTCGACCTCGACGACCGCGCGCATGATGATCGAGCCGCGGCCGGTGCGGTAGGCGTCGTCGATGCCCTTGCTGCCCATGATCAGCGCGCCGGTCGGGAAGTCCGGGCCCTTGATCTCGCGCATCACGGCCTCGAGCATCTCCTCGCGCGTCGCGTCCGGGTGCGCGAGCACCCACTGCGCGGCCGCGGCCACCTCACGCAGGTTGTGCGGCGGGATCTGGGTGGCCATGCCGACGGCGATGCCCGAGCTGCCGTTGACGAGCAGGTTCGGGAACCGGCTGGGCAGGACGACCGGCTCGAGGGTCTTGCCGTCGTAGTTGGGGCGGAAGTCGACGGTGTCCTCGTCGATGTCGCGCACCATCTCCATCGCCAGCGGCGCCATCCGGCACTCGGTGTACCGCGGCGCGGCGGCCGGGTCGTCGCCCGGGCTGCCGAAGTTGCCCTGTCCCTGAACCAGCGGGTAGCGCAGGCTCCAGTCCTGCACGAGCCGCACCAGGGCGTCGTAGATCGACTGGTCACCGTGCGGGTGGTACTGGCCCATGACCTCGCCGACGACACGGCTGCACTTGTTGAAGCCGCGGTCGGGGCGGTAGCCGCCGTCGTACATCGCGTAGACGACACGGCGGTGCACCGGCTTCAGGCCGTCGCGCACGTCGGGCAGGGCCCGGCTGACGATGACGCTCATGGCGTACTCGATGTACGACCGCTGCATCTCGGTGTTGAGGTCGATCGGCTCCGTGCGGTCGGTCACGACCGGGGGCTGCTCAGTCATCGGTTTCCTTCGTGCGGTTCTGGCTTCGCACCGGAAGGTTCACGTTTGCAGCGGAACTGTTCCCCTGCGAAGGTGAAGCTTCCGGCATCGGGCGGGAAAGTTGGGGCGGGCTCAGATGTCGAGGAAGCGCACGTCGCGCGCGTTGCGCTGGATGAAGGAGCGCCGCGACTCGACGTCCTCGCCCATCAGGATCGAGAAGATCTCGTCGGCGGCAGCGGCGTCGTCGAGGGTGACCTGGAGCAGCACCCGGGAGTCGGGGTTCATCGTGGTCTCCCACAGCTCCTGGTAGTCCATCTCGCCCAGACCCTTGTAGCGCTGGATCGGGTTGTCCTTGGGCAGGCGCCGGCCCTTGCTCTGGCCCTCGGCGATCAGGGCGTCGCGCTCGCGGTCGGTGAACGCGAACTCGTGCGGGGCGTTGCTCCACTTCAGGCGGAACAGCGGCGGCTGCGCGAGGTACACGTAGCCCGCCTCGATCAGCGGCTTCATGAAACGGAAGAGCAGGGTCAGCAGCAGGGTGCGGATGTGCATGCCGTCGACGTCGGCGTCGGCCATCAGCACGATCTTGTGGTAGCGCGCCTTCTCGATGTCGAAGTCCTCACCGATGCCGGTGCCGAACGCCGAGATCAGGGCCTGCACCTCCTGGTTGCCCAGGGCCTTGTCGAGGCGCGCGCGCTCGACGTTGAGGATCTTGCCGCGGATGGGCAGGATCGCCTGGTTGTGCGGGTTGCGGCCGCGCACGGCGGAGCCGCCGGCCGAGTCGCCCTCGACGATGAACACCTCGGAGACCGCGGGGTCCTTGGCCTGGCAGTCGCGCAGCTTGCCGGGCAGGCCGCCGCTCTCGAGCACCCGCTTGCGGGTGGCCTCACGCGCCTTGCGGGCGGCCATCCGGGCGGCGGAGGCCTGGATCGCCTTGCGGACGATCTCGCGGCCCTCGTTGGGGTGGCTGTCGAGCCAGGCGCCGAACTCGTGGGTCATGGCGCTCTGCACGAACCCCTTGACCTCGGAGTTGCCGAGCTTGGTCTTGGTCTGTCCCTCGAACTGCGGCTCGCCGAGCTTGACCGAGATGACGGCGGTCAGGCCCTCGCGGGCGTCGTCGCCGGTGAGGTTCTCGTCCTTGTCCTTGAGCTGGTTCTGCTTGCGCGCGAAGTCGTTGACCAGCTTGGTCAGCGCGGCGCGGAAGCCCTCCTCGTGGGTGCCGCCCTCGTGCGTGTTGACCGTGTTGGCGTAGGAGTGCACCGACTCGGAGTAGGCGGTGGTCCACTGCATCGCGAGCTCGAGCGCCAGGCTGCGCGTGGGGTCCTCGACCTCGATGCTGATGACGTCGCTGTGCACGGGGTCGCTCTTCTTCGAGCTGACCAGGTGGTTGACGTAGTCGACCAGGCCGTTGTCGTACCGGTAGGACACCGAGCGCGCGGTGGTGCTGCGGGCCTCGCCGCCGGCCTCCTCGTCCTCGTGGTCCTCGACGACCGTGATGTCGGTGTCGACGCCGTCGAGGTCGGGCTCGCCCTCGTCGGTCGTGGGCTCGGCCACCCGCTCGTCGACCAGGTTGATGCGCAGGCCCTTGTTGAGGAAGGCGTACTGCTGGAACCGGGCCCGGATCGTCTCGTAGTCGTACACGACGGTCTCGAAGATCTCGGGGTTGGCCCAGTAGGTGATGGTGGTGCCGGTGCGGTCGGTCTCCTCCATCATCTGCAGGCTGTCGACGGGCACGCCGTGGTCGAACGACATCCGGAACGCGTGGCCCTTCTGGCGCACGCAGACGTCGAGCCGGGTGGACAGCGCGTTGACCACCGAGGAGCCCACGCCGTGCAGGCCGCCCGACACCTTGTAGCCGCCGCCGCCGAACTTGCCGCCGGCGTGCAGCTGGGTGAGCACGAGCTCGACGGCGCTGACGCCCTCGGTCGGGTGCATGTCGGTGGGGATGCCGCGCCCGTTGTCCTTGACGCGGACCGCGCCGTTCTCCATCAGGATGACGTCGATGGTGTCGGCGTAGCCCGCCAGGGCCTCGTCGACCGCGTTGTCGACGATCTCCCACACCAGGTGGTGCAGACCGCGCTCGCCGGTGGAGCCGATGTACATGCCGGGCCGCTTGCGCACCGCTTCGAGGCCCTCGAGCACGGTGATCGAGCCGGCGTCGTAGGCCTCGTCCTCGACCCCGGGTGCCACGACCCCGGGTGCCACGACCCCGGGGACCGCGACCTCGGGTGCCGCGTTGGTGGCGGGCTCCGGGGTCTCGTCGCTGGTCGGGTCGGGCTGCTGGTCCGCCACGGGTCTCCTTCGTCGGCTGGCCCCACCGGAGCGACCGGCGGAACTCATGGCGCACGCCCAGGGCGTCGAACGCCTTGGGCGTGGTTCCACCCATCAGTCTACCGGTCAGGACCGTCAGGACCTGCCCCGGCGAGGCCCGTGGGGGCACTTTTCCCGTGAAATGGGACCAGGATCCGACCCCCGACACGCGACCGGCCCCCCCAGGGCCGCTGACCGGCCTTTGCCGATGCCGTGCCGAGCCTGTTCCGCGGTGGTGCGGCGGTCGCCCGGGTCAAAGCACCGGCCGGTTTCCCTGCACCGCCCCGACCGGGTCGAAACCGGCCCCGAGCAGGCCCGCAGACTCGGCACGTTGACCGGTGACACGCACGCCGCGACCGGCATTCCGGGCGGCACCAGGCCACGAGCAGCCAGGGCCGGCGCCGTGCCCAGCCCCCGACCCCGGCGCCTGCGACGGTCAGGACGCGCGCTCCCCGCGCGCGGAGGCGGAGGCCTCGAGGTGGGCCCGCACGGCATCCGGGATGGGGACCGGGCGTCGGGTGCCGCGGTCGACGTAGACCTGGGCCCAGAGCCCGTGCGTGGCGATCTGCTCGTCGTCGGGCAGGAAGACCCCGAACTCGAAGACCACGCTCGTGTGGCCCAGCCGGTTGGCCCGCACACCGACGTCGAGGGTGACCGGGAAGGAGACCTCGCGGTAGTAGCGACAGCTCGTCTCGGCGACCACACCGAGAGTGGGCGCGACGTTCTCGTCGATACCGGTCTCCGCCTGCATCCAGGCGTTGAGCACGCTGTCGAACAGCTCGAGGTAGACGGCGTTGTTCAGGTGGCCGAACATGTCGTTGTCGGACCAGCGGGTGGGCACCGACCGGATCGCGTCGAAGTCGGTGCGCCCGAGGACGCGCGGGTCCGGCTCGATCACCGATCCTACGGACCGTGCCGCTCAGGCGTCGGAGGACCCGAGGGTGCGCTCGAGCAGGCCGCGCACGTCGTCGGGCAGACCCGGCTCGGACAGCTCGAGGTCGAGCGGCGGGGTCGCGCACCGCACGCCGTAGCAGTAGGCGTCGGGCACCCGCGGGCGGTCGGCGATGGCGTCGGCCAGGGCGGGCAGCCCGTCGTCGGCGAGCAGCGAGTGCCAGGCGTGGGCGTCGCCGGCGGTCAGCTCGCCCAGCGCAACGGTGCGCTCTACGGTGCGACCGGCGAACCCGCCCGTGCGGCGCACGTTCACCTCGGTGGTGGGGCCGGGCGCGCCGCCCGAGCCGCCACCCGGGCCGGGGTCGGACCCGGCGGGGCTGGGGTCGGGGTCGGGGGTGGGAACGGGGGTGGGGACGGGGGTGGGGACGGGGGTGTCGGGCACGGACGGTGCGGTGTCGGACCAGGCGACGCCCACGGCATCCCAGCCGGCCTGCACGGCCGCGACCACCTCGGAGCCGTCGCCGTGACGGGCGGTGGCCGCGGCGACGGTGAGCCGGGCGAACGTGGCGAAGTCGCAGTCGGCGCTGATGGCGCCGGTGACGGTGTCGAACCAGACCTGGCCGGCGACCTCCCAGGCGTTGCCGCCCAGGGTCGTCGCCACCACGTGGAAGGCCTTGTTGGGGATGCCGGAGTTGATGTGCACGCCGCCGTTGTCGTCGGTGGTGTCGACGTAGTCGCGCAGGTGCGCCGGCTGGGGGTCCTTGCCCAGCCGCGGGTCGTCGTAGGCCGTGCCCGGTGCTGCCATCGACCGGATCGCGACGCCGTTGACCCCGGGTGCGAGCAGCTCGGCCCCGATCAGCCAGTCGGCCTGGTCGGCGCTCTGACCGAGGACCCGCTGCTTGACGAGCACCCCGAAGACGTCGGACACCGACTCGTTGAGCGCACCGGACTGGTCCTGGTAGTTCAGCCCCGAGGTGTACTGGGTGACCCCGTGGGCCAGCTCGTGACCGATGACGTCGATGCTGCGGGTGAACGGCAGGAAGATGATGCCGTCGCCGTCGCCGAAGACCATCTGGGTGCCGTCCCAGAAGGCGTTGTCGTAGTCGGTGCCGAAGTGCACGCTGGCGACCAGGGGCAGACCCTTGCCGTCGAGCGAGTTGCGACCGTAGGCGTCCTGCCAGAGCTGCCAGGTGGCGCCCAGCCCGTCATAGGCCTCGGTGACCGTCTGGTCACCGGTGGCGGGGTCGCCCTCGGAGCGCACCAGGGTGCCGGGCAGTGTGGTGCCGTGTTTCGCGTCGTGCACGGCGCGCACCGGCCCCGCCGTGGTGCCGGACGCCAGTCGGCGTCGCGGGGTCGACGCCCGGTCGGCGCGCAGAGCGGCGGTGCGCCGGCCCTGGCGCAGCTCGGCATCGATGACGAGGGTGGCCTGGGCGTGCGCGGCGAGGTGCGGATCGTCGGAGGCCGCGAGCGCCTCGAGCAGGTATGGCGGCACGATCGAGCACTGCACCGCCGTGGGCGCGGGTCGCACGGACGGTCGGTGTGACGGCGAGCGGGGAGGCGGGGGCGGCAGCTGGCTGGACGGCATGCGCCCACCCTGCCCCGCGGCACCGACACCCGCGACCACTGAGGGCGGGTGGATCCGCCTGGATTCAGCCAGTCGAGAGTAGAGAACACGCCGCGCAGGCTCGATGCCCGGCGGCGTGTTCTCTACTCTCGACCCGCGAACCTGGGCCCTCAGCCGCGGTCGATCTGTATGACGACCGCCTTGGGCTCGGTGAAGAACTCACGCGAGAAGGTCCCACCCTCGCGCCCGACCCCGCTGTCGCCGACACCCGCGACCGCTGAGGGCGGGCGGATCCGCCTGGATTCAGCCAGTCGAGAGTAGAGAACACGCCGTGCGGGACAGATGGCCAGCGGCGTGTTCTCTACTATCGACATCTACTCTCGACCCGCGAACCTGGGCCCTCAGCCGCGGTCGATCTGCATGACGACGGCCTTGGGCTCGGTGAAGAACTCCCTCGAGAAGGTGCCACCCTCGCGCCCGACCCCGCTGTCGCCGACACCCCCGAACGGGGTGCGCAGGTCGCGGATGAAGAAGCAGTTGACCCACACCGTGCCGGCGCGCAGCCTCGAGGCCACCCGGTGCGCGCGCGAGAGGTTCTCGGTGAACAGCATCGCGTTGAGGCCGTAGCGGGTGTCATTGGCCAGCCCCACCACCTCCGCCTCGGTCTCGAAGGAGTTGACGACGCACACCGGCCCGAAGATCTCCTCGCAGTACGGCGCGGCATCCAGGGCCAGCCCGTCGATGATCGTCGGGCGCACCACCCACGAGCCGTCGTCGGCCACGCCGCCGGTGTGCACCGTGCCGCCCAGCGCCTCGGCGCTCTCGACGTAGGAGACGACCTTGTCGAAGTGCCGCTTGCTCGCGAGCGAGGAGAACCTCGTGGCCGGGTCGAACGGGTCACCGATCGTCAGCGCCTCGGCCGCCTCCACGAAGCGCCGCAGGAACTCGTCGTAGAGCGAGGAGTGCACGAACAGGCGCGACCCGGCTAGGCAGATCTGCCCGGCGTTGCGGAAGATCGCCTCGACCGCCCAGTACACGGCGTTGTCGAGGTCGGCGTCCGCGAAGACGATGTTGGCGCCCTTGCCGCCGAGCTCGAGCGACACCGGCGCGAGGTGCGTCGCCGCCGAGGCCATCACGTGCTTGCCCGTGGTCGAGGACCCGGTGAAGGTCACCCGGTCGACCCGGTCGTCACCGGTGAGCGTCGCACCCGCCGGCGCCCCGTAGCCGTTGACGACGTTGAGCACCCCCGGCGGGAAGCCGGCCTCGGCCGCGAGGCGCCCGAGCATGGTCACCGACGCCGGGGTGTCCTCGCTGGGCTTGATGATGCAGGTGTTGCCCCAGGCGATGGCCGGCGCGATCTTCCACGACGCCATCATCAGCGGGAAGTTCCACGGGCTGATCGCCGCGACGACGCCGGCCGGGCCGAACTCGCTGTAGGTGTGGTGCCCCGAGTCCATCGGGTAGACCTCGCCCACGTGGTCGCGCTGGGAGTCGGCGAAGAACCGGAAGTTCCACACCGAGCGCGCCACGTCGTGCTTGGCCTGCGCGAACGGCTTGGCCATGTTCGTCGAGTCGAGCCGGGCGAGGTCGTCGGCGCGATCCTCCATCAGGTCGGCGAGGCGGTGGATGGCCGCGGCCCGCTCGGCCCGCCCCATCCGCGGCCACGGCCCCTCGTCAAAGGCCCGGCGCGCGCTCTCGACGGCGCGCTCGGCATCCTTCTGCGACGCCTCGGCCGCCTGCGCCCACACCTGGCGCGTCCAGGGGTTCCAGACGTCGAAGCGCTTGCCGTCGATCGACTCGACCTCTTCGTTGTCGATGATGTGGCCGAAGAACTGCAGCTCGCTCATGGGGTCCACCTTCTGCGGTGCGGGGGTGTCGGGGTGTGGGTGAAAGCGGCGGGATGCCGTGTGCTCGCCTAGCGCTCGGCGGCCTCGGCGGCAGGGGCGGGGTCGGTGCCAGGGGCGGCCTCGGCCGACTCAAGGCGCTCGGCGATGGTGACGTCGCCGGCGCCCCAGTGCGTGGTCGGCACCTCGCGGACGACGACCCGGATGCTGTCGAGCGGGGCGTCGACCGTCTCGGCGGCGGCGTGGGTCAGGGCGGAGATCAGGGCGCGCACCTGCTCGGGCGTGCGACCCTCGACCATGGTCACCTCGATGAGTGGCATGAGGCTCAGCCCTTCCCGCCGTTGAGGAACACCGAGCCCAGGTTGGTGAAGTGCAGGGCGGTGCTCGAGCCGGGGGGCGCGAACACGGCATCCGTCATGCCGCCGGTGAGCACGATCCAGCCGGCCTCGATGGCGTGGCCGCGGCGGGCCAGGTCGTTGGCGGCCAGGGCCAGCGCCTCGCCGGGGTGCCCCTGCACGGCGGCGCCGGTGGCGGAGTCGACGACGACACCACCGACCTCCACGAGCACCGCCTCCAGCGCCAGGTCCAGGTCGGCGGGGGGCAGCCCGATCGGCCCGGTCACGAAGGCGCCGGAGGAGGCGTTGTCGGCCGCGACGTCACCCGCGGTGAAGCGGAAGTCGCGGTAGCGGCTGTCGATGACCTCGGCGCCACCCCACACCGACTCCACCGCGCCCATGGCCTGCGCGCACGTGATGCCCGGGCCCGAGAGCCGCTCGCCCATGACGAACACGATCTCGGGCTCGATGCGCGGGTGGATCAGCCGGTCCTGGGGCACCGGGTCGCCGACCGGCAGCACCATCGCGTCGGTGAGCCAGGCGACGAACGGGAAGTGCACGCCCATCCGCTGC
>JBBQWX010000137.1:0-11592 GCA_038210185.1 Actinomycetales bacterium
CCCGACATGATCGGTCGTCACCGCATCCTCGAGGTGCACGGCCAGGGCAAGCCGCTGGCCACCGGCGTCGACCTGCTCGCCGTCGCCCGCCGCACGCCCGGCTTCACCGGCGCCGACCTGGCCAACGTGCTCAACGAGGCCGCGTTGCTGACCGCCCGCACCGACAAGAAGCTCATCGACGACGAGGTGCTCGACGAGGCCATCGACCGGGTGATCGCCGGTCCGCAGAAGCGCACCCGCATCATGTCGGCCAAGGAGCGCAAGATCACCGCCTACCACGAGGGCGGCCACGCGCTCGTCGCCGCGTCGATGAACCACCTCGACCCCGTCACCAAGGTGACGATCCTGCCCCGCGGTCGCGCGCTCGGCTACACGATGGTGATGCCGACCGACGACAAGTACTCCACGAGCCGCAACGAGATCCTCGACCAGCTGGCCTACGCCATGGGCGGCCGCGTCGCGGAGGAGATCATCTTCCACGACCCCACCACCGGTGCCGCCAACGACATCGAGAAGGCCACCGCGATGGCCCGCAAGATGGTCACCGAGTTCGGCATGAGCGAGCGGGTCGGCGCCGTCAAGCTGGGCTCGAGCGGCGGTGAGGTCTTCCTCGGCCGCGACATGGGGCACCAGCGCGACTACTCCGAGCAGGTCGCCGCGGTCGTCGACGAGGAGGTGCGCAAGCTCGTCGACGACGCGCACGACGAGGCCTGGCGCGCGGTCAACGACAACCGCGACATCCTCGACCGGCTGGTCCTGGACCTGCTCGAGCGCGAGACGCTCAACGCCGCCGAGCTCGCCGACATGTTCAAGGAGATCGTCAAGCGGCCGATCCGGCCGACCTGGCTGTCCAGCGAGCACCGCACCCTGTCCGACCTTCCCCCGGTGCTCACTCCTGCCGAGCTGGCCGCAGTGAACGGCCGCAACGGCTCCGGCGCCCCGGCAGGCGCCGTGCTGACGCCCGGCGACCCCCGCACCCAGGCCGAGATCGACGCAGCGGCCGCTCTCGGTGCCGACCCCAGCCCGCAGGACCACCCCCCGACGCAGGTCATCCAGGTGCCGGAGGGCGGTCGTGTCGAGCCCTGAGCCGCACGCCCTCGACGACCACACGATGCGTGGCCCCGTCGACCTCCCGCGGGCCGAGGCCGCCGTGCGCGAGTTCCTGCTCGCCATCGGTGAGGACCCCGACCGCGAGGGGCTGCTCGACACTCCGGGCCGGGTCGCCCGCGCGGCCCGCGAGCTGTATGCCGGCCTCTGGCAGGACCCTGCCGAGGTGCTCTCCAGGACCTTCTCGATCGACCACGAGGAGCTCATCATCGTCCGGGACATCCCGATGTACTCGACGTGCGAGCACCACCTGCTGCCCTTCCACGGCGTCGCCCACATCGGCTACATCCCGGCGCCCGACGGCAAGGTCACCGGGTTGAGCAAGCTCGGCCGGCTCGTCGAGGTGTTCGCCCGCCGGCCCCAGGTGCAGGAGCAGATCACCACCCAGGTGGCCGACGCCCTGGTGCAGCACCTGGGTGTGCAGGGGGTCATCGTGGTCATCGAGGCCGAACACCTGTGCATGTCGATGCGGGGTGTGCAGAAACCCGGCTCGCGGACCATCACCTCCGCCGTGCGCGGGCAGCTGCGGGACCCCGCCACCCGGGCCGAGGCGATGTCGCTCCTCCTCGGCGGGAAGCGGTGACCCTGCCCGATCCCCGGGCCGGCCGTGCGCTGGTGATGGGAGTGGTCAACGTCACCCCCGACTCCTTCAGCGACGGCGGCGCGTGGTTCACCCCGGAGGCAGCGGTGGCCCACGGGCGCGAGCTCGTCGCCCAGGGAGCCGACCTGCTCGACGTCGGCGGTGAGTCCACCCGGCCGGGCGCCGAGCGGCCGAGCACCGCGGAGGAGCTGCGGCGCGTCATCCCGGTCGTCGAGGCACTGAGCGCCCTGGCGCCGGTCTCGGTCGACACGATGCGCGCCGAGGTGGCGGCCGCGGCGCTGGATGCGGGTGCCGTTCTTGTCAACGACGTCAGTGGTGGCCTGGCCGACCCCGAGATGGCGGCCCTGGTCGCCGAGCGGGAGGTGCCCATCGTCGCGATGCACTGGCGCGGGCACAGCCGCGACATGCAGGCCCGCGCGCAGTACGACGACGTCGTCACCGACGTCGTGCGCGAGCTGACCAAGCGCGTCGAGGCGCTGGCCGCCGCGGGCGTGAAGCCGGATGCCGTCGTGCTCGACCCCGGGTTTGGGTTCGCCAAGCGCGCGGAGCACAACTGGCAGCTGCTGCGTCGGCTCGACGAGGTGGTGGCCCTGGGCCACCGCGTGGTGGTCGGCACCTCGCGCAAGACCTTCCTCGGAGCCGTCGGGCGCACGCCCGAGACGGCTCGACCGCCGCTGGAGCGAGATGTCGTCACGGCGGCGACCACTGTCCATGTCGCCCGGCACGGGGTGTGGTGCGTGCGCGTGCACGACGTGGTCGCGACGGTCGACGCCCTCGACGTCGCCGAGGCGCTCGGTGGGCTCGGCCCGCCCGGGGGGCTGCGGTGAGCGGCGGTGCGGCCCGCGACCGCATCCGGCTCTGCGGGGTGCGTGGGCGGGGGTTCCACGGGGTCTTGAAGCACGAGCGCCGTGAGGGACAGGAGTTCGTCGTCGACGTCGAGCTCGCCGTCGACCTCGGGCCCGCCGGCGCGAGTGACTCCCTCGCCGACACCGTCAACTACGGCGAGATCGGCGCCGCCGTGCTCGCCCGGATCGAGGGCGAGCCGCACGACCTCATCGAGCGCCTCGCCGAGCTCGTCGCGCAGGACGCCCTCGAGCACGGGGCCGTCGACGAGGTCACCGTGACGGTGCACAAGCCGCAGGCCCCGGTCGGGGTGCCGTTCGGCGACGTCACCGTGACCGTCACCCGTCGCCGGCCACCCGTTCCGGTCGTCGTCGCGGTCGGGGCGAACCTGCCCCGCGGTGCCCTGCGGCCCGAGCACTCCGCACGCGCCGCGGTGGAGGCGCTCACCCGGCACTCCGAGATCACGGTGGTGGGCGTCTCCGGCCTGCACGACACCGAGCCCGTCGGCGGCCCCGAGCAGCCGACCTACGTCAACGCCGTCGTCACCGCCCGCACGTCGCTCTCGCCGGGCTCGCTGCTGCGCGAGCTGCACGCGCTCGAGGCGACCTTCGACCGCCGGCGCGACGTGCGCTGGGGGGCCCGAACGCTCGACCTCGACCTCGTGCAGTACGGCGACCCGTTGCGTGGCACCGACGTCACGTCGGCGGCGCCCCGGCTGCTCCTGCCACATCCACGGGCGCACGAACGGGCCTTCGTGCTCGTGCCGTGGCTGGAGGTCGACCCCGATGCCGTGCTGCGCCGCGAGGGTCGGGTCCGGCGCGTGGCCGACCTCGTCGCCTCCCTCGACACGAGCGGTGTGCAGCAGCACCTCGACGACCCCACCACTGATGAAGGACACGAGAGCTGATGCGGCGCAAAGAGATCCGCGTGAAGACGCTTGCCCTCGTCGCAGCCGTCACGGGCAGCGGCGGGTTCGCCGTGTTCACCGTGTTCACCCGCAGCGGCGAGCTCGTACCGCGGCCGGCGGTGCTGTCGGGCGTGCTGCTCGTCGTGATGGGCGGGCTGGTGCTGTGGCTGGCGCGGCCCGTGCGCCACTACCTCCAGGGCCGCGCGACGACCTCCCTCGACCCGCTGCGCGCCGCCCGCACCGTCGTGCTCGCCCAGGCCGCGGCGCTGACCGGTGCGGCCGCCGCCGGGTGGTACGCCGGCCAGGTGGCGGTGGTGCTCACCGACCTGTCGCTGGAAGCGAACCAGGCGCGCCTGCTGCCCCTCGGAGCCCTGATCGTCGCAGGTGTCGCGCTCGCCGCAGCCGGCCTCGTCGCGCAGCGGTGGTGCCGGGTCGACCCGCCCGAGGAGGGCGACGACCAGGCCCGCGACCGTGCTGCTTGACCGTGCTGCCGCCGGCCCGGGGTGAGTGCCGTCGCCCTCAGGTGAGCGCCGTCGCCCAGACGACCCAGTTGCCGACGTAGTGCCCGCCCTTGACCGGCGTGGTCGGGTCGCAGGTGATCAGCCGCAGCAGCGGGCGGGGGTTGCCGGCATCCCAGATCGAGTCGTCCTTGGGAGTCTGCTTCTTGGGCAAGGCCTTCGAACGCGTCACGACGAAATCGACCCGGTCGCCGGAGGAGTAGGTCACCCGCACGCGGGCGCCGGGTCGCACCTGCGGCAGCTTCGCGAAGGTGTCGGGGCCGGTCGCCCGGGTGTTGATGTGCCCGGCAAGGATGGATGCCCCCGGGTAGCCCGGCTTGGGCCAGCCCTTCTCGTCGTACCAGCCGGCGACGCCGGGAGGCGGAGCGAGGATGCCGTTGTCGTCGAGGGCGACCGGCACCAGCTTCGCGTCGACCAGCTCGCCGCCGCCGAGCCGGGTCACGGTGACTCGCTTCGGCTGTCCCTGCGGGCGGTCGCGCGCGGCAGGCGGCTGCTCGGCCGGGGTGGGCGACGCAGATGGTGACCTGTCGGGTGTCGGGGTCGCCGACGCAACGGTGGGGCTCGGCGTCGCGCCGTTGGTCGGGGACGCCGAGTCGGCGGCGCACGCCCCGAGGAGGGCAAGCGCCGCCGAGGCGCACACCGCCAGAAGGGTCCGGCGGCGGGGGGCAGGGACGGGGGTCGGCACGACCTCAGTGTCGGCGCGAGCCCGCGCGGACGCGAGTGCGGCCGACGGCGGCCGCCCCGGCGCCGACCAGAAGGCCGCCACCGAGCACGAGCGGCAAGGCCGACGAGCGGTCGTCACCGGCGAAGTCGGTCTGCACGACGACCGGGCGCACCGGGCCGGTGGTCGGCGCGGCAGTGACGCTGGCGGTCGGCGTTGCGGTGACCGTCGGCGTGGCGGTGTCGGTCGGCGTTGCGGTGACCGTCGGCGTGGGGGTGGTGGTCGGTGTTCCGGTCGTCGCCTCGAAGGCGTCGATGGAGATGTCGGGGTTGTTGTCGGCGAGGAAGCACCCCAGACCCACGATGGGGCCTTGCGCGCTCGTGGTCAGCAGGAGGGTGAGGTCACCTGCCAGCAGGGTGTGGGTGCCGGGGGTCAGCGGCGTGACCTCGGGGGCATCACCGGTGAAAGTGAGGGTCAGCGGGCCTTCGAGCGGAACTGTCGTGGGGCCGATGTCGAGGGGCACTGCCGTGGACCCCTCGCCGTCAGGCTCGACGAGGATGAGCACGGAGGTGACTTCAGAGTTGCCTTGGATCGACGTGATCGAGTTCTCGCGCAGCAGCTCCGTGATCTCGTCCGGCAGTGTCACCGACCCGGTGAACGGGTTGAGCGTCACCGGTTCGCCGACCTCCACAACGACGTCGTCGCCGATCGCGGAGTCGAACGACGCCCTCGCGGACGCCGTGCCCTCGTTCACGTCGAAGCCGTAGTCGCAGGTGTACTCGAGGTCGGCCGAAGCTGCCTGGGCGGAGGTGATGGCGAGGGCGGCGCCCAGGACGGCAACGCCCCCGATGAGGCCGAAGCGCGATGCAGTGCGGGCGGTGGGGCGCATGGTGATCCTCCAGAACGGAGTGCAGAGGCCCACCCCGAAGGCCGTTTCCACCGTACCGCGCCTCAACAGGGACGTCGAATGCGACGACGCGGGCGCGATCGGCCGACGCTACCGCTTGTGGGTCCCCAACACTGGTCCGGGCAGACTCGCAGTCGCCGCGGGCTCGGCTACTACTTGTCGACGTCGCCCACCACGAAGAACATCGACCCGAGCACCGCCACCATGTCGGCGACGAGGCAACCGGGCAGCACCTGCGAGAGCACCTGCACGTTGTTGAACGATGCCGACCGCAGCTTCAGGCGCCACGGTGTCTTCTCTCCGCGTGACACCAGGTGGTAGCCGTTGAACCCGAGTGGGTTCTCGGTGACGGTGTAGCGCTCGCCCTCGGGCACCTTGAGCACCTTGGGCAGGCGCTGGTTGACCGGCCCCGCGGGCAGGGTCGCGAGCTCGTCGAGGCAGGCCTGCGCGAGGTCGAGGCTGACGTGCACCTGCTCGAGGAGCACCTCGAGCCGGGCCAGGCAGTCACCGGCGGTGCGGGTGACGACCCGGCCGGGCCCGCCGGGGGCGAACAGCGTGGCGTAGGCGAGGTAGGGGTCGTCGCGGCGCAGGTCGACGTCGAGGCCGCTGGCCCGGCCGATCGGGCCGGTGACGCCGTAGGCCGCACAGGTCGCCCGGTCGAGCACGCCCACCCCGCGGGTGCGCGCCTCGACGATCTCGTTGCCGACGAGCAGGGACTCGAGCTCGGGCAGGCGGCGACGCACCCCGTTCACCGCGGCCTCGACCCGGCCGAGCCACCCGGCGGGCACGTCCTCCTTGAGGCCGCCGACCCGGTTGAACATGTAGTGCATGCGGCCGCCGGAGGCCTCCTCCATGACCGCCTGCAGCTCCTCGCGCTCGCGGAACGCGTAGAACACCGGGGTGATCGCGCCGAGCTCGAGCGGGTACGACCCGAGGAACATCAGGTGCGAGAGAACCCGGTTCAGCTCAGCCAGCAGGGTGCGCAGCCAGACCGCCCGCTCGGGCACCTCCATGCCGAGCATGGCCTCGACGCCGAGCACCACCCCGAGCTCGTTGCTGAACGCCGACAGCCAGTCGTGGCGGTTGGCCAGCACGGTGATCTGGCGGTAGTCGCGCACCTCGAACAGCTTCTCGGCCCCGCGGTGCATGTAGCCGATCACCGGCTCGGCCGAGAGGATCCGCTCGCCGTCGAGCACCACGCGCAACCGCAGCACGCCGTGGGTCGCCGGGTGCTGGGGGCCGATGTTGAGCACCATGTCGGCGGTGGCGAGGCCGCCGGCGCCCAGGCCGACGTCGAGCGCGCGCTGGCCGGTCTCGGAGGTCACGCGGTCAGTCTGCCGCACGACACCCGCGGCCGGGGTCAGCAGCCGGCGAAGGTCTCGCCGCCGGTGGCCCAGCCGGCACCGTCGAGGGTGAGGAGCACGAGCCGGTCGGAGTCCGGCGCCTCGGCGAGCTCGCCGGCGCTTCCCGATCGGGTCTGCAGTGGCTCGACGTGGGCGACACAGTGGTCGACCAGGAAGGTGGTCTCCGCGCGCACCGAGGCGGTGCCGGAGGGGGTCGGCTCCGCCGTCGGGACGGCACCGGACGGGGTGCCCGTCACGGTGACCACGACCTCCTGCGCGGTGCGGCCCCACAGGCGCTCAGACCCACGCCGGCCACGGGGGCCGGCGCCAGCGCGACCGCGGGGGAGGCAGCCGGCGTCGCACCCGCCCACGGTGCCAGGGACCGGCGCCCGCCGTCACGCCCCGACGACACGACGCAGCACCCAGCGGAAGCCGCCGAGCCCGTCCGGGGCGGTCAGCGCCGTGACCGTGGATGCCGTGGCGAGAGCGGCGAGGTAGGCCGCCGGGTCGCGGTGCCCCAGGTCGTGGGGGGGTCGGCCGTCGGCCAGACCGAGGGCGTGCAGCGCCTCCCGCTGGGTGGCGACCTCGTCGTGCTCGAGGGAGTCGACGGCCACGTGCGCGGTCAGGTCGCACGACCCGTCCGGCACCGGCAGCACGACGGCGCCCGAGCGGTACGCCGTGAGCGTGCCCCCCCGGGGCCGGTTCCCACGGGTGTGCCCGTAGTCGACGGCGAGCACGGTGCCCTGGCGCACCCGGGCGAGCAGGTCGTGCCACGCCAGGTCCCGGGACAGCCCGACCTCGACCCTCGACCCGGCCGGTAGGTCGTCGACCGGCCACCACCGGACGCACCAGGCCAGCTCGTCGGCCGTGAGGTCGGGGCCGGGGAGCTCCTCGCCGCTGGTCGGGTCGACCAGCACCACCGCGAGCCGGCCGGGGGCGACCTCGGCCACCGTGCACGGCACCACGTCGAGCCACTCGTGGGCGACGACGAGGACGTCGTCGAGCTCGGTGAGCTCGTCGGGCAGCGCAGCGCCGCCCGGGCAGCGGAGCCAGGCCACGGCATCCGGCAGGTCGGCCGGGCGGTCGACGACGTCGGCGCCGGTGAGGCGCAGGTCGGGGCGCCGGGCGGCCAGGTGGGTCAGGAGCTCGCCGCGGCCGCAGCCCACATCGACCACGTGGTGCACGTCCTCACGGTCGGCGAGCCTCCCGAGGGCGTCGGCGAGCACCTGGCCGAGGGGCCCGTGGGTGGAGGTCGTGAAGTGGCCGGCCGGGCCCGTCGTGCCGCGGTAGAAACCGCGTGGGCCGTAGAGCGCCTCGTGCCACGCCTCGCGCCAGGGAAGCATCATCACCCGCACGGTACCCAAGCGGCCGATCGTCGCGACAACGCGAGAGATGGGCGACAGCACTGCCGCCACGGGCCCTGATCCGCTAGAACTGCTCCAGGACCCCCGACGGCCGGGGCCGAACGGAGCGTCTCCATGTCAGCACCCACCGAGTCCATCCCCGCCCAGCCCGGGCTCAGGGCCGGCGCCATCGGTTTCACCGACGCCCTCGTGATCGGCCTCGCCGCCACCTCGCCCGCCTACTCACTGGCCGCCGTCATCGGCGCGATCGCCGCTCTGGTCGGGGTCTATGCGCCGGGGGTGCTGCTGGCCTCGTTCGTGCCGATGGCCCTGATCGCCACCGCGTTCTTCTACCTCAACCGCGTCGACCAGGACTGCGGCACCACCTTCAGCTGGGTGACCCGCGCGATGGGCCCGTGGTTCGGCTGGATCGGCGGGTGGGCGATCGCGATGACCGGCGTGCTCGTGGTCGGGTCGCTGGCCGACGTCGGCGTCAGCTTCAGCCTGCTGGCCGTCGGGCTCGACGACGCCGCCGAGAACGCCTGGATCCGGATGCCGCTGGCGATCGGGCTCATCCTCCTGATGACCTGGCTGTGCGTGCTCGGCACCGACATCTCGGCCCGGCTGCAGAACTTCCTCATCATCGCCCAGATCGGCTCGCTGCTCGTCTTCGCCGCGGTGGCCATCGCGAAGGCGGTCACCGACAACAGCCCGCTCGACCCGATCGACCCGTCGCTGTCCTGGCTCAACCCGTTCGGGGCCGGTGGCGCGGCCCTGACCTCGGGCCTGCTGCTCGGCGTCTTCGCGTACTGGGGCTGGGAGTCGGCGGTCAACCTGAGCGAGGAGACCACCGACGGTGCCTCGACGCCGGGCCGGGCGGCCCTGTGGTCGACCGTCGTGCTGCTCGTCACCTACGTCTCGGTGGCCATCGCCGTCGTGGCGTTCGCCGGCACCGCGTACCTCACCGAGAACGCCGGAGACGAGGAGTTCCTCTTCGCCGACCTCGCCGACGAGGTGATGGGCGGCTGGGGCTGGGTGGTGCTCCTGTCGGTGGCGACCTCGGCCATCGCCTCCACGCAGACGACCATCATCCCCGCCTCGCGCACCGGCCTGTCGATGGCGCGGCGGCACGCCCTGCCGCCGCGGCTGGCCCACATCAGCCAGCGCCACCGCACGCCGGACGTGTCGACCTGGCTGGTCGCCGCCATCGCCATCGCCTGGTACGTCGGCATCTACCAGGTCAGCGCCAACGCCCTCTTCGACTCGCTGACGGCCCTGTCGCTGCTCATCTCGTTCTACTACGCCCTGACCGGCGTGGCGTGCGCGGTCTACCACCGCAAGCACCTCACCGAGAGCCCGAAGAACCTGCTGCTCATCGGGGTCGGCCCGGTGGTGGGCGCCGTCATGCTCACCTGGCTGCTCGTGCTGTCGGTGCGTGACATGTCCGACCCGGAGAACTCGTACAGCGGCCAGTCGTGGCTGGGGGTCGGCCCGCCACTGGTCATCGGTGTCGGCATCTTCCTCGTGGGCGTCGCGTTCATGTTCTACTGGCGATCTCGTGACGGCCGTTACTGGGAGGAGCGTCCGAGCCTCCCCGACCCCGACGTGGTGCGCGGTGTCAAGGCCGGCGCCAAGGACCCCGGCGGGATGGAGGGCTGAGCCATGGCCATCGTGATCGGCTACGACGACTCGGCCGGTGCGGGCACCGCACTCGCCACGGCCATCCGGCTCGCCCAGCGCCTCGACGAGCTGCTCGTGCTCGTCTACGGCGCCGGGGTGCCCGGGGTCCGCGGCGAGGAGTTCCGCGCCCACCTCGACGCGCTGCACGAGATGGGCCGCAGCGCGCTCGCGCACGCCGTGGAGCTGGCCGAGACGTCCGGGGTGCGCACCCAGGTCGAGCTGATCGACGAGAGCCCGGTCGAGGCCCTCCTCGAGGTCGCTGACCGCCACGACGCCACCGTCATCGTGGTCGGCACGGCCGGTGAGAGCCCGCTCAAGGGCGCGCTGCTCGGCTCGACCCCGCACAAGCTCCTGCACCTGAGCGACCGACCGGTGCTGTGCGTGCCGGCGGAGGCGCACCGGGGCCGGGCCGCCACCTGATCGGGGCCGTCCTGCGGCGTGGTGGCCGAGCGGGCGAGCCCGACCCGCCCATGAAGGAGTAGGTTGCTCGCTCGTGGACGGCATCGAGCACCCCGCCCGGCTGACCGTGGGGGTCGTCGGTGCCGGCCGGGTCGGTGCCGTGCTCGGTGCCGCCCTCGCGCGGGCCGGTCACCGGGTCGCGGGGGCGTATGCCGTGTCCGACGCCAGCCGCGCCCGCGCCGCCGACCTGCTGCCCGGCGTGCCGCTCGCCGACGTCGCGACGGTCGTCGCCCAGGCCGAGCTCGTGCTGCTCGCGGTGCCCGACGACGCACTCGCCCCCCTGGTCGCGGGGCTCTGCGCGACGGGTGCCTGGCAGGCCGGCCAGATCGCGGTGCACACGAGCGGCCGCCACGGGGTGGCCGTGCTGGCGCCGGCGCGGGCCCACCACGTGCTGCCGCTCGCGCTGCACCCCGCGATGACGTTCACCGGCACCGCGATGGACCTCGCCCGGCTGGCCGAGTGCGCCTTCGGCGTGACCACCGACGACGCGCTGCGCCCGATCGCCGAGGCACTGGTCCTGGAGATGGGCGGCGAACCGGTGTGGATCGCCGAGGAGGACCGGCTGGCCTACCACTGCGCCCTCGCCCACGGCGCCAACCACCTCGTCACCCTGACCAGCGAGGCGATGGAGCTGCTGTCGCGGGCGGGCGTGGCCGAGCCGCGCCGGGTTCTCGGACCGCTCATGGTCGCCGCCCTCGACAACGCCCTGCGCCTGGGCGACGCCGCCCTCACCGGGCCGGTCGCGCGCGGCGACGTCGGTACGGTGGAGGACCACCTGTGCGAGCTGGACCGCCTCTCGCCCGAGATCCGGAGGACCTACGTGGCGCTCGCCCGTGCCACCGCACTGCGTGCCCTCGACAGCGGGCGGTTGCGTCCCGCCGCGGCGGCGCCACTCCTCGACACCCTCGCCGACCAGGAGCCCGAGTGACCACCCCCACCACCCCCGTCGTCGCGCACACGCGTGAGCAGCTCAAGGCCGCCCGCGAGGCGCTCTCCGGCCGTGACGTCGCCGTCGTCATGACGATGGGGGCGCTGCACGACGGGCACGCCCAGGTGATCGGGGCCGCCCGCCAGCGGCTCGTCCACGTCGTGGTCACGATCTTCTTGAACCCCCTGCAGTTCGGGCCGAAGGAGGACCTCTCGCGCTACCCGCGCACGTTCGACGCCGACCTCGCCATCTGCACGACGGCCGGCGTCGACGTGATCTTCGCGCCGACCCCGGA
>JBBQWX010000138.1:0-11496 GCA_038210185.1 Actinomycetales bacterium
CCGCCTGATCATCCGACGGGCCTACGGCTTCCACTCACCACAAGCCGCACTCGCCCTGGTCATGCTCACCTGCGGACCGATCGAACTCCACCTACCCCACGAAAGAGCGCCCGGATGACCCACACTCATGCCGGGAGAGCCACAAAACAAGGGGATCCGGCCTACGGCCGGACCCCTATGTCAGGAGTTCTGGAGTCTGGTGGTTCCCGTGGCTCTGGTTGCTTGTGGGTGGGCGGATCAGGTGGTGGTGGCCCAGGCCCCAGCTGACGTCACTGGCTCCGGTGAAGGGGTGGGCGTCGAGGGTGAGGCTGTGCTGCACGAGGCGTCGGACCCTCGGGTCGAGGGTGGTGTCGTCGTGGGGGAGTCCGTTGAGCGCTCGGTACGTCGCGATGGCGGCCGGGATGAGCGTTTCCAATGCGCATGGGTGGCTGATGCCGAAGCTGGCATCGAGGTGGGCCTCGACTCGGTCGCGCAGCGACCACCGCGTCAAGAAGCCGAGACGACGACACGCCCGCGACAAGAAAGTGCGACAACGACAAGTTGCGCGAGATCCCACAAGGCGCGAGTGGTCGCGCTCATCGGCTCCGACCCCGGCGTGCTCGGGGAGCCGGGAACGTGTTCCATTCGCCTGCGCCGTCAGACGCAGGATGGCGTTCGGGTAGGCCGGGTGCGGGGGCAGTTCGACACCCGGACACCGCGATCAGCGCGCCGATGCGGGTGTCGGAGCCCGAATCGAGGTCCTGGCGGCGGAGCCGCCTGCGCGCGCGACATCCGCACCACGTTCCCCGAGGACCTGGTGGACGCCGGCCCTTCGGTGGTGCAGGCTCTTCCTCACGTGGGGAAGGGGGGGCCGTCATGGGCCTGCTCAAGATCGCAGCCGTGCAAGCGACCTATGTCCTGATGAACCGCGACGCCACCATCGACCGGGTCGATGAGCTGACGGCCGCGGCGTCGCGGGACGGGGCGCAGGTCGTCGTGTTCCCGGAGGCCTTCGTCCCCGGAACGCCGATCTGGATCGACACCAGGCCGATCTGGGACGGTGACGACGCCTGGTTCGGCATGCTCGTCGACAACGCGGTGGTGATCCCGAGCCCGGCGGCCGACCGGCTGGCGATGATCGCCGAGACCCACGGCGTGTGGCTCGTCATCGGGGTCCAGGAGAAGGAACCCACGGGATCGACGATCTACAACACCCTGTTGTACTACTCGCCCGAGGGGCGGCTCGTCGAGCGGCACCGCAAGCTCGTGCCGACCGGCTCGGAACGCACCGTCTGGGGCATGGGTGACGGATCGACGTTGCGGGTGGTGCAGACGTCCCATGGCCGGATCGGTGGGTTGATCTGCTGGGAGAACTACATGCCCCTGGCCCGGTTCCACCTCTACGCCCAGGGGGTGGACGTCTGGCTGGCGCCGACGCTCGCCCCGGGCGACGCCTGGATCGCGACCCTGCGGCACCTGGCCAGGGAGAACCGGATGTTCGTCGCCGGGGTCAACCCCGTCCTGCACGTCGACCGCATCCCTGCCGACTTCCCCGACCGTGAGCGGCTCGTCCCGGCCGCCTTCATCGAGGAGCACGGCCCGTGGATCGAGCAGGGGAACACGGTCGTCGTCGGGCCCAACGGTGCCGTGCTCGCCGGGCCCGTGCGCGAGGAGGAGAGGACTCTGATCGCCGAGCTCGACCTGGCCGAGGTGGCGGCCGGGCGCCGGCTCATGGACCCGACCGGGCACTACAACCGACCCGACATCTTCCGGCTGCTGGTCGACACGACCAGCCGACGAGCCACCACCGTGACGCAGGCCCCCGGCCCCGGTGACGCCGAGGGGGGACAGCCCCTCCCCTGACGCCCGACGCCCAGTGCACCGGGCGCCGGCGTGCGACAGGCCCCCGGGGCGCCCCAGCTCGGGTCGTCGAGCGTGGTGCACGCCACGGTTTCGGTGCCCCTCACCGAGGCGGTGCGACACTGCGGCCATGACCGCTGCGGCCACCGGCCCGCTGCTGACCCGTCGCGACTGGGCTGCCCTGCTCACCATCGGGTTCGGCGTCTCGCTCGTGATCATGGATGCGACGATCGTCAACGTCGCCCTCCCCGTCGTCATCCAGGACCTGTCGCTGACAGCCACCGAGGCGCAGTGGATGAACGCCGTCTACTCCCTCGTCTTCGCCTCACTGCTCATCACCGTGGGCCGGATCGGCGACCTCAAGGGCCGCCGCCTGCTGTTCCTCGTCGGCATGGTCGTGTTCATGGCGTCCTCGGTCGTCGCCGGCCTGTCGGTCAACGGGCGGATGCTGATTCTCGCCCGGTTCGCGCAGGGCATCGGCGCCGCCATGATCCTGCCGTCGACCCTGTCGAGCCTCAACGCCCTGTTCACCGGCCGCGCCCGGGTGATCGCCTTCGCGGTCTACGGGTCGGCCATCGGTGGCATGGCCGCCATCGGGCCGCTGCTCGGCGGGTGGCTCGCGACGGACTACTCGTGGCGCTGGGCGTTCTGGCTCAACATCCCCGTGGGCCTGCTCGTGGTCTTCGGCATCGTGCGGGCACTGCCGGAGACCCGTGACCCGGCGGCCGCCCCGAGCCGCGACGTGCTCGGTGTCGCCCTGACCATGGTGGGGATGGGGTCCATCGTCTTCGCGCTCATCGAGGCCGAGACCTACGGGTGGTGGCGCACTGACAGCGGCGGCCTCTCGCCGGTGCCGTTCGTGCTCGCCGGCGGCGTGGCCGCGATGGTGTGGTTCGTGGTGCACGAGCGGCGACGGGCCGCGGCCGGCAGGCCGGTGCTGGTCGACCTCGGGCTGTTCGCCATCGCGACCTTCAGCGCGGGGGTGGTGGCCGCGCTGATCGTCGCGTTCGGCGAGTTCGGGCTGCTCTTCACCCTCCCGCTGCTGCTGCAGGGCACGCTCGGGTACACCGCCCTGCAGACCGGCTGGGTGATCGTGGCACTCGCCGCGGGCACGTTCCTCATCTCCGGGATGCTCCCCCGGATCTCCCGGTTCGTGCCCCAGCGCACCGTGGTGCAGGTCGGTCTCGGGTTCGAGGCCATCGCAGTCGGCGCGCTCGCCCTGTCGATCTCGATGGACGTCGCGACCTGGCAGCTGTGCGCGTGCCTGTTCGTCTACGGCGTAGGGGTCGGGATGGCGACCGCGCAGCTGACCTCGCTGCTGCTCCACGACGTGCCGGTCGAGGAGAGCGGGCAGGCCTCCGGCCTGCAGTCGAGCGTGCGTCAGCTCGGGTCGGCGCTCGGCGTGGCGGTGCTCGGCGGCATCCTCATCGGCAGCCTCGGCCGGTTCACCCAGGCGAACCTGACCGCCCTCTCCCTGCCCGCGACGGTCGTCGACAAGGTCACCACCGCGGTCAGCGAGTCGGCGGGCACGGCCATCGCCGGCCTCCAGGCGCAACCCGGCGCCGCCGCCATCGCGGCGGCGGCCGGCGACGCGATGATCACGGCGAGCCGGCTCACCACCGGGCTGGCGTCCCTCGCCCTGGTCGTGGGGCTGCTCGCCACGTTCCGGCTACCGCGCACCGCCCTGCCGACGAAGGCTCGCGAGCCGGAGGCGGCCGCAGACGACGGGCAGCACGCAGGGCCACGAACGGTCGACCTCGACGGGGCCTGATCCGCGTGTCTCCGCGGCCCGCCCGAGCAGCACCGCCGGGTTAGGTTGTCGCCATGGTGCAGCCCGTGGTCGAGGTGATCGGTGTGTATGCCGCCGACGGCGGTGTCGTGGGCGAGCTCACCTACGTGGTGGGCCACTTCCTCGGTCGCACCAGCTGCTCGTTGTGCGAGGTCACCCACGGGTCGCTGCGCCGCCGGCCGGAGTGGGACGCGATGACCGCGCGGCTTCCCGTGCCGCTTCGCCTGGTGCACCGCAACGAGGCCACCGAGGGTGAGCGCAGCGCGTACCGGGTGTCCGGCCTCCCGGCGGTGGTCGGGGTGCGCGCCGACGGTTCGCGCACGGTGCTGCTCGGCCCCACCGTCCTCGCCTCGCTCGGTGGCTCGGTGCCGGCCTTCGAGCACGCCCTGCTGGCAGAGCTCGAGCGGGATGGGTGAGGTCACGAGCCCGCAGCCCCCCTGTCACCGCGTGGTTAGGCTGACCGGAACGGTCCCACTCGATGGAGGTTGGTCATGGGCGACGTGCCCGCAGGTCCCGCCGGTTCACCCGGTACCTCATGAAGAGCACGTTCGGCGCGGGCCGCGACTTCGCGGTGCTCGACCCCGACACCGAGGAGCAGCTGTTCTTCGTCGACGGCAAGGTCGGCCCGCGCCCGAAGGCGGAGGTGCAGGGCGGCGACGGCGGCGTGCCCTACAGCGTCAGGGGGCAGCTGCTCGGCATCCCGAAGAAGATGACGATCACCGACGCGTCCGGCAGCGAGGTGGCGTCGCTCAAGGCCAAGGCGTTCTCGATCGTCAAGGACACGATGACGATGCAGATGGCCACCGGTGAGCCCTGGCAGCTGACCGGTCACTTCATCGAGAAGGACTACACCGTGACCAGCGAGGGCCGCGACGTCGTGCGGATCACCCAGAAGTGGGTGACGGTGCGCGACAAGTGCACGGTCGATGTGGCCGACGGTGCCGACCCGGGGCTGGCCTTCGCGATCGTCTGGGCCGTCGACCGGTGGGTCGAGGGGAACTGAGCGATGACCCGGCGCCCGGTACCCGACACCCCCGGACCGGGGCAGGAGTCGGCCTGGGACTACCCCCGGCCTCCCCGCGTCGAGCCCAGCGGCGAGTGCGTCGAGGTCTGGCTCGGGGGCGTGCGCGTCGCGGGGTCGACCCGCTCGCTGCGCGTGCTCGAGACCAGCCACCCGCCGTCCTACTACCTGCCCGTCGACCACTTCGAGCCGGGCGCACTGCGGCCCACCGAGGGCTCGTCCTGGTGCGAGTTCAAGGGCCGGGCCGCGTACTTCGACGTCTACGGCGGGGATGCCGTCGCGCCGCGAGCCGCGTGGACCTACCCGAAGCCCAGCCCCGGCTTCGAGGCCATCGCCGGGTACGTCGCCGTCATGCCCGGTGACATGGACCGGTGCGTGGTCGACGGCGAGGTGGTGCGTGCCCAGCGCGGCGGCTTCTACGGCGGCTGGATCACCGCGCGGGTGGTGGGCCCGTTCAAGGGCGGCCCCGGCTCCAAGGGCTGGTGACCTCCTGCGCACCAGAACCTTCACCTTCCAACCGGAACGGTTCCGTTGTGAAGGTGAAGCTTCCCGGATCGGGCGGGAAAGGTGTGGTCAGTCGTCGCTGAGCGGGTGCTCCTTCGTCGCGAGCTCGTTGCGGGCGCGCTCGGACGCGGCGCTGATCTCGTCGGCGGTGCGCTGCGCGTAGGCGGCGCCCGGCGCGAGCTCGTGGTCGGGCAGGCGCCAGCGTGCGGTGCTGACGCCGGCCTGGCGGGCCCGCTCGATCGCCTCGTCGATGCAGCGCTCGGCATCCTCGCGGCCGGCCCAGTGGGCGCCCTCCACCGACTTGCCGGGCTCGAGGTCCTTGTAGGTCTCGAAGAAGTGCTGGATCTCGAGCCGGTCGAACGAGCTGATGTCCTCGATCTCGCGGATGTGGAACTTGCGCGGGTCACCCGCGGGGATGCACAGGATCTTGTCGTCGCCGCCGGCCTCGTCGCGCATGTGGAACATCCCGATCGGGCGCACCCTCACCAGGCAGCCGGGAAAGGTCGGCTCGTCGAGCAGCACGAGCGCGTCGAGCGGGTCACCGTCCTCGCCGAGCGACTCCTCGATGTAGCCGTAGTCGGACGGGTAGGCCATCGCGGTGAACAGCATCCGGTCCAGGCGGATGCGCCCGGTCTCGTGGTCGACCTCGTACTTGTTGCGGTGACCCTTGGGGATCTCGATGGTGACGTCGAACTCCACGACGGGTTCTCCTTCTTCGGCGGTGACCTAGGCTCGGTGCACAGTCTGGACCATCGGGCGGGCGAAGCACGAAGGGAGGCCGGGTGAGACGGGTCATGCTCGCCTCGGTCGTGGGCTCGGCCGTGGCGCTCGTGGCCGTCGGCGGCTACGCCGCGGCCGACGTGCTCGACGTCGCTCCCGGCATCCTCACCCTCGACCGCCCGGTCGCCGCACCCGCGCCCATCCTGTCCGGATCCCCGGCTCCCGTGCTGCTGCCCGAGCCGGCCGCCTCGGTCGACGCGATGCTGACCGACACCGGCGCCGACGCACCGGTGCCGACCAGGGCCGGCCTGCGGAATGCACTCCGCGCGGCATCCGACGACCCGGCCCTGCGCAGCGGCACCGGCATCAGCGTGCGTGACGGTGTCACCGGTGACGAGCTCTGGTCCCAGGATGCCGCGACCCCGCGCGTACCCGCCTCCACCCAGAAGCTGATGGCCGCGCTCGCCGTCGCCGACGGCCTCGACCTCGACGACGCGATGACGACCGCCGTGGTCGCGCCGCCGGGCTCGACCGACCTGGTGCTGGTCGCGAGCGGCGACACCCTGCTGGCACCGGGCAAGGGCGACCCCGACGCGGTCGCCGGGCGGGCCGGGCTCGCCGACCTCGCGACGCGGGTGGCCGACTCGCTCGCGCCCTCGGGCCGCACGAGCGTGCGGCTGCGCCTCGACCTCACCCACGCCCCGGGCCCGCGCTACCCGTCGACGTGGAACCCCAACGACGTGCGCGACGGATTCGCCCAGGCCGTCGTGATGACCGGACTGGCCACCCAGCTCCCCAGGGCGCTGCATCCCTCGCCCGCCAGGCCGGAGGCGGAGGTGGCCAAGGCCGTGGTCGGGGCGCTCAAGGCACGTGGCGTCACCGCGACGCTGCTGCCCGAGCGCACCTGGTCGACCCCGGCGCCCGCGACCGCGCAGGCGCTCGGGGGCGTGGAGTCGGCGACCTACGCCGAGGTGCTCGACCTCGCGCTCGACCGCAGCGAGAACGCCCTCACCGAGAACCTCGCCCGGCAGGCCGCCGCGGCAGCCGGGCACCGAACGACCCGCCAGGGCGACACGGCCGACTACATCCGCGAGCGGCTGGCCGCGCACGACGTACCCACCAAGGGGCTCGTCATCACCGACGCGAGCGGGCTGAGCCCGGGCCAGCGGGCGAGCGCGGCGACGCTCTCGGGCGTGCTGCGGCTGGCGGCGACCGGTGCGGTCGAGGAGCTGCGCGGCGTCGTCGCCGGCCTGCCTGTCGGCGGGCTCAGCGGCACGATGGCCCGCCGCTTCCGTGCCGACGCGACCGTCGACGTCGCCGGGGTGCCCCGGGGCAAGACCGGCACGCTGCGCGCCGGGTCGGCCCTGGCCGGCACCACCGTCGACGCCGCCGGGCGCCCGCTGACCTTCGTGCTGCTCGTCGACGGGTTCCCGAACACCTACGGGGGAACGCTGCGAGCGCGGGCCGCGTTGGACCGGATCGTGGCCGCACTGACCAGGTGCGGCTGCCGCTGACCGCGGCACGAGGAGAGGCAGGACCTGCGTGACTTACGTCGACTGGGAGTTCGCCAAGACCACCGGGAGGACGTTCGTTCCGGCGGGCCCGACCGTCACCCGGGCCGAGGCCGAGGCCGAGGTCGCGGCGATCCGCGCGGCGGCCCGGGTGGCCCGCGAACCGGTGGCCGAGACGGCTCGGATGCGCACCCCCGACGACGCCCCCGACGCGCTCGTCGTCGACCGGGCCACCTGGATCACCGTCAACGCCGACTCGATGAGCGCGATGCTCGACCCCACGTTCGACGCGATGGTCGCCAAGCGCGGCCAGGCGCCCGGCGCGACCGCGCAGGCCTTCGGTGGCAAGGTGACCGGTGCCGAGGCCGGCGCGCTGCTCGCGTTCATGGCCTCCAAGGTGCTGGGCCAGTACGACCTGGCGCCGGGGGGCACGCCCGCCCTGATGCTCGTGGCCCCGAACATCCGCGCCGTCGCCGAGGAGCTGGGCGTCGACCGCGACGACTTCCGCAAGTGGGTCTGCATGCACGAGGAGACCCACCGCGTGCAGTTCACCGCGAACCCCTGGCTGCGCGACCACCTCGTCGAGCAGGCCCGCTCGCTGGCGGTCGACCTGGCCCCCGACCCCGAGCGGCTCCAGGAGATCGCCGGCCGGCTGGCCGAGAAGCTGCCCGACCTCTTCCGCGAGGGCAGCACCGGGCTCACCGACCTGTTCACCACGCCGGAGCAGCGCGAGAAGCTCGCCGGGCTCACCGCAGTGATGTCCCTGCTCGAGGGGCACGCCGACGTGGTCATGGACGACGTCGGCCCGGCGCACATCCCGTCCGTCGCCCACATCCGGAGTCGCTTCACCGAGCGTCGCAAGGGCGCGGGTGCGCCCGACCGGCTGCTGCGCCGCCTGCTCGGCCTCGAGGCGAAGATGCGCCAGTACCGCGACGGCGCCGTCTTCGTGCGCGGTGTGCAGCAGCGCGTCGGTGTCGACGGCTTCAACGCCATCTGGTCCTCGGCCGACACTCTGCCGCTGGCTCGCGAGATCGAGGAGCCCGAGGCCTGGGTCCGCCGCGTCCACGGCTGAACCCCCGGCCCCTGCCCCCGACCCTCGCGCAAGGGGGAGGATGGGCGGGGTGGAGAGACGCTGGGGATCACCGGATGCCGCGACGGCGGCGGTCCGCCTCGCCGTGCGGACGGCCCTCGCCGATCTCGCAGCCGACCCGTCGGCACCCACCGACGCCGGGCCCACGGCGCCCACCGACGCCGACCCCACGGCGCCCACCGGGCCCACGGCGCCCACCGGCGCCGGGCGGCCCGGGCTCGTGCTCGTCGCGTGCAGCGGCGGGGCCGACTCGCTCGGACTGGCCGCTGCGCTGGCCTTCGAGGCGCCCACGGCGAGGTGGCGAGCGGGTGCGGTGGTGGTCGACCACGGCCTCCAGCCCGGCTCGGCCCAGGTGGCCGCGGATGCCGGGCGGCAGCTGCGCGCCCTCGGTCTCGACCCGGTCGACGTCGTCACGGTCGAGGTGGTCGGCGCCGGGGAGGGGCTCGAGGCCGCCGCCCGTTCGGCCCGCTACGCCGCCCTCGCCGACGCCGCCGACCGGCATCGGGCGGGCGTGGTGCTCCTCGGCCACACCCGCGACGACCAGGCCGAGCAGGTGCTGCTCGGCCTCACCCGTGGTGCCGGCGCCCGATCCCTCTCGGGGATGCCGCCCGCCCGCGGCCGCTTCCGGCGCCCGCTCCTGGCGGTGTCCCGCGAGCAGTGCCGCGAGTCCACCCGGGCGCAGGGCCTTGCCTGGTGGGACGACCCGATGAACGAGGACCCCGCCTTCACCCGGGTTCGGGCCCGACGCGCCCTGGCCGATCTCGAGCGCGACCTCGGCCCGGGGGTGACCGCGGCACTGGCGCGCACGGCATCCCTGCTGCGGGTCGACGCCGACCACCTCGACGCCCTGGCCGACGCGGCCGTGGCCGCGCTGGGACCGCAGCCCTGGCCGGTCGAGGCGCTCACCGGCATCCCGCGCGCCGTGCGCACCCGGGTGTGGCGCCGCCTGCTCGTGGCGGCGGGGGCCCCGGCCGGGCAGGTCGGCAGGCCGCACACCGACGCCTGCGACCGGCTGCTCACCGCCTGGCACGGGCAGGGCCCGGTGCACGCCCCCGGGCACCTGCGGGTGGCTCGTTCCGGCCGCCGGGTCACCATCGCCCCCCGCGATCGGGTTGACTAGGCCCCACACCCGCCCGCGCCCCACCCCACCAGGAGCCGCAGTGGACGCCGCCCACATGGGAGCAGACCTCGAACGTGTCCTTCTCAGCGAGGAGGAGATCCAGGCCAGGCTCGCCGACCTGGCCGGCGAGATCGCCCGCGAGTACGAGGGCAAGGACCTCCTGCTCGTCGGGGTGCTGAAGGGGGCGGTCATGGTCATGGCCGACCTGATGCGCGCCCTGCCGGTCACCGTGCCCGTCGACTGGATGGCGGTGTCGTCGTACGGCTCGGGCACCAAGTCCAGCGGGGTCGTGCGCATCCTCAAGGACCTCGACTCCGACATCACCGGCCGGCACGTGCTCATCGTCGAGGACATCGTCGACTCCGGCCTGACCCTGTCGTGGATCAGGTCGAACCTGGAGTCCCGCAGCCCGGCCTCGGTCGAGATCTGCACGCTGCTGCGCAAGCCGGAGGCCGCCAAGGTCGAGGTCGACGTGAAGTGGGTCGGGTTCGACATCCCGAACGAGTTCGTCGTGGGCTACGGCCTCGACTACGCCGAGGCCTACCGGGGCCTGCGGGTGGTCGGCACCCTCGCGCCGTACGTCTACAGCTGAGCCCGGGCCGGGCAGGCGTCGAAGCCCCGGCACCCTGCGGAACACGTGGGAGACGGGGCTCGTTGCTAGCGTGTACCCGTTCCGCCCGGTGTGACCTCCGGTCGGCCGATTGACCACGAGCAGGAGGACCGGAGCGCGAGCTCCGCACCCACATGGACTTCAAGCGCATCTTCAAGACCCCACTGTTCTGGGTCCTGGCCGTCATCGTGGTGATGCTGACGGTGTTCTCCTTCGACGGCGACGGCGGCTACACCACGATCACCACAGCCCAGGCGGAGAAGCTGATCGCCGACAAGAAGGTGCAGACGGCGGTCATGACGACCGAGAACGTCCTCAACCTCGACCTGTTGGACGGCCAGACCTTCAGCGACACGGCGGCCGAGGTCAGCGGGGCGACCAAGGTGCAGGCCGAGTTCGTCGACGCCCGGGCCGAGCAGCTGGTCGCGGCGCTGAGCACCAACGTGCCCAACGGCTACAACGACAAGAAGGAGGGCGACAGCGCCTTCTGGACCATCTTCATCAGCTTCTTCCCGGTGCTGCTCCTCGTCGGGCTCTTCTGGTTCCTCATGAGCCAGGCCCAGGGCGGCGGATCCCGGGTGATGCAGTTCGGCAAGTCGCGGGCCAAGCTCGCCACCAAGGACACCCCCAAGGTCACCTTCGCCGACGTCGCCGGAGCCGACGAGGCGGTCGAGGAGCTGCACGAGATCAAGGAGTTCCTCGCCGAGCCCGCGAAGTTCCTGGCGGTCGGTGCCAAGATCCCCAAGGGCGTGCTCCTCTACGGCCCCCCCGGCACCGGCAAGACCCTTCTCGCGCGCGCCGTCGCCGGCGAGGCCGGCGTGCCGTTCTACTCGATCTCGGGTTCCGACTTCGTCGAGATGTTCGTCGGTGTCGGTGCGTCCCGCGTGCGCGACCTGTTCGAGCAGGCCAAGGCCAACGCACCCGCGATCGTCTTCGTCGACGAGATCGACGCCGTCGGCCGTCACCGAGGCGCGGGCCTGGGTGGCGGGCACGACGAGCGTGAGCAGACCCTCAACCAGCTGCTCGTCGAGATGGACGGCTTCGACGTCAAGACCAACGTCATCCTCATCGCGGCGACCAACCGCCCCGACATCCTCGACCCGGCGCTGCTGCGCCCGGGCCGGTTCGACCGGCAGATCGCGGTCGAGGCGCCCGACATGATCGGTCGTCACCGCATCCTCGAGGTGCACGGCCAGGGCAAGCCGCTGGCCACCGGCGTCGACCTGCTCGCCGTCGCCCGCCGCACGCCCGGCTTCACCGGCGCCGACCTGGCCAACGTGCTCAACGAGGCC
>JBBQWX010000139.1:0-11466 GCA_038210185.1 Actinomycetales bacterium
TTTGATGGCCCGCCACCCCCATCGCCACCCCCCGCGCCGCTAACCCGGTGCCCTGCCTGGGTTTTCCCCGCCTCGAGAGCTGGCGGAGCTCAGCTCAGGAAGGGCTCGAGCTCGCGGAGCAGCTTGGGCTTGGGCATCGCGCCGATGATCGTCTTGACGATCTCGCCGTTCTGGTAGACGTGCATCGTCGGGATGCTCGTGATGCCGAGCTTGCCGGTGATCGCCGGGTTCTCGTCGGTGTTCAGCTTGACGATGGTGACCTCGTCGTGGTCGCGCGCGATCTCGTCAAGGATGGGAGCGACGGCGCGGCACGGGCCGCACCACTCGGCCCAGAAGTCGACGAGCACGGGCTTGGCACTGTTGAGGACGTCGGCCTCGAACGTGTCGTCGGTGGTCTTGGAGACGGCTCCCATGGGGGGTCCTTTCAGCAACGGGGGTGGTGGCGGTGGGTGTTGACGGTGGGTGTTGAGGGTGGGCCGATCCTGCCGAAGGGCTCCGACAGCACCGGGGTCGGTCAGTGGGCGAGGAACCGTTCGGCGTCGAGGGCGGCCGCGCAGCCGGAGCCGGCCGCGGTGATGGCCTGCCGGTAGGTGTGGTCGACGAGGTCGCCGCAGGCGAAGACGCCGGGGACGTTGGTGCGCGTCGAGCGGCCCTCGACGAGCACGTAGCCCTCCGCGTCGAGCTCGACGACGCCCTTGACCAGCTCGTTGCGCGGGTCGTGGCCGATGGCGACGAACAGGCCCGTGACCGGCAGCTCGCGGGTCTCGCCGGTGATGGTGTCGCGCAGCGTGACACCAGAGACCTTGTCCGCACCGGAGATGGCGTCGACGGCGCTGTTCCAGGCGAAGCGGATCTTGGGGTTGGCGTGGGCGCGCTCGGCCATGATCTTGCTGGCACGCAGCTCGTCGCGCCGGTGCACGATCGTCACGGTGCGGGCGAACTTGGTCAGGAAGGTGGCCTCCTCGACCGCCGAGTCGCCCCCACCGACCACGACGATGTCCTGGTCACGGAAGAAGAACCCGTCGCAGGTGGCGCACCACGAGACGCCGTGGCCCGACAGCCGCTTCTCGTCGGGCAGGCCGAGCTCGCGGTAGGCCGACCCCATCGCGAGGATGACGGAGCGGGCCCGGTGCTCGACCCCCTCGGCGTCGGTGACGACCTTGACGTCGTCCTCGAGCCGCACCGACTGCACGTCGTCGGTGATGATCTGCGCCCCGAAACGCTCGGCCTGCGCGCGCATGTTCTCCATGAGGTCGGGCCCCATGATGCCGTCGCGGAAGCCGGGGAAGTTCTCGACCTCGGTGGTGTTCATCAGGGCACCACCCGCCGTGACCGCACCCTCGAAGACCAGCGGCTCGAGGTTGGCTCGGGCCGCGTAGACCGCGGCCGTCCACCCCGCCGGGCCGGAGCCGATGATGATGACGTTGCGGACGTCGGAACTCACGGGACACATCCCCTTGTGGTGGTTGCGGGCGGCGACCGCAAGATGCGGTGCCTACATGGAACCGATCCTACGGCCGGGCTGTTCCCGCCGCGGGCGCGCCCCGCCCAAGGTGCCCCGGCCGGCGACCGCACACCGTGCCACGGACGCCGACGTGCGGCCCGGGCAGGGCCCGAGGACGGCTCAGGCGCGGGTGGAGGCGTCGGCGAGCGAGACCAGGGCGGCCGCGAGCAGCACGGTGCCGGTGCCCGCTCCGACGACCGCGCTGGGAGTGGCGGACCACCGGCGACCCAGGGCCGGCGTGGCAGCCGCGACGAGGGTGACCAGCAGGCCCACGACGAGCAGCAGACCCTGTCCCAGCAGGGGCGCGAGCGGGAGGAAGTGCACTCCCACGACCCCGGCGATCCAGACCGGCACCCACGCCGCAGCGCCCCGGCGCGTGAGCACGACGGCTCCGAGGCCGGCGAGGAGCACCTCGACCGCGACGACGACCCCGAAGCGCGGCCCGAGCTCGGCGTCGAACACGGAGCCGGTGGGCCACTGCCGCCAGGCCAGGAGCCCGGACACCGCGCAGGTCAGCACCGACAGCACGGACCCGACGCCGAGCGGCCCCCGCCACCGGGCCGGGGGGTGGTCCTGGGCCCAGCCGAACCACCCGGCGGCGAAGAACGCCAGGATCCCCGCCGTCATGGCGGCATCGCGGACGTACTCGGCGGTCATGGGTCCCTCGGAGTGGTGGTTCGGGCAGTGCGTCACGGGTGGAGCGATCTGGCTCAGTCCAGCGGTAGAGGCCCGGTGATCCGCCCGGGCGCACCCGTGCTGCAGGAGCGGTCGACGGCCCAGGCGGAACGGCCCTGCTGGGAGTGGACCACCAGCACGGCCGCCGAGACCCCGTCGACCTCGGAGACGTCGACGAGGATGCCGGCGTCCGCGGGGATGCCGAGGGCGTCGGCACACGCGCGGACCCCGATGGGGGTGGCGATGGGCCCCAGGGAGGGCGACTCCGCACTGAGCTCGGCGATGGGGTCGAGGGTGCCGTCGTCGAGGTCTCGAGCGGTCAGGGCGAGCCGGGAGGAGGCGTGGTCGACCCCCGACATCACGATGACGACCTCGCCGGACCCCGCCTCGGGAGCGACGAGGGGAACGCCTTGCCGGGCGTGCGCACCGGCGTCCGATTCGGCTGCCGAGTCGTCGCCGGTGCCGGAGTCGGCGGTACCGGCGCTCATCGACGCGGTCACCCCCGTGGTGAGCGTGCCGACGGCGTAGCCGCCGAGCCCGAGGACCCCCACGACGGCGGCAGCGACCCCGAGGTGCCGCATCCGCACCCGCCGACGCAGCGGCACCACCCGCCGTCGCAGCGGCACCACCCGCCCACCGGCATCCGGACCGGCATCCGGACCGGCATCCGCACCGGCGTCGTGCGCGCTGACCCCGCCCGGGTGGTGGTCCAGTCCCCACAGCTGCTCGATGCCGTCACCGCGAGGGGACTCGGCCGCCAGGGCCGCGCTGATCCGGGCGACCAGGTCCTCGGGCATGGGCCCGGGGTCGGGAAGGCTCGCCAGCAACGCCCGCATCCCCGTCGGGTCGTGCTCGACGGGTGCGGTGTCGTCATGGGGGTGGCTCACGAGGTCCTCCGGGACGTGCCCTCGGGGGGTGCTGGCGGGGTGGAACGGCACCGGACGCAGGTTCCGGGCCGCGGATCGGACGTCATGGGGCCCCCTGTGGTTCCGTCGGCCGGGACACCGGTGTCGGGTCGGTGCTGCGCGTGCCGGGGCCACCGTCGCGGCGACTCTCGCGGCCACCGAGCAGCTCGGCGAGGGCCTCCCGACCGCGGAAGCACCGCGACTTCACGGTGCCCTCGGCCACGCCGAGCACCTCGGCGGCCTCGGCGACGGGCAGGCCGTGCATGTCGACCAGCACCAGCGCCATCCGCTGGCCCTCGGGGAGCCGGGCGAGCGCCTCGCGCACGTCGAGGCGGGTCTCGACGGACGCGTGGTGGTCGTGCAGGTCGGGAAGGTCGAGCTCGCCCAGGTCGCCGGCCCGCCGCACCGACACCTTCTCGCGCCGCAGCCGATCCAGGCACGCGTTGACGACGATGCGGTGCAGCCAGGTCGTCACGGCGGCCTCACCGCGGAAGGCGTCGGCCCGGCGGAAGGCCGAGATGAAGGCGTCCTGCACGGCATCCGCGGCCAGCTCGCGGTTCGAGGTGGTGCGCAGCGCCACGGCGTACATCCGGTCGCGGTGCCGGCGGAACAGCTCACCGAACGCGGCGCCGCCGTCACCGTCGACGTGCCGCTGCAGCAGCTCCCGGTCGGTGAGGGGGGTCAGGTCGTCGAGCATCCGCGGCGCTCCGGCGTCAGCCGGTGACGACGACCTCGTCGAGCCAGGCCCGCCGCTTGTCCTCGTCGTCCGGCGTGAGCCCGGTGAACCACACCACGATGTACTGCCCGCTGACGTCGGCGGGGACGTCGAACTTCACCGTGCCGTCGGCGTCGGCCTTCTCGCCGATCTTGGTGGCGCCCTCGAGCCGGTTGTCGGGGCCGACGTAGACCTCGATGTCGCTCGGGTGGGGGATGTCGAGCTCGACGGTCTGCGGCTTCTTGTTCGGGCCCAGGTCGACGATGACGCCGAGCCCCTCCTTCAGGCCGCCGAAGCTGTCGGAACGGTAGTTCTCCGAGAACCACCCGGTGCCGGTGTCGCCGTCGTAGATCTTGGGGGTGGCGTTGTTGTTCTCCTCACCGTCGCCCTCGGGGTCGTAGGCCTCGACCTTGAGGATGGCGAGCGGTTCGGCGGTGCCGGTGGCGGCGGTGCCGGTGGCGGTCGGGGCGCTCGCCGAGGGGGCTGCCGAGGACGGCGCCACCGTCGTGGTGCGGGTGGCGGGCGCCGCGGCTCCACCGAGCGGCGAGTCGGTGTTGGCGCCGATCCGCGAGACCCCGTAGATGCCGATGCCCAGGGCGAGCACGAGGAAGCCGGCGACGATGCCCAGCGCCAGCTTGGACTCGTCCTTGGTGAGTGGCTCGGCGGGCACGAGCGGCGCGGGTGACTCGAGGTCGCCCTGGTCGGCCCGCGGAGCGGTGTCCGGGCTGAGCTCGGCGACCTTGTCGACGGCGCGACGGGCGAAGCTGCCGACCCGCTCGCCTACGTTGCCGATGGCACCCGCGACCGCGGCGCCGGTTCCCGCGGCGGCCGCGCGGTGGACGTCCACGCTCCGCTCCGCCTCGTCGGCGTCGGCGTCGGCGTCGGCGGGGATCGCGTCGTGCTGGGCGGGGTCGGCCGGGTCGGTGGCCGGCGGCTCGTCGGGGGCCGCGCTCACCCAGTCGGGCGGCTGCTCCTCGAGCGGGATGACGCGGGTCGCCCCGTACTCCTGCGGGTCGAACGTGGCGGGAGGCCCGAAGATGTCGCCCGCTGAGCCGCTGACCGAGGTCGGGCCGCCGCCGGATGCCGTGCCGGATGCCGTGCCGGCGGCCGCACCCCCGCCCACCCCCAGGGCTGCGGCCCCCTTGCGTCCGCGCGGGCGCTTGCCCCGCTTGGCCGACGTGGTGTCGTCCGGCGCGGCGGCGCCGTCCAGGGCCACCTCGCCGACCGACCCGTCGCCGGGAGGAGGAGGCAGGACGGGCTGTTCGAGCGTGTCGGAGGCGTCGGCCTCCGCGGGGTCCGCCGGACCGCTCGCCGGGGCCGAGCCGAGGGCGGGGCGGAGGGCGGGGCGGCCGACGACCTGGCGCGCGGGCCACGGCGCCACCTGGCGGGCGAAGTCGCCGGGGCTGGTCGGGCCCTGGTCGTCGTTGAGGGTGAGGCGGCAGATGGCGTCGAGGTCGCGCGGGACGCCGGCAGCGATCTCGGAGGGCGCCGCCACGCCGCCGGGGACCCGCGGTGCGGCTCCGAGGCCCGACCCACCCGCGCCGAGCGGCCACAGCCCGGTCAGCCCGGCGTAGGCGAGCGCCACGACACCGACGGCGTCGCGCCGGGCGGCGTCATCGGCCTCGGCGCCGTCCTCGCCGGCGCGCACGGCAGCGATCTCGAGGCCACGCAACCGCACGTCACCGTCGGGGGTGCGCAGCACGTCGTCGGGTTTGAGGTCGAGGTGGTGCATGCCCCGCTGGCCGGCGGACTCAAGGGCCGCGGCCACCTCACCGGTGATGCGGCGCACCTCGTCACCGGGTACCCCGCCGTCGGAGACGAGCTCGGCGAGCGTGCGGGCCTCGCCGAGGTCCTCCTCGACGACGTACGCCACGCCCTCGTCGCCGCCGACGTCGAGGATACGGACGAACACCGCATGGGTGACCGACGCGGCACGCCGGGCGGCGTCGAGCAGGGCGGGTGTGCGGTGGTCGTCATCGGCGATGCACAGCATCGAGACGGTGCGACCGAGCGTCGTGTCGTCGGCGGACCACCGTTCGGTGTCGTGCAGCTGCTCGAGCCGACGGCGAACGGTGTAACGGCCACCGAGGCCGGTGCCGGGACCCACACCCCTCACCGGTGCTCCTCTCCCTGGTCGGTCGTGACGCGCGCAGGGCCGCCACCACCCGTCGCCGACGGGTGTGCGCCCATAGTAGGCACTGGGGGCTCAGCCCCGTCGGAGCCGGCGCGTGACGGGCTCGAGCGCCGTGCCGATCTCACGGACCCCGAGGGCGTGGGCGACCCCCCAGGTGACGCCGAGCTGGATGACGCCGGCGACGCCCAGCACGACGGCGCCGGTGACGAACCCGCGCACGCCGCGGGTCTCGCCGAGGTCGGGCAGAAGAGTGGAGATCGCCCACGAGAGGGCGAGGGCGGTGACCAGTGCCGGCACCGCGAGCTTGAGGTAGACCGCCCCAGCGCCGCGCAACCCCAGGTGGCCGTGCCGACGGCGCAGTACGTAGAAACCGACCGACGCGGTGACCGCGTACGCAAGCACCTGCCCGACACTCAGGGTGAACGCCGTCAGGCGCGGCACCATCGTCGCGGCGACGAGGGCACCGACCGTCGACAGGCTGGTCGAGACACACTGGAGGCGGAACGTCATCCAGGTCATCTGGTGGGCGTAGAAGATGCGGTCGTTGAGGTAGGTCCAGGCCATCGGGATGACCAGCCAGATCAGGCCGGCCAGCACCACGGCGACGGCCCGGGTGTCCTCGAGGGAGTTCTTGAAGAACAAGGTGGCGGCGACGTAGGGCGCGAGCACCCCGACGAACACGACCCCGGGCACGAGGATGACCGACGGCATCCGCAGGCCCTGGTGGTGGTAGCGCATCACCTGGGCGGAGTCGCCGCGGCTGGCCGCCTCGGACAGCCGGGTGTAGAGCGCGGTGATGAGCGAGACCGTGACCAGCCCGTGCAGCAGCATGGCGATGAGCAGGGCGGGGGTGAAGGCAGCGAGCCCTGCCACCGGGTCGCCGGCGGCCTTACCGAGATCGGTCGCGCGGGTCAGTACCCGCGAGGTGACGACGAGTCCGAGCGAGCTGACCACGATGGAGCCGAAGGTCCACTTCGCGACGGTGCTGACCTCGCCCAGTCCGTGTCCACGGATACCCCACACCGGGCGGTAGCGGAAGCCGATCCGCCGCAGCGGGACGACCAGGGCCAGCGCCTGTACCGCGATCGACAGGGTCGCCGACCCCGCCAGGATGGCGATCATCTCGGGGGTCCAGTCGGCCGGGGCGGCCGACGTGGGGAAGCCGGCCCGCTGGAACCAGACCAGCCCGGCGATGGCGACGATGTTGGCGAGCGCCGGCGCCCACATGTAGCCGGCGAAGCGCCCGTGCGCGTTGAGCACCTGGCCCAGGATCGTGTAGAGACCGTAGAAGAAGATCTGTGGCAGGCAGACGACCGCGAAGACCGTCGCCAGGGCGAGCGCTGCCTCGTTGTCGACGTCGTAGAAGATCCGCACGGCCAGTGGTGCGAGCAGCATCATGACCACCGTCGCCACCGCGAAGATCGCCAGCGAGATCGTGATGATCCGGTTGACGAACTCGTCGCCGTCGGGCCGCAGCCTGGCCCGCACGATCTGCGGCACGAAGATCGCGTTGACGGCGCCGCCGGCGATGAGCAGGTAGAAGGTGTTCGGCAGGGAGTTGGCGGCGGTGAACCCGTCGGCGGCGTAGCCGGTGGTGCCGATGACACCGGTGAGCAGGGCCGCCCGCACCAGCCCGAGCATCCGGCTGACCAGGGTGCCCGAGGCCATGATCGCCCCGGCCCGCCCGATGCTCGGCTGGGGTGCCCCGGGCGTGGAGGCGGGGGGGTCGGTCGTCATCGGGGAGGGGTCTTCCGGGGGAGGGAGGCTCAGGCGTCGCCCGCGAGCCGCTGCCACGCGACCCGTGCGATGCGCCGCTCGTTCGGGAAGGTCAGGTGGCGGTGGGCGTCGCGCAAGGGTAGCCACGCGACGTCGATCGCCTCGTGGTCGGGGTCGTTCTCGATGGTGAGGTGCCCGCCGACCGCCTCGAGCAGGTAGTGGTGCACGTACTTGTGGATGCGGCGCTCACCGGCGGCGAACCAGTAGTCGATGGTGCCCAGCTCGATGAGCACCCGGCCCTCGATGCCGGTCTCCTCGGCCACCTCGCGAGCGGCGGTCTGGGGCAGCGTCTCCTCACCCTCGATGTGCCCCTTGGGCAGGCACCACTCGACGCGTCCGGCACGGTTGCGGCGGGCGATGACGGCGATTCTCGCCTCGCCCTCGAACACGTCGACGACCACCCCACCGGCGCTGCGCTCCTCGACCGCCGGGAGCCGCCGGGGGGTCACCCCGGGCGGGTCTGCGGCGACGTGGCTCATCCGGTCACTGTAACCAGTGTGACGAGGGGTGGTCGGTGACCGCGCGCTTCCGCGCGACCACGGCGGGGTCGCAGGCGGCATACCCTTGGTCCTCGTGTCCACCCGTCAGCCACCCGCCGCCCTGTTGCGCCGGGCGGTCGCCCACCTGGCGTCCGACCTGCCACTGCTCACCGACCTCGGGGAGCGGTTCGCGGCGGTGGGTCACGACCTCGCGCTCGTCGGCGGACCGGTGCGTGACGCCCTGCTCGGCCGCACCTCGACCGACCTCGACTTCACCACCTCGGCCCGCCCGGACGTCACCGAGACCGTGCTCAAGGCCTGGGGCAACGCGACCTGGGACATGGGGCGCGCCTTCGGCACGATCGGTGCCCGCCGGGGCAGCACGACGGTGGAGGTCACGACCTACCGCGCCGATGCCTACGACGGGCAGACCCGCAAGCCGGTCGTGGCCTTCGGCGACTCCCTCGACGACGACCTGCTGAGGCGCGACTTCACCGTCAACGCGATGGCGCTGCGGCTGCCCGACCTCACCTTCGTCGACCCCCACGGCGGGCTGGTCGACCTCGACGCCGGCCTGTTGCGCACGCCGTCGGCGCCCGAGGTGTCGTTCGGCGACGACCCGCTGAGGATGATGCGCGCCGCCCGGTTCGTCGCGCAGCTGGGATTCGTGCCCGCACCCGAGGTCCACGCCGCGATGCGCGAGATGGCGGCGACCATCGAGATCGTGTCGGCGGAACGGGTGCGCGACGAGCTGGTCAAGCTGCTGCTGGCGCCCCACCCCCGGGCCGGGCTGGGGCTGCTGTGCGCCAGCGGGCTCGCGACGCACGTCATCCCCGAACTGCCGGCCCTGCAGCTCGAGGTCGACGAGCACCACCGGCACAAGGACGTCTATCAGCACTCGATGACGGTGCTCGAGCAGGCCATCGACCTCGAGGGCCCGCGCGGCGGCCCGGCGGAGTCGGTGCCCGGCCCCGACCTCGTGCTGCGCCTGGCGGCGCTCCTGCACGACGTCGGCAAGCCCGCGACCCGGCGGTTCGAGGGTGGCGGAGCCGTCTCATTCCACCACCACGAGGTCGTCGGCGCCAAGCTCGTCTCCCGGCGGCTGAAGGCCCTGCGCTTCGACAAGGAGACGACCAGGGCGGTGGCGCGGCTGGTCGAGCTGCACCTGCGCTTCCACGGCTACGGCGAGGGCCAGTGGACCGACTCCGCCGTGCGCCGTTACGTCACTGATGCCGGCCCCCTCCTCCCGCGGCTGCACCGCCTCACCCGTGCCGACTGCACGACCCGCAACGTGCGCAAGGCCCGCCGGCTGGCGGCCACCTACGACGACCTCGAGACCCGGATCGAGGCCCTGCTCGAGCTCGAGGAGCTCAAGGCGGTGCGCCCCGAGCTGGACGGTCACGAGATCGCGACCGTGCTCGGCATCGCGCCCGGGCCGGTGCTGGGTCGCGCCTACCAGCACCTGCTCGCGGTGCGGATGGACGAGGGACCGATCGGCAAGGATTCCGCCCGTGAGCGCCTGCTCAGCTGGTGGGCCGAGCAGCCGGAGTCAGCCGGCTGACACGCCGAACGACGCAGGTGCCGCCGCGCCGACATCGGGGCGCGGTAGCCTCGGCGCCGGTGGGCCCAGCGCCGTGACCGTTTGTCACCCATGCCCGTCAGCGCTACTGTCGCCGAGGCGCTGTCTTTTCTGGATCGCGCCCCCGCCTGCGGTTATGCCTAGTCCTGTCACCGCTGCGGGTCCCATCGCACCACCGCACGGCAGGAGCGGGGGACCCACTTGTGGGGCCGTCCTTGGCACGCTGGAGGACGGTTCCTTGGGGTGAAGCCGAACCGCGACGTCTCCGTCGTGTGCCGGCCGGGCGACCTCAGCCCGAACCCGACAGCTCACCTCGTAGGCGCGAGAGGGACAACCATGACTGTTTCGTCGACTCCCGGCCGGCGCCGATCCACCGAGCCGCTGCGAATCCTCTCCGAACTCGCCTCCGTTCTCGGACACGCCAGCGCCTCGGGCGCCCGGGTTGCCGCGACGGTCGGGGTGGCTGGTGGCCTGATGGTCACCGGTTCGGCGCTCTCGGCCCAGGCTGCGCCGGTGACCGCGACAGCCGCCGTTGCTCGGGTCGCAGCCGCCCCGGCAACGGCCACCGCAGCGGTCACCGCGTTGCCGTCGGCAGCCGCGCCGGCGTACCTCACGGTCACCCTGCGCCAGGGAAACCCGTACGTCAGCCAGAACAAGATCCTCCAAGCGCGCTTGAACGTCCTGGGCGCCTCACTCGCGGTGGACGGTTCCTTCGGCCCCAAGACCCTGGCGGCGGTCAAGAAGTTCCAGAGCTCCAAGCGACTGGAGGTCGATGGGGTCGTCGGGCCCATCACGCGAGGGGCCCTCGGCCTCAGTGCCCCGGCAGCCTCGAAGCCCACCAGCACCACCATCAACCTGGCACGAGCCGAGATGTGGGACCGGATCGCCGAGTGCGAGTCCGGTGGCCGGTGGAACATCAACACCGGCAACGGCTACTACGGCGGTCTGCAGTTCGACTACAACACGTGGTTGAGCGTCGACGGCGATGACTTCGCCCCGCGGGCCGACCAGGCGACGCGCGAGGAGCAGATCACCATCGCGAACCGCCTCTACGCCCTGCGTGGCCTGCAGCCGTGGGCCTGCCGCGGCGTGGCGTAGCCCCGCTCGGCCTCTCCTGCGAGAGCCGGGAACGCAGAAGATCGGTCGGCACGCACGGATGTGCGCGTGCCGACCGATCTTCTGCGTCGGGGCCCGGTCGAGCTCAGCCGACGTGGGTCAGCGCTCCTCCTCACCCCGGATGAAGGCCTCGAGCTTGGCGCGACCGAGGTCGTCGGGGCGCTGCTCCGGCGGGGACTTCATCAGGTAGGACGACGCCGACAGCAGGGCGCCGCCGATGCCGCGGTCCTTGGCGATCTTCGCCGCACGGATGGCGTCGATGATGATGCCGGCCGAGTTCGGCGAGTCCCAGACCTCGAGCTTGTACTCCAGGTTGAGCGGCACGCCACCGAAGGCGCGACCCTCGAGGCGCACGTAGGCCCACTTGCGGTCGTCGAGCCACGCGACGTAGTCGGACGGGCCGATGTGCACGTTGCGGTCGTCGGTCTTGCCGGCCAGCGCCCCGGTGAGGTTCGAGGTGACCGACTGGGTCTTGGAGATCTTCTTGGACTCCAGGCGCTCGCGCTCGAGCATGTTCTTGAAGTCCATGTTGCCGCCGACGTTGAGCTGGTAGGTGCGGTCGAGCTGCACGCCGCGGTCCTCG
>JBBQWX010000140.1:0-11435 GCA_038210185.1 Actinomycetales bacterium
CCTTGTGGGGGCGGTTGTGTTGGGGGGGGGGGGGGGCGGGGGTTTGGGACACCTGCGTCCCGCGCCCCCCCCCCCCCCCCCCCCCCCCCCTGGGGGGGTTTGGGGGTTGGTGGTGCCCTGCCCCCCATCCCCCCCACCCACCGCGATGACGAGGCGGCTAGGTGACGAGGACGCTGACCGCCATCACGAGGGCGAAGCCGAAGACCGAGATGACGGTCTCCATGACCGACCAGGACTTGATCGTCTCGCCCACCGTGAGGCCGAAGTACTCCTTGACCAGCCAGAACCCGGCGTCGTTGACGTGCGAGAAGAACAGCGACCCACACCCGATGGCCAGCACGAGCAGGGCCAGGTGGTTGGCCGACAGGGTCGGCGCGAGCGGGGCGACGATGCCGGCCGCCGTGATGGTGGCCACCGTCGCCGACCCCGTGCCGAGGCGGATGAGCACCGCAACCAGCCAGCCGAGGACGAGCACCGAGATGTTGACGCCTTCGGCCCAGTCCTTGATGACGTTGCCGACGCCCGCATCGATCAGCGTCTGCTTGAACCCGCCGCCCGCAGCCACGATGAGGATGATGCTGGCGATGCCCGGCAGGGCCGAGCCGACCGAGTCGCTCACCTGGCCCTTGTTCAGGCCGGAACCCAGACCGAGGGCGAAGTAGCAGTAGATCACCGAGATCAGCAGGGCCACGATCGGCGTGCCGATGAAGTCCATGGCCCGGCGGACTCCGGCCTCCTCGTCGGTGACGACGAGCTTGGTGATCGCGTCGAGCAGCATGAGCACCACGGGCAGCGTGATGCCGATGATGGCCCGCGCGAAGCCGACGCGCCTGCGACCCTGCGCCAGCGGCTCCTCGAACGAGGCGACCCCCGAGCCCGGTGCCTCGACGGTGCTGACAGCAACCCGGCCGTCACCGTGGCCCGCGGTTCCGGGGTCGCCCTCTTCGGTGCGGGCTCCGGCGCCGGCGGTGGCCCGCGCGGTCTCCCCTGTCCGCGGGCCGGAGCCGAAGAGCGACAGGTCGCTCGCGGACTTCGGCACCCACTGGTCGACGAAGCGGGCCAGCAACGGACCGGCGACGATGACCGTCGGGATCGCGATGAGGATGCCGAAGATCAGGGTGCGGCCGAGGTCGGCGTTCAGCAGGCCGATCGCCGTCAGCGGCCCGGGGTGCGGTGGAACCAGGCCGTGCAGCACCGAGAGCCCGGCGAGCGCGGGGATGCCGACCTTCATCAGCGACAGCCCGGTGCGTTGCGCCACCAGCACCACGACCGGCACCAGCAGCACGACGCCGACCTCGAAGAACAGCGGCAGCCCCAGGATGGCCGCGATCGCCGCCATCACCCAGGGCAGGCCACCGGGACCGACCCGGCCCACCATGGTCGCGACGATGCGGTTGGCCCCGCCGGAGTCCTCGAGCAGCTTGCCGATCATCGCACCGAGCGCGATGAGGATCCCGACCGCTCCGGCCGTGCTGCCGAAGCCGGCGACGAAGCTGGTGACGGTGTCGCCCGGCGGCATCGTCGCGATCACGCCGAGCACGGCCGAACCGAGCATCAGCGCGAGGAACGGGTGCACCTTGCCCCAGGTGATGAGCACGACGACAGCGAGGATGCCCAGCACGCACGCCGCGATCAGCTGCGCGCTGCCGGCGTACACGGGTGGTTCCTCGGCGAACGGGAGTCCGGCGGGCAGGGCGGCCGACACGACGGCCGGAAGTGCGAGGAGGGACATCAGGCGTGCTCCTTTCGGTGGCCGAGCGCCGCGAGCGCCCGGTCGAGGACCTGGGCCGCGCTGCCCTCGTTGGTGATGACCACGCCCGGCTCGTCGTCCCCGAGCGGTTCGAGCGTGGCCAGCTGGCTGGGCAGCAGGGACGGCGGCATGTAGTGACCGGGGCGGTGCTCCATCCGGTCGAGGATGACCTCGGACTCGGCGGTGACGTGCAGGAACCGCACGTGCGGGCGCCCCTCGCGCAGCAGGTCACGATAGACCCGCCGCAGGGCCGAACAGGTGACGACGGCGGACTCGCCGCAGCTTTCCTTGGTCGAGATCCACTCCCCGATGGCCTCGAGCCAGGGCCAGCGGTCCTCGTCGGTGAGCGGGGTGCCGCTGCGCATCTTGGCGACGTTGGCCTCGGGGTGGAACGCGTCCCCCTCGGCGAACTCCCAGCCCAGCAGCGTGGACAGCCCCTTCGCCACCGTCGACTTCCCACACCCGGAGACACCCATGACGATGACGACGTCAGGATCAAGGCGCCCAGGTCGAACATCACTGTCGGCCATTGGTGCAACGTAGACCCGGTGGGCCCCCCGGTGGTCGCTTGCGCGCAGGGCAGATCGCGTGGTGGTCGGCCGCGGTGGAGCGGGGCGGTCAGCCCAGCTCGCGCCGGGCTGTGGCCAACTGCTGCGGGATGCCGTCGCAGCGGCCGGTGGCGTACGCATCCCAGACCAGCACGGTGAGCTGGTCGACGACGACCGCAGGCCCCAGGTCGGGGACCGCGACCGATTGCGGATCCCCCACGTCGGCAGCCGCGGAAACGGTCTCCTCGCGTGGGTCATCCGCAAGAAGTCGGGATGAGCGGGGGGCGAGATCGGCGAGGACGCGGCGGAGCAGCGGCATCCCGGCCTCGGCGCGCTCGAGCGGGAGCTCACCCCAGCGGCGGCGGATCCGGTCGAGCTCGACGCGCGCCTCGGGTGCGACGACGTCGGCGCCGGGGCGCGCGGCATCCGGCTGCGCAGACGACACCGCCGGGGCAGGTGAGCCTGCCCCGGCGGTGTCGTTGCTGCGGTCTACCGTCATTGACGCAGACGGGCGAAGAGGCGGAGGAACTCGATGTAGAGCCACACGAGGGTGACTATCAGGCCGTGCGCGAGGAGCCATGAGTACTTCTGCGGGGCGCCGCTCGCGATGGCGCGCTCGATGGAGTCGAAGTCGAGCGCGAGGGTGAACGAGGCCAGACCCACGGCGAACACGGAGATGGCGATGCCGAGGCCGCCGGAGCCACCGATGCCGAACTGGGTGTTGGTGACCAGCGCGAAGACGACGTTGACGACGGCGAAGACCGCGTAGCCGATGATCGCCAACGTCATGATCTTGCGGAACCGCGCCGTCACCTTGATCAGGCCGAACTTGTAGGCCAGGAACATGCCCGCGAAGGTCGCGAGCGTTGCCAGAACAGCCTGGGGGACGATGCCCTCCCAACCAGGCACGCTGTTGAAGTACTGGCTGACGGCCCCCATGAAGAGACCCTCGACCACGGCGTAGATCAGGATCAGCGGGACGCTGAGCGTCTTCTTGAACGCGATGACCAGACCGAGCACGAGCGTGCCGACCATGCCGCCGAGCCACAGGGCCATGCCGATGCCCGGGTTCGCCGCCGCGACGGTCCAGCCGACGGCACCGGTCACGAGGACGATCGCGAAGAGGCCGAGCGTCTTCATGATGACGTCGTCCATGGTGACGCGGCGGGTGTCGGCCGGGCCGGCGGACGGCTGGCTGTACAGGTCCTGCAGCTGCTGCGCCGTCATCCCTGCAGTGGCGGCCTGGCCCGCGGCAGCCTGCTGGGCGGCGTTGGCGCCGGGGCCGCCGAAGCTGGCGTAGCCGTCCTGGGCGTCCTTCTCGATGCGGTTGTAGGCCGGGTTGCTGGCCATCGTTCCTCCGTGATGGTCATGGCGGTGTCGTCACCGCACGTGTCACTAGCCTAGACGTGCGGCGCGTGCTCGGTGTTCCCGCACCGCCTGCCCGGCGTGCCAGCCCGTCGAAGGTAGAGAACACGCTGCCACTGACCAGCCACCGACGGCGTGTTCTCTACTTTCGACCGGGAGTGGGCGCTGGCGCGCCCCCGACGGGATTCGAACCCGCACCTGCGGCGATTTTAAGTCGCCTGCCTCTGCCAGTTGGGCCACGGGGGCGAGGCCACTGTATGCCGTGCCCCCGCCCCGCTGGCCCTCCCCCGGGGTCGCCGGTACCCCTGCTACGGCGTGCTGCTCGTGCTCGGGGAGGCGCTGGGTGAGGGACTCGGCACAGCGTTCGACGTGCCACTGGCCGAGGGACTCGGCACGCCGCTCGCCGCGGCACTCGGCGACGGGCTCGGCACCGCGGACCCGGCGAGCGGAGCGACCATCAGGGGTGGCGTCCACTCGGAATCCGACGGGGTCCACGGGTCGGCCGTCGCAACCAGGCGCAGCGGGAACATGCCCAGGACGCGCGGGTCCGGCGGCCAGGAGACCAGCGGCTGGCCGTTCGCGTCGAAGGGAGGTGGCACGGCCTCCGACGAGACGGTGAGCGGGTGGCCGTACTGGTCGTACAGGCGCACATCCGTCACGCGCTGCCCCGCGGCGTCGTAGGCGAAGAGGTTGGTGACCGGCGCTCCGTCCGACGAGACCCCCGGAAGCGGCAGGTCCCCTCCACTGACGGCATTGAAGTCCGAGGACCCCGCCGTGTAGAAGGCCAGCATCGGGAGAAGGAGGACCACGGCCAAGGCGTTCCCGGCAGCCAGCGACACCCGTAACGCGGTGCCGAGCTGCTCGCGGCGACGCAGCACCAGGCCCAGCCACATCGACAGGGCCGCGCCGACCAGCGGCAGCGCCAAGGTGCGCCCGGTGCCGAGGACCTGCGCCACGGCCCACCCGGCGACGGCGCCGCGCGCCAACCACCACGTGGGTCGCAGCTCGCGCAGCCAGGGATGCCGGGCCACGAGCTCGTGGGCCTCGCGCACGAGGCGGTCGGTCCACGGCTCCGGAGCGACGGCATCCGGCAACACCACGTCGACACGCGCAGGCAACCCCGCCGCGGACCGCAGCTCAGCGGCATACGCCTCGGGCTCACCCAGCAGGCCCCCCAGCGGTCCGCCCGACTCGGCCGCGCGCTCGGCGAGGTCGGCCTCCATGCCGGCGGTGAGGTCCTCGACCTCGTCGGCCGGCAGGTCACCGAGCCAGGCCCGTACCGCCTGCACGTAGGCCCGCACGTCGTCGACCTGGCCCGCCGACCCGATCACCGTGGTGTCCTTCATGACCGCACTCCCGCCTCGTCGAGCAGACCGTCCATCGTCGCGGCGAACGCCGCCCACGTCTTGCCTTGCGACTCGAGCGCCGTGCGCCCCTGCGCGTTGATGCCGTAGTACTTGCGGTGCGGCCCCTCGTCGGAGGGCACGACGTACGACGTCAGCGCCCCGGCGGAGTAGAGCCGGCGCAGCGTGCCGTACACCGAGGCGTCGCCCACCTCGTCCAGGCCTGCTGCCCGCAACCGGCGCACGACGTCGTAGCCGTAGCCGTCCTCGCGGGCGACCACTGCGAGCACCGCGAGGTCGAGCACCCCCTTGACCAGCTGTGTGCCGTCCACCGGACACCACCCTTCCTCTGAGCAACCGACATTGGTGCGACTCGCACACTACCGCGCACTCCGTATTACCGCGAGAACCGGAGCACCGGTCGGTGTGTCGGATGTACCTGCAGTGACCTATTGGTCACTCGGGGTACGGGGGGCGTACCTGCAGTGACCTATTGGTCGATCGGGGTACGGGGGGGCGCACCTGCAGTGACCTATTGGTCACTCGGGGTACGGCGGGGCGGCAACTCAGGCCAGGGAGAGGGCGATGCCGTCGAGGATGTCGTGCTCGGACGTCACGACCACGGCATCCGGCGAGCGCTCCAGGGCGCGGTCGAGCACCTGCTCCCAGACCAGCGCCCCGCCGGCGATGACGTCGACCCGACCGGGGTGCAGGTAGGGCAGGGCCGCCCGCGAGCCGTGCCCCATCGTGAGCAGCGACTCGCACGCCGCCCGGTGCACGTCGGCGGTCAGGCGTGCCAGATGCACGGCCTCGGGGTCGTAGGCCGGCAGCGTCAGGGCGTGCGCCGTGATCGTGGTGATGGTGCCGGCGAGCCCGACCACCGCGCCGATGCCGGTGAGGTCGACGTCCTCCTCGACCGCGTCGAGCGCGGCGACGACGTCGCGGCGGGCCGCCTCGACCTCGGCGGTGGTGGGCGGGTCGGAGTGCAGGTGGCGCTCGGTCATCCGCACGCTGCCGACGTCGACCGACCGGGCGGCCTCGACCCCGGTCGTGCCGCGCACCAGCTCGGTGGAGCCGCCGCCGAGGTCGACGACGAGGTAGGGCCCGGGTAGGCCGACCGCCTGCAGGTCGCCGGTCGCGCCGCTGAACGAGAAGCGAGCCTCGGTGTCGCCGGCCACGACCTCGGGCGCGACGTCGAGGTCGCCGAACGCCGCACGCACGCCGGCGACGAACTCCCCCGCGTTGCGGGCGTCGCGCGAGGCCGAGGTCGCGACGAAGCGCACCCGGTCGACCGACAGGGCCCGGCACTGCTCGGCGTACTCCCGCGTCACGGCCAGCGTGCGTGCCATGGCCTCCGGCGCGATGACCCCTGTGCGGTCGATGCCCTGCCCGAGCCGCACGATCTCCATCCGGCGCACGACGTCGCTGAGCCGGCCGTCGTCACCGACCTCGGCGACGAGCAGGCGCAGCGAGTTGGTGCCGCAGTCGATCGCCGCGACGCGGGGCCGGATGCCGTCGCTCATGGCGCGCCGCCGGCACTAGTGACGTCGTGGCCGTCACCGGGCGCACCGGGCGCGTCGGCCGAGCAGGGGTGCCGCTGCCACCACGGGTCGAGCATCTGCACGGCCTCGTCGCCCAGCGGGTTGATGCCGGGCCCGGCACCGAGCGAGTGGGCGACGAGCACGTGGAGGCACTTGACCCGCGTGGGCATCCCGCCGGCCGACACCCCGGCCACCTCCGGCACGTCGCCGAGCTGGGAGCGGCGCTCGAGGTAGTCGAGGTGCGCCGCGGCATACCGCTCGCGCAGGTCGGGGTCGCTGCCGAGCCGGTCGGTCATCTCGCGCATGACGCCCTGGCTCTCCAGCGTGGACAGCGCCGCGGTGAGGCGGGGGCAGGTGGCGTAGAACGACGTCGGGAACGGCGTGCCGTCGGGCAGGCGGGGCTCGGTGCGCACGACGTCGGGCTCACCGCACGGGCAGCGGTGGGCGACCTCGGTCACCCCACGGGCTGCGCGGCCCAGCTGGCGAGAGACAGCGTCGAGATCGGCCTGCGCGACGGGCGGCAGGTCGGGGCGTGCGATCACCGGCGAGCCCCGGGCGCGTCGGCCGTGCGGGTGGACTCCCACACGGTCTCGTACCAGGGCAGGGGAAGGTCGGGCGCGGCCGTCTCGGGCACGGGGTCCTTGGTGCCGGTGGCCGGCTCGGAGTCGAGCACGGTGTAGGAGCGCTCCCCCGGCTTGACGAACTTCAGCCGCTGCCGGGCCTGCTGCTCGACGTAGGCCGGGTCGCGCCAGCGCTCCTGGTCGGACTCCAGCGTGGCGACGTCCCGCTCCTGGGCGGCGACCTTGTCCTCCAGCGCGGCGATGTCGCCCTGCTGGTTGACGTACGCCGCGACCGTCGACCCGAGCAGCACGGTGAGGAACGCGAGGATCGACAGCAGCACCGCACCACGGCGGGCTCGGCGGTCCTTCGCGGCGGTGGTGAGCCGGCCCCGCCATCCGGCCGTGATGGCGACGGGCGGCGCGGCGGCCGCACCCCGGGTGGCGGCGCGCGGGCGCCCCGCGCCCGGACGTCGCGGAGGTCGCGACGCCGGACCGCGGGAGCGCCCGGTGGCCATGGTGTGGCTCAGCCCTGCTGGCGGCGGGTGAAGCGCGGGAAGGCGCCGGCGCCGGCGGACACGGCGGCGTCGTCGAGCTCCTCCTCGATGCGCAGCAGCTGGTTGTACTTCGCGACGCGCTCGGACCGGGCCGGGGCGCCGGTCTTGATCTGGCCGCAGTTCGTCGCGACGGCGAGGTCGGCGATCGTGGTGTCCTCGGTCTCGCCGGAACGGTGGCTCATCATGCAGCGGTAGCCGTTGCGCTGGGCCATCTCGACGGCATCCAGGGTCTCCGTCAGCGAGCCGATCTGGTTGACCTTGACGAGGAGGGCGTTGGCCGTGCCGGTCTCGATGCCGCGTGCGAGCCGCTCGGGGTTGGTGACGAACAGGTCGTCGCCGACGATCTGCACGTCGTCGCCCATCCGGTCGGTCATCGCCTTCCAGCCGTCCCAGTCGCTCTCGTCGAGGGGGTCCTCGATGGAGACCAGCGGGTAGGAGGCGACCAGGTCGGCGTAGTAGTCGATCATCTCGGGGGCGGTCTTGGTGCCGCCCTCGAAGGCGTAGCCGAACTCGTCGTGGAACTCGGAGGCGGCGACGTCGAGCGCGAGCGCGACCTGCTCACCGGGCACGTAGCCGGCCTTCTCGATGGCCTCGATGATGAGGTCGAGCGCCGCGCGGTTGCTCGGGAGGTTGGGGGCGAAGCCGCCCTCGTCGCCGAGGCCGGTCGCGAGACCCTTCTCCTTGAGCACGCCCTTGAGCGCGTGGTAGACCTCGGCGCCCCAACGCAGCGCCTCACGGAAGCTGTCGGCGCCGATCGGCGCGATCATGAACTCCTGGATGTCGACGTTGGAGTCGGCGTGGCTGCCGCCGTTGAGGATGTTCATCATCGGCACGGGCAGCACGTGGGCGTTGGGGCCGCCGACGTAGCGGAACAGCGGCAGGTCGGCGGAGTCCGCGGCGGCGCGCGCCACGGCCAGCGAGACGCCGAGGATGGCGTTGGCCCCGATCTTCTCCTTGTTGGCCGTGCCGTCGACGGCAAGCATCTCGGCGTCGACGAGGCGCTGCTCGCTGGCCTCGAAACCGAGCAGCTTGGGACCGAGCTCGTCGATGACGGCGTCGACGGCCTTCTGCACGCCCTTGCCCAGGTAGCGACCCTTGTCGCCGTCCCGCCGCTCGACGGCCTCGAACGCTCCGGTGGACGCGCCGCTGGGGACGGCGGCACGCGCGAGCGTGCCGTCGTCGAGGGCGACCTCGACCTCCACGGTGGGGTTGCCGCGCGAGTCGAGGATCTCGCGGGCGCCTACGGCTTCGATGCTGGCCACGCTGGACTCCTGGTGCTACTGGGGGGAAGGAAGGGTTCCGGACCGAGCCTAGTCCTCGGCACCCGGCATCCCGCCGACCGACCCGCCTCACCTGTTCGCCTCGAGTGCGGAGGTGGTCGCCCTGGCAACCACTTCGGCACTCGAGGCCGGAGGTCCGGCAACTCTGCCTGACCGGTCGGGTCAGGTCAGAGCCGCATGGGCCACGGCGATCGCCGTGCCGACCCGCGCGTTGTGCCGCACCAGGGCCAGGTTGGTCTGCAGCGACCGGCCATCGGTGAGCTCGACGATCCGGCCCAGCAGGTACGGCGTGATGTCCTTGCCGGAGACGCCGTGCTCGTCGCAGTCGGCCAGCGCCTGTTCGATGACGGTATCGATCTCCTCGTGCGGCATCTCGTCCTGCGCGGGCACCGGGTTCGCGAACGACACCCCGCTGCCCAGGCCCAGTCCCCAGGTGGCCGCCATCAGCGCGGCGGCCTCCTGCGGGGTGTCGACCCGCATCGGCGCGGCAACCCCGCTCGCCCGCGAGAAGAACGACGGGAACTCGTCGGTGCCATAACCGACGACCGGCACGCCGAGGGTCTCGAGCACCTCCAGGGTGCGCCCGATGTCGAGGATCGACTTCACTCCGGCCGAGACCACGGCGACCTCGGTGCGCCCGAGCTCGGTGAGGTCGGCCGACACGTCCATCGAGCTCTCCGCCCCGCGGTGCACGCCGCCCAGGCCACCGGTGGCGAACACCCGGATGCCCGCCAGCGCGGCCAGCCGCATCGTGCTCGCCACCGTCGTGGCCCCGTGCGCACCGGTGGCCACGGCATGGGGCAGGTCGCGGACGCTGACCTTGCGGATGCCGCCGTCGGAGCCGAGCAGCTCGAGCTCGTCGTCGGACAACCCGATCGTCGGGCGGCCGTGGAGCACCGCGATGGTCGCCGGCACCGCTCCCCCGTCGCGCACGATCTGCTCGACCTCGCGCGCCAGCGAGACGTGGTGCGGGTCCGGCATCCCGTGGCTGATGATCGTCGACTCGAGGGCGACGACCGGCTCGCCGGCGGCCACGGCCTCGGCGACCTCGGGGGCCACCACGAGCATCGGGTGCGTGGCGGTGTAGCGGGTGGTCGTCATCGGGGAAGCTCCTCGGCCAGGGGCTGGGTGGGGGTCAGGTGGGCCGCGACGAGCGCGGCGGTGAGGTCGGCACGCACGGTGTCGGCCGAGGCGCAGGTGAGCGCGGCGAGCACCTGGCCGTGGCGGGCGGCCTCGACGACGTCGGCGCCGTCGAGCAGCGCGTTGACGTACCCGGCCGTCATCGCGTCACCGGCGCCGGTGACGTCGGCGACCTCGACCTCGGGGGCGCTGACGAGCACGGCGCGGCCGGCGCGGCCGGCGCGGCCGGCGCGCCCGGCGACCGAGAGCAGGCTGCCGCGGATGCCGCGGCGCACCCAGACGTGCTCGACGCCGCGCGCGTGCAGCAGGTCGGCGGCGGCCCGCACGCCCTCGACGGTGTCGTGGACCGGGTGTGCCACCAGGGCGGCCAGCTCGTCGACGTTCGGGGTCACGGTGTGCACCCGCAGGGAACCGTCGAGCACGGGGGCGGCCGCGGTCGCCTTGGCCACGCTCACCGGTTCGAACACCGACAGCACGCCGGCATCCTGCGCCGCCGCGAGCAACCAGCGGATGACGGTGGCGTCGAGGTTGGCGTCGACGACGAGGGCATCGGCGCCGCCGAGCAGGGTCGGCACGACAGCGAGGTCCGCGACGGCGAGCTCGTCGGTCGCGCGCATGTCCGCGACGGCGATGAGCAGGTCGCCCGCGTCGTCGAGCACGGCCGCGTAGGTGCCGGTGGGGTGCGGCGAGACCACGACGTGGCGGCACTCGACGCCCGCGGTGCGGGTGCGCTGGAGGACCGTGTCGCCGGCGGGGTCGTCGCCCACCGCGGCGACGAGCACCGTCGGTCGGCCGAGCCTGGCCAAGTTCTCGGCGATGTTGCGCCCCACGCCACCCACCGTCGCCGATGCCGTGCCGGGGTTGCTGGTGCCGAGCACCGGTGCCGCAGCCGTGCGCACCTTGGTGTCGAGCACGGCACCACCGACGACGAGCACCGAGTCGACCTCGGCCCGCACGAGGTAGCCGCGGCCCAGCACGACGCCCTTGCGGGTGAGGTTGGACAGGTGCACCGACACCGCGGCCCGGGTCGAGCCGATCCGCTCGGCGATCGCCGCGGCGTCGAGCAGTGGCTCGGCCCGCAGCAGTTCGACGATCTGGCGCTCGCGGGCCGTCAGGTTCACGTTGCAGATGTTAAGCGCCTTAATACTTCCAAATCAAGCAGGTTCTGCGATTGCGGAGTTGGGTGCTGAGGTGGTCGTTGGGGCAGCCACCTGAGCACCCAACGCGGAGGTGGGGCGGTCAGCGTCGGGGGTCGTGGAGGCGGCCAGGGCGGAGAGGGCGTCGCGCACCTCGGCCTCGGCCGCCACGAGGGCCGCGCGGGCCTGCTCGAGGCGCGCCACGGCATCCGGTGCGG
>JBBQWX010000141.1:0-11303 GCA_038210185.1 Actinomycetales bacterium
AGCCCTCGCTCCACGTGCGGGCCCTGGGCCATGGGGTAGTGGTCGTCGGCCCTTGTGCGCTGATGGCCCTGCTGCGCACGGGGGCCTTCACCTGGCAGCAGGACGCCCTGTCGACCAGCGCCCGCGAGCTGCTCGACCTCGGTCGCGACCTGCACCGCCGGCTCGCCACGCTCGGCGCGCACACGGCCAAGGTGGGGCGCAGCCTGCAGTCCAGCGTCGAGGCCTACAACGCGATGGTCGGGGCGCTGGAGTCGCGGGTCATGGTGACCGCCCGGCGGATGCACGACCTCGACCTGGTCGGTGACGAGATCCCGGTGCTGACCCCCGTCGAGACGGCACCCCGGCCGCTCACCTCGCAGGAGCTCATCGACGCCGCGACGTCGGTCGAGGAGCGCCCCGAGCTGTTGCTCGACCTCGGCCTGCCGTCGCCGCGGCGCACATCCGGCATCCGCGACGCGGGTTGACTAGGCTTGCCGCACGCTCCGCCCTCGAGGACCCGCCGGGAATCGACCTCGCAGGTGATTCGGGCGCATCAGGGAGGGACACATGACAGATGTCTGGCCGATCGTGCATGCAGAGCGCACGGCCCTGATCACCGATCTCGAACAGCTAGCCGACCCTGCGTGGGATGAATCATCGCTCTGTGAGGAGTGGACGGTGCACGACGTGGTGGCGCACCTCGTCGACTCGGCCGTCACCACACGGATGGGGTTTCTCGTCGGTCTTGCGCTCGCACGCTTCGACTTCGACCGCCAGAACGACCTCGGGGTGCGCCGCGAGCGACGCCTGTCGGCGCGGGCAACGCTGGAGCGACTGCGCGGCGTGGCAGAGCGAACCTCGACGCCGCCGGCGCCTCTCGACAGTCGCATCGTCGAGGAGATCGTCCACGGCGAGGACATCCGCCGGCCCCTGGGGCTCACGCGTTCCTACCCGGGGGAGGCGGTCGTTCGGGCACTGCATCACCAGTCGGGAACACCGGTGAAGTTCGGGGGCGCCAAGGAAACCGTGTCCGTCGTCCGGGTCATGGCGACCGACTCGGACGTCTCCATCGGCGAGGGTCCACGGGTGTCCGGGCCGGCGCTCGCCCTGCTCCTGGCGCTGTCCGGTCGGCGCGTCGCGCTCGCCGAGCTCGACGGACCCGGGGTGGGCCGGCTCGCGAACGGGCTCTGACCTGCGCAGCGGTCAAGGCGGAACGGATCGGGGCGAGGCCCGGGTCACCCGAGCCGCTGCCGCGCCACCACGTCGGCGGTGGAGGACGCCCGCAACGTCACGCGCCGCCCTCCCGGGGTCGGTGCTGGCCTGGCCCCCTCGGAAGGCCTCTCGTCACTGACGGGCCTGCTTGCGCGCGGACCGGCGGCCGACCACCCGGCCGAGCAAGGCCCCCGTGAGCACCCCGACGACCACGTCGCCCGGGTAGTGCACCCCCGTGTAGACCCGTGAGAACGCGACCGTTCCCGCTGCGGCTCCCAACGGCAGCCGCAGGGCGGGCACCACCATGCCCACCGCCACCGCGAAGGCCGCCGCCGACGCCGAGTGGCCCGACGGGAACGACGTCGAGGTCGGCATCGGTACCCAGCGCGCCTCCGGCACCTCGTGCCCTTCCCGGTCAGGGCGGGCGCGGTCGCCGATCAGCTTCATCGGCTGGTTCACCAGGAGTGAGGCGGCGCCGATCGCCACGACCCCGGTCCTCGCGGCACGTCGGCCGCTGGGGCCGTCGAGCACCGCGAGCATCGCGGCCACGAGGAACCACGGCTTGGAGTGGTTGGCGAAGTGTGACAACCGGCTCAAGGGACCGTCGAGGGCCGGCGTGGACACCCGGGCAACCGCCACGTACGCCGCCCGGTCGAGGCGGCCCAGCCGGTGCAGCACCCCCGACGTGTGCGCGGCGACCGGGTGGCCCTCCACCCCCCGCTCGTCGAGCCGCTGGGCCAGCCTCTCCTCCACCGGCGGCACGCCACCGGTCCTCGGAGCCGGGTCCGCGCCGCTCATCTCGACACCACCGGTCGACCCAGGGCGGTGTGCCAGAGGGCACCCAGCGTCGGAGCCGACACGACGTGCACCGCCGGCGCGGCCGAGGGGCGGGAGAGCGCCGCGCGGGACAGGCGCACGGTGAGCGCCCCCGGCCGGATCCCGAAGCGCAGCGGCGGGTCCATCGTCAGGGCCTCGCCGTCGACCCCGACCTCCACCGGCCCGCCGGAGGTGAGCTCGAACTCGGTTGGTGTCCACTCGTTCCAGCCCGAGAAGCGGCCTACCTGGCCGGCGGCCTCGAGCGCCGCCAGCTTCTCGGCATCCGCCGCACCGCGCACCAGCACCGACACCACGCCGAGCCGTCCGCCGTCGAGCCGGGGCCGGGTCGAGGCGCCGCGCAGGTGCGAGAGCTGGTAGGGGTTGTTCGACACCAGGATCAGGTTCGCCGAGGTCGCCTGCTCCCCGGACGGCAGGGTGAACCGCAGGTCGAGCGGTACCGCAGCAGGCCCGACGAGGTCCGGGAGGGTGTCGGCGGCAGTGCGCAGCTTGGCGTCCCGGTACTCGGTCGACTGCACGATCCGCGCGTACAAGCCCATCGACGCGTTGTTCACGAAGACGCGACCGTTCACCTCGGCGAGGTCGATGCGCCGGTCGACTCCCTCGTCGAAGGCGTCGACCGCACCGACGACGTCCTCTCGGTCGATGCCCAGGTCGAGCGCGAAGTGGTTGCGGGTTCCGGCCGGAACCACGACGAACGGGATGCCGTGCCGGCTCGCGACCGACGCCACGAGCGCCTGCGAGCCGTCGCCCCCCGCCATGCCGAGAACGTCCGCCCCGCGAGCCACGGCATCCTCGGCGAGCGCGAGAAGGTCCGAACCCTTGACAAGCACGATCGGCTCGATGCCGCGCTCCCGGCAGAGCTGCTCGAGCCCGAACTTGCGCACCTTCCCCCCGCCCGACCAGGGGTTCATGATGAGCACCGCGTAACGAGGCCGGTTCGCGGCCACCACGTGCGCGGGGTCGAGCGTCGGTGGTCGCAGCGCGAGCCGCGCCGACGCGGTCGAGACCGCCGCCAGGACCAGGCCCACCACCAGGACGCGCACGCTGTTGCTGGCCACCATCACCACGGTGAACAGCACCAGACCAGCGGCCCCGACGCCCAGGCCCACGAGTCGGGGGATGCCGCGTCGTGACACGGCGAACCAGGCCCCCACGACCAGCACCGCCAGCGCCACCAGTCCGGCGAGCAGCACGTCCCACCGGCGAATGAGCACCACGACCAGGTAGACGGCCGCCAGTGCAAGGCTCGCATAGGCGAGCCACGCCGCGGCTCGCTGCCTCGGGCCGGGGACGACCTGGGCTTCGGGCTGCCGGGTCATGGGTGCTCCTCTTCCGACTCCCGAGCGGAGTCCTTCCAGTTCTGGCCGGTTCGGGCGATGTACGCCTCGACGGCCTCGTCGAGGGTCGGGAAGAAGTGGGCCGGGTCGATGGTGCGGTCGAGCTCGTAGCGCTGGATCTTCTCCCGCACCGGGTCCTTGACCTCCGCGAAGACCAGCGAGACGTCGCGCGCGTTGAGCCAGGAGTCGAGCTCGGCGAGCATGTCGGCCGCAGTGGTGTCGACGTCGGTCATCGGCTCGGCCGCCACGAGCACCCAGCGCAGGTCGGGGCGCTCCTCGGCCATCGCCCGCACCGTGTAGCCGAACATCCGGGAGTTGGCGAAGATCAGCGGTGCGTCGAAGCGGTAGACGACCAGGCCCGGCAGCAGCTCGCAGTGCGGGTAGGTGCCGGTGTCGTGCAGGCCCGCGAGCCCCTCGACCCGGCCGAGCTCGGCCTGGTGCGGCCACCAGACCCGCCGGAACACGTTGAGGATCGACACCATGATCGCCAGCAGGATGCCGGGCAGCACGCCCAGGAGCGCAACCCCGAGGAACGCCGCCATCGAGAGGGTGAACTCGGTACGGCGCTGGCGCCACAGCCGCCTCGTCGCGGGCAGGTCGGCCAGGGAGAGCGCGGCTGCGATGACGATTGCGCCGAGGGTCGGCTGGGGTACGTACTGCATGACCCCGGTCGCGAACACCAGCACGAACGCGATGACGACCGCACCGACGATGCCGGTCACCTGGGAGCGTGAACCCGCCTGCTCGGAGACCGCGGTGCGCGACCCACTCGTGCTGACCGGGAACCCCTGGAAGAAGCCGGCGAAGATATTCGCGGCCCCGATGCCGATCATCTCCTGGTCGCCGCGCACCCGCTCACCGCGGCGGGCTGCGAACGACGAGGCGGTCGACATCGTGTCGGCCAGGGCGACCACGGCGATGGCGACCGCACCCAGCAACAGCTCGGGCAGGTCGCCCCACGCGAGGGTCGGCACGGTGAACGGCGGGAAACCCTGGGGCAGCACCCCGATCGTCTTCACTCCGTCCGCCTGCAGGTCGAGCAGGTTGACGGCCACGGCGGCAACGACCACGACCACCAGCACGGCGGGCACCTTGGGCAGCAGCCGCTGCAACAGCAGGATGCCGACGAGGGAGGCGATGCCGATTCCCGCCGCCGTGACGTTGACCAGCTGGTCAGCCAGGCCGGTGAGGAAGGCCCCGGCCTCCTCGAGGAGCCCGTCGGCGTCGACCGAGAACCCGAACAGCTTGGGCAGCTGGCCCACGACGATCGTCAGCGCCAACCCGTTCATGTACCCGATCTGCGTGGGCTTGGAGAGCAGGTCGGCCACGAAGCCGAGGTGGGCCAGGCCGGCCACCGTCATGACGACGCCCACCAGCACGGCGAGCACCGAGGCCAGTGCTACGGCCTTGGCGGGGTCGCCCCCGGCCAGGGCCAGGGGCGCGATGGTCGCTGCGATCATCGGACCCAGCGACGAGTCGGGCCCGAGCACGAGGATCCGCGAGGGGCCGAAGATGGCATAGCCCAGCAGGCACAGGATCGAGGTGTAGAGACCGGTGACCGGCGGAAGGCCGGCGAGCTCGGCGTAGGCCATGCCCTGCGGCACGAGCAGGGCCGAGAGCACCAGTCCCGCCACGAGGTCCTTGGCGAGCCACCCGCGCTGGTAGCTGCGGAACAGCGTGATCCCCGGGACGAACTCGCGCAGCACCCCGGAGCGCGGCGGTGACGGCGGAGGGGTGGTCGACGCGGTCATCGAGCCATCTCCTCCTTCCCTGGCGCCGGCGACCAGTCCACGGCGCGGGCCTCGACCTACACCGCGATCGTCGCGATGCACGCGTCGGGCGGCATCACCCAGCCCGGGTGATGAGCGCGGCACGACTGCCGGGTCGCCGCACACTCGCCCGCGCGATCGCGGCAAACCCGGATGTGCGTCCACGGACGGGTGATCGGCCATCAGGCGGGCCCTCCCACACTCAGCGGTTGGCCCCTTGGGATGCGTTTGCCCGTCCGCGGGAGCGCTGATCGCACCAGGGGTGCCGAGCGCGCGGTGGGTCGCGCCCCTGGCACCCCCGAGGCCGCGCTGATCGCACCAGGGGTGCCAAGCGCGCGGTGGGTCGCGCCCCTGGCACCCCCAAGGCCGCGCTGATCGCACCAGGGGTGCCGAGCGCGCGGTGGGTCGCGCCTGCGGCACCCCCAACAGCCCGGAGCCCGACGGCTCCGGGTCGTCAGCGGTGGCAAGTGGCTCGCCCGCCACGGCTGCAGCGGATCTAGGCCGACCTAGGCCACCTCTCGCGGACGTCCACCCATCGGCAGGTCCGGGAAGGCCCAGGCGCGCCGATCAGCCGACAGGACCAAACGACATCAGAGCTCGCGCTCGTAGTGGAAGGCCAGGGGCCCCCCATCGCCCTCGGTACGCCGGAAGCCCTCGGACTCGTACAGGTGCCTGGCCGCGGCATCGTCCTCGCTCGTGGCGAGGTCGATGAAGTCGCATCCACGCGCCACGGCACGGTCGACGCAGGCGCGCAGCAGCACCCGGCCCAAGCCGCTCCCCCGATGCGCGGGGACGACGTACAGCTCGGCGAGGTAGCACTCATCGGCGGGGCTCCACAGCGAGGGCCGGAAGCGCAGCACCGCCACCCCGGCGGCATCCGCCAGCAGCAGCACCTCCGTGCCACGGTCGGACACGAGCTGCTCGAGCCGGCTCGCGAGCGCAGCGGCGCCCGGGGTCGGGTCGTCGTACTCGGTGTTGAAGTCGTGGAGCAGCCGCCCGGCGGTGGCGAGCGCCTCGGCCCCGGTGGCGAGCGCGACGGGCGCGCTCACGGCATCCGCGCCACTCACCGGACCACCCCGCTCATCGGACCACCCCGACGTCAGTGCAGCGAGCCGGACTCGGCGAAGCTCGCGTCGTGCCGCATCTTGTCGGACTTGCCGGCGGCCTTGAGGTCGCGGCGGATCTCGTTGGGCAGCGAGAACATGATCGACTCCTGCGCCGCGACGACCGGTGTGACGTCGCCGTAGCCGCGGGCGGCGAGGTGCTCGAGCACCTCGCGCACCAGGATCTCGGGCACCGAGGCGCCCGACGTGACGCCCACCGTGGCCACACCCTCCAGCCACGCCTCGTCGATCTCGTCGGCGAAGTCGACCAGATGACCTGCGCGAGAACCGTGCTCGAGCGCCACCTCGACCAGGCGCACCGAGTTCGAGGAGTTGCGCGAGCCGATGACGAGCATGAGGTCGCACTCGGTAGCCATCTGCTTCACGGCGAGCTGGCGGTTCTGGGTGGCGTAGCAGATGTCGTCGCTGGGCGGGCCCTGCAGCGAGGGGAACCGCTCGCGCAGCCGGCGCACCGTCTCCATGGTCTCGTCGACGGACAGCGTGGTCTGCGAGAGCCAGACGACCTTGTCCGGGTCTCGCACGGTCACGGAGTCGACGTCGTCGGGGCCGTCGACGAGCTGGATGTGCTCGGGCGCCTCGCCGGCGGTGCCGACGACCTCCTCGTGGCCCTCGTGGCCGATGAGCAGGATGTCGTAGTCGCTGTCGGCGAACCGCACGGCCTCGCGGTGCACCTTGGTGACCAGCGGGCAGGTGGCGTCGATGGTGCGCAGCGACAGCGCGCGCGCCTCGTCGTGGACGACCGGAGCGACACCGTGCGCCGAGAAGACCACGGTGGCACCCTCGGGCACCTCGTCGGTCTCGTCGACGAAGATCGCACCGCGCTTCTGCAAGGTGGTCACGACGTGCTTGTTGTGCACGATCTCCTTGCGCACGTAGACCGGTGAGCCGTAAAGCTCGAGGGCCTTCTCGACCGTGACGACCGCCCGGTCGACGCCAGCGCAGTAGCCGCGGGGGGCGGCGAGGAGCACGCGCTTCGCAGAGTCAGCCATGCCCTCCATCGTAGGTCGCGCCCCGACCGCGCCCGAATCCGCGGGTCCGGTCAGAACGAGTTCGGGCCGAAGCGCTGCCACGCCACGAAGGCCGCGACGAGCGCCAGCACCACGTTCACCACGACCATCGCCGCCTCGTGCCGCCGCAGGTGCACGGGGATCGCGAGCACCATGACCACGACCAGCCCCAGCGCGGCCAGCGGCGTGAGCCAGGGCAGGATGCCGGTCGCCGCGGGCAGGATGAGCCCGATCGCCGCGAGCAGCTCCAGGGTGCCGATCAGTGTGATGGTACGCGGGGAGTAGTCCTCGACCCACCCCATCCGCTCCTGCATCTTCTCCCTGGGCTGAGTGAGCTTGCCGAAGCCGGCGAGCCCGAAGGCGATGGCGAGCACGATCTGCAGGATCCAGAGCAGGGTGTTCACGGCAATCTCCATCCGTTCCTGAAGTGAAGCATGTCCTCCGCTTGCCCAGCGCAACCGTTCAAGTGGAGGATGTATTCCACCTACGCTGGTGGGATGCCGTCCGCCCCGGATCCGCGCCCGCGACGCCTGCGCGCCGACGCGGCAGCCAACCGCGAGCGGATTCTCGACGCGGCCCGCACCGTGTTCGGCAGGGACGGCGTGGCCGCACCGCTCACCACGGTCGCCGACGAGGCGGGCGTGGGCATCGCGACGCTCTACCGCCGCTTCCCGGACCGCACCGGGCTGGTCGCCGAGGCGTTCGCGGGCGCGCTGCTGGAGTACGAGGCGAGCACCGGACACGCCCTGGCGTCGACGGACCCCTGGGACGCCTTCGCCGGCCTGGTCACCGGGATGGGTGAGATCGAGGCGCACAACCGCGGCTTCACCCACCTCATCCAGTCCGAGGCGCTACCACTGCGAGGGCTCGGCGGCGACCGCAACGCGGGGTACCGGTCGGTGGCCGAGGTGCTGCGCCGCGGCCAGGCGGCCGGGGTGCTGCGCGACGACCTCACCCCCGAGGACCTGCCCGTCATCTCGTTCGCCATCGCCGGCATCCTCGAGACGACGCGCGATGACGTGCCGGACGCCTGGCGACGCCACGTCGCCCTCGTGCTCGACGGATGCCGCCCCGGTCGGTGGTCGGCTCCCCTTCCCCCGGCAGCACCGCCGAGGGCGCTGCACCGGGCGATGATCCGCTCGGCCAGGCGGCGGCAGACCCGCTGACAGCGCACCGAGGGTGGTGCCGCCTAGAGTTCGCCGCATGAGCACGCCGGGACGACAGGGTCGCGGTCCGCTGCCCGAGAAGGCAGCCGACACCACGGCCGAACAGCCGTGGCCGGTGCGCCTGCTCTCGATGAGGATCGGCGAGTACGTCGAGAGGATGTCGACCCTGTGGGTCGAGGGCCAGGTGGTGCAGCTCAACCGTCGCCCCGGCGCCCGCACGGCCTACCTCACCCTGCGCGACCCCGACGTCGACATGAGCCTATCGGTGTCGATCTCCGTCAACGCCCTCGACGCGATGCCGGGACCGCTCGCTGAGGGCGCTCGCGTCGTGCTCCAGGCCAAGCCCGCGTTCTGGAGCCAACGAGGGTCCCTCATGCTCGACGCCCGCCAGATCCGGCCGGTCGGCGTCGGCGAGCTGCTCGCCCGGCTCGAGTACCTCAAGCGCCACCTCGCCCAGGAGGGGCTGTTCGACCGCGACCGCAAGCGCCCCCTGCCCTTCCTCCCCCGGCGGGTCGGGTTGGTGTGTGGGCGCGCCAGCGCCGCCGAGCGTGACGTCGTCGAGAACGCCCGTCGCCGTTGGCCCGCCACCCGCTTCGAGATCCGCCAGGTCGCCGTCCAGGGCGCGACGGCCGTCGCCGAGGTGACCGCCGCGCTCGCCGAGCTCGACGCCCATCCCGAGGTCGACGTCATCGTCATCGCCCGAGGCGGCGGCGGCGTCGAGGACCTCCTGCCGTTCAGCAACGAGACCCTGGTGCGGGCCGTGGCCGCCGCGCGCACCCCCGTGGTCAGCGCCATCGGCCACGACGTCGACACCCCACTGCTCGACCTCGTCGCCGACCACCGCGCGTCCACCCCCACCGACGCCGCCAAGGCGATCGTGCCGGATGCCGTGGCCGAGCGTGCCGCCGTGGCCGCCGCTCGAGACCGCTCCCGTCGGGCGCTGGCGGGGCGGCTCCACCACGAGCGGCGCCGTCTCGTCGAGCTGCGCAGCCGCCCGGTGCTCACCGACAAGGGCGCTTTCGTGCGCGGCCAGCGCGACGTCGTCGAGGCGCTTCGTGACCGCGCCCGGCGCCGGCTCGAGAGCCAGCTGCACCGCGCGCGCGACCACACCGCACACCTGCAAGCCCAGGTGCGCACCCTGTCACCCCAGTCGACTCTCGACCGCGGCTACGCGATCGTCCAGCAGCCCGACGGGTCAGTCGTGAGCGACCCGGCCGACCTCGAGGTCGGCGAGCTGCTGCGGGTGAAGGTGGCGCGCGGGGACTTCGGGGTCCGCACCGTCGGCAGCGCCGGCTGAGGGCGCCGGCGACGGCGACGGCGATAACCGATGGCCGACGGCCGACGGCCGAGGCCGACCGCCGACGGCCGGCCCGACCCGGCCCGACCCGGCCAGACCCGGCCCGCTCAGCGCCCTGCGAGCTCCTCGAGGTGCGCGCGCAACGCGGCGCGAGCCCGCTGCGCGGTGACCTGCTCGGGGTGGAGCACCCCGTGCAGCGCAAGCCCGTCGACGAGCGCGTGCAACCGGTCTGCCTCGGTCAAGGCGTCGGCCGAGGACAGGCCGGGGGCGATGCCGCCGACGACCGACTCCGCGATGCCCCGCAGGCCGTCGTGCGTCTCGGCCGCGAGGGGCACGAGCCGCTCGTCGGTGCGCGACTCGACGACGAGCGCGAGCCACACCTCCGTCTCGGCCCGCCGTTCCTCGTCGAGCGGCACGACCTGGGCCAGCACCTCGACGAGCTCGTCGATCGAGCGCGCCGGCCCCAGGTCGCGGATACGGGCGGTGACCCGGTCCGACACCACCCGCGTCGCGAGCTCGACGAGCTCGGCCTGGGAGCTCACGTAGTGCCGCAGGGCCCCCGGCGACAGGCCTGCCTCGGCGGCGACGGCCCGCACCGTCGCGCCTGCCATCCCCGCGCGGCGCACCACCGCGAGGAGGGCGTCGACAACCGCCGCGCGGCGCTCGTGGTGGTCGACCAGTTTGGGCACACCCATGTCTAGCAGTGGGATTGCACAGAGAGCACGTTTTGATACAGTTGTGCCAAATCTGGGAGGGATCATGATCTACGCCGTCATCGTCGCCTGTGAGGTCCTGTTCTGGGTCCTCGTGCTCGCCGGGCTCGTCACCCGCTACATCCTGCGTCGTCCGCGCGCCGGAGCGGTGCTGCTCGCCGGCGCCCCGCTCGTCGACCTGGTGCTGCTCACCGCCACGGTGATCGACCTGCGCGACGGTGGCACCGCAGGCACCGCGCACGCGCTCGCCGGGGTCTACATCGGTGTCTCGGTGGGCTTCGGTCACGCGATGGTGCGCTGGGCCGACGAGCGCTTCGCCTACCGGTATGCCGGCGGGCCCCCGCCACGACGAGCACCCCGCACGGGCCGCGCCCACGCCGCGCACGAGCGCCGCAGCCTGGTGTGCCACGTCGTGGCGTACGTCGTCGGTGCCGGGCTGCTGGGGGTCGGGGTGCTGGTCGTGGGCGACCCGGCCCGCACCGAGGCACTTACCCAGGTCATCCGCGTGTGGACGCTCGTGCTTGGCGTCGACGCCGTCATCTCGCTGAGCTACACGGTGCGCCCGCGGGGCAGCCCCGCCGTCAGGAGCGCCGACTAGGCTGCGCGCCATGGGAACAAAGGCGGACGTGGCAGACCCCGACACCCCTGACTCCGCGACCCCCGACTCCGCGCCCCCCGCCTCCGCGCCCCCCGACACCGCGGCCCCCGACTCCGCGCCCCCCCCCACCCCCCCCCCCCCCGGCGCCCCCCCCCACGCCGCCCCCCCCGACACCCCGCCCCCCGACACCGCGACCCCCGCCTCCGCGCCCCCCCCCCCCCCCACCCCCCCCCCCGCCGCCCCGGCCACCCCCGCGCCCGTGGC
>JBBQWX010000142.1:0-11248 GCA_038210185.1 Actinomycetales bacterium
CTGCGCGAGCAGGGCGGCCGTCGAGCGTGTACGGCAGGTGGGGCCGGCTCAGCCGGCCGTGACCCCGGCCAGCTCGGGCGCGGACACCTCGTCGGCGCTGCCCCCGTCGCCGGACCCACCGGCCGCGGCGAACCCGGCATCGAGGTCGGCGAGGATGTCCTGGATCGACTCGATGCCGACCGCGAGCCGCACCAGGCCTGGCGTGACACCGGCCGCGAGGCGGTCCTCGTCACCGCCCTGGCTGTGGGTGGTCGACGCGGGGTGGATGGCGAGCGAGCGCACGTCACCGATGTTGGCGACGTGGCTGTGCAGGCTGAGCCCTTCGACGAAGCGCTGCCCCGCCTCGAGGCCTCCGGCGATCTCGAAGGCGAGCACCGCACCAGCGCCCTTGGGGGCGTACTTGTCGGCGAGCGCCTTGCTCGGGCTGCTGTCGAGCGACGCCCAGCGCACCGACTCGACCTGGGGGTGCGCCTCGAGGTACTCCGCGACCGCCCGTGCGTTCTCGATGTGCCGCTCGACGCGTAGGCTCAGCGTCTCGACGCCCTGCGCGATGAGGAAGGCGTTGAACGGCGAGATCGCCGAGCCGAGGTCGCGCAGCAGCTGCACCCGAGCCTTGAGGATGTAGGCGAGGTTGGCACCGAGTCCGCCGCCGACGCCGAGGTCCCGCGCGAACACGAGCCCGTGGTAGCTCTCCTCGGGGGTGTTGTAGTTCGGGTACTTCCCGGGGTCCTGGCCGAAGTCGAAGGTTCCGCCGTCGACGATGACGCCGGCGATCGAGGTGCCGTGGCCGCCGAGGTACTTGGTCGCCGAGTGGATGACCACGTCGGCTCCGTGCTCGAGCGGGCGGATGAGGTAGGGCGTCGCGATGGTGTTGTCGACGACGAGCGGCACGCCGACCTCGTGGGCCACGCCGGCCACTGCTGCGATGTCGAGCACGATGGCCTTGGGGTTGGCGATGGTCTCGGCGAAGAACGCCTTGGTGTTGGGGCGTACGGCGGCCCGCCACGCCTCGAGGTCGTCCTGGTCGTCGACGAAGGTCACGTCGATGCCGAGCTTCTTGAAGGTGTACTTCAGCAGGTTCACGGTGCCGCCGTAGAGCGCCGAGCTGGAGACGATGTGGTCACCGGACTCGGCGATGTTGAGCAGACCGATCGTGGTCGCGGCCTGGCCGGACGACACGAGCAGGGCCGCGAGGCCGCCCTCGAGCGCCGCGATCCGTTGCTCCACGGCATCCTGCGTCGGGTTCATGATCCGGGTGTAGATGTTCCCGAACTCCCTGAGTGCGAACAGGTTCGCCGCGTGGGCGGTGTCGTTGAACACGTAGGACGTCGTCTGGTAGATCGGCAGCGCCCGGGCGCCGGTGGCGCTGTCGGGCTCCTGCCCGGCGTGGACCTGCGTGGTCTCGAAGCCCCACTGCGAGGGGTCGGTCATCGGTGTCTCCTGGGTTCGGGTGTGCCGGGAGGAAACCGCCCGGCACACGTCATTCGTGGCCTGCGGGGCTACCGAGAGCAGTCCCGCGCTTGCGCACGGCGGGTGCCGTGCGCCAGGTCTTCACCCGGGGCACCCCACCGCGGTTGGAGGGTTGCCGGCCAGCGAGCCGGGGCTTGTCGCTGACACTCATGACCTGAGGGAAATATACGTCGAGTCCGGATGCCGGTCACCCCCGGCCCGTGGTCGTCTCACCTCGCGAGCCACCCGACGTCGTGCGAACCACCTACCGGTCAGGGCCGAAATCTGGCTCCGGGACGTGGGTGACCGGCATTCTGTCGGCAAGGATGGACGCATGACGTTCCACGCTGACGAGTACAAGGCCGCCGCCGGACGCTACCGGGAGGGGATGCCGTACCGCCGGGTCGGCCGCTCGGGGCTCGACCTGCCCGCCGTCTCCCTCGGCCTCTGGCACAACTTCGGCGACGACGTGCCGCTCGAGCGTCAGCAGGCGACCCTGCGTCGGGCGTTCGACCGCGGTGTGACGCACTTCGACCTGGCGAACAACTACGGCCCGCCCTACGGCTCGGCCGAGCGCAACTTCGGCACGATCTTCGCCCGCGACTTCCGCCCCTACCGCGACGAGCTGGTCATCAGCTCCAAGGCGGGCTACGACATGTGGCCGGGGCCCTACGGCCAGGGCGGCGGCTCGCGCAAGTACCTCATGGCCTCGTGCGACCAGTCCCTGAAGCGGCTGGGCCTGGACTACGTCGACATCTTCTACAGCCACCGCTTCGACGAGACCGCCCCCCTGGAAGAGACGCTGGGGGCGCTCGACTCGCTCGTGCGCCAGGGCAAGGCGCTCTACGTCGGCATCTCGTCGTACTCCGGCCCGCGCACCCGCGAGGCGGTGGAGGTTCTGCGTTCGATGGGCACGCCCCTGCTCATCCACCAGCCGTCCTACTCCATGCTGAACCGCTGGATCGAGGAGGACCTCCTCGACGCCGTGGGTGACACCGGCCTCGGCCTGATCGCGTTCTCCCCTCTCGCCCAGGGCATGCTCACCAACAAGTACCTCAAGGGCATCCCCGCGGGCTCGCGTGCAGCACAGGGCAAGTCGCTCGACCCGTCGCTGCTGACCGATGTCTCGCTCAAGCACATCCGGGCGCTCGACCGGATGGCCAAGGCGCGCGGACAGACCCTCCCGCAGATGGCCCTCGCCTGGGCGCTGCGCGACCCGCGGGTCACGTCGGTGCTGATCGGCGCTTCGTCGGTCGAGCAGCTCGACAACAGTCTGGATGCCGTGAAGAACCTGAAGTTCAGCGCCGAGGAACTCGCGAGAATCGACAAGCACGCGGTCGAGGCCGGCATCAACCTGTGGAAGACCTCGAGCGAGAAGTGAGTTGACCCTGACCGATCCGCCCGGTGCGCCCGACGGCGCGGACGCTCGCAGGGCCAAGGCCGGGGCCAAGACCAGGACCAGGACCAGGACCACCGAGGAGAGCACCATGAGCCCAACCGACTACATCCCGAGCCCCACCAGCTGGGTGCGCAAGCAGGTCGAGACCATCGAGGAGACCGGCGACACCCGTTCTGTGCAGGTGATGAACCGCCCTGTGGTCATGCTCACGATGCGCGGCGCGAAGACGGGCGGCATCCGCAAGGTGCCGCTGATGCGTGTCGAGCACGACGGGGTCTACGCCGCCGTGGCCAGCAAGGGTGGGGCGCCCGAGCACCCGCAGTGGTACGGCAACCTGCGGGCCGACCCGCGGATCACCCTGCAGGACGGGACGCAGTCGTGGCCGGCAGTGGCGCGGGAGATCACCGGGGCCGAGCGCGAGCAGTGGTGGGAGCGTTGCGTCGCGGCCTACCCGCCCTACGCGGACTACCAGACCAAGACCGAGCGGCTCATACCCGTGATGGTGCTCGAGCGGGTCGAGCAGGACGACGCGCAGAGCTGACGGGGCGGGGCACCACCGTGCGGAGCTGGGTGCTTCGGTGGTTGCTCCGGCGACCACTTGAGCAGCCAACTGCAGCAGGGACGGGTCACCCGGCAGTTGCGTCGGGCGCCGCTGCGGACTGGGTAGCCTGCTGGGCATCGCGGGCAAGGGCGTCCCGGTCGACCTTGCGGAACCACAGCAGGCCCAGCACCGGCAGCACGAGCGGAACGAAACCGTATCCCTGGCCCAAGTGCGACCACACCGTCTTGTCCGGGAACGCCTCCGGCGCAAGGTAGGACGCAGCCCCGACGATGAGCACCCCGGCGAGCTCGAACGTGCAGGCCCACGTCCCGACCCTGACCCACCGGCCACCACGGATCAGGCACCACGTGGCGAGGAGGTACACCAGGGCGGCGACCGCCGAGAGCGTGTACGCCAGCGGGGCCTGCTCGTAGTTGGTGAGGACCTGCAGCACCGAGCGTCCCGTCGCGGCGAGGGCGAGCACGCCGTAGGCGACGACGAGCACCACCCCCGGGCCGCCGAGTGCGTGGCGGTCGGGGTCAGCCATGGGAGTTCCAGATCTGCTGCAGCCGCGCCACCATGACCGCCACGGCGAAGGCCCCCACGGCCATCGAGCCCATGGCCCAGCGCGACTTCTCCTTGATGGTCAGCAACGAGGTGCCGATCGGGATGAGCGGCACCGAGACGAGGTAGGCCGCGAACGTCGCCTTCTCGGTGGGATCCTCGATGCGCCCCAGGCCACTCAGGCCGAAGACCGTCAGGATGATCAGCCCCACCTCGAGCAGCGCGGCAACGGCGAGCAGCCGGTCATCCATGAGCCGGTCGCGCACGGCGTAGTAGACGGACCCTGCGAGGAGCAGGCACGCGAGCGCCACCACCACGTACGTCAACCCCTCGGTCACGCCACAACCCTAGCCGTCGGGCGGTCCCTGCCCGGCTGGCCCGGGGGCGGGTGCGAGACTCACCCCATGACCAGTGCGCAGCTCGGTGACGTGGCGATCGAGTACGAGGTGGACGGCCCCGACGACGGCGAGCCGATGTTGCTCGTCATGGGCCTGGGGGCCCAGCTGGTGGCCTGGCCGGCAGACGTGGTGCAGGGCCTCGTCGACCACGGCTACCGGGTCGTCCGGATGGACAACCGCGACATCGGGCTGTCGACGAAGTCGCAGGGGCCGGCGCCGACTCGTGCCGCCCTGTTCAAGGGGTTCGCGCACCGGCGGTACGCGCGATCCGAGTACCTGCTCTCGGACATGGCCGCGGATGCCGTGGCCCTCCTGGACCACCTCGGCATCGGCGCGACGCACGTGGTCGGCGTGTCCATGGGCGCGATGATCGCCCAGCAGCTGACCATCGACCACCCCGACCGGGTGCTCAGCCTGTGCTCGATCATGTCGAACACCGGCAACCGCAGGCACGGCACCGTCTCGCCCCGACTGCTGCCCACGGTCGCGATGTCGATGTCGGCGCCCCGACCCGAGGACCCGGCCGAGGCCGAGCGGCTCGCGGTCGAGGGGTTCCGACTGATCGCCGGTCCGCACTTCGACGCCGACGAGATCGGCGGCATGGTGCGCACCGCGATCAGCCGCAACGTCAACCCGATGGGCACCGTCCGCCAGCTGGTGGCCATCCAGGCCAGCCCCGACCGCACCCACGCCCTTCGTGAGGTCCGCGTGCCGACCCTGGTCATCCACGGCCTGCGCGACCGGCTGATCCTGCCGAGCGGTGGCATCGCCACAGCGCGAGCAGTGCCGGGTTCGCGGCTTCTCGTCTTCCCCGACATGGCGCACGACCTGCCCGGCCCCCGCAGGGCCGAGATCGTCGAGGAGATCGCGCGCAACGCCGCTCGGGCAGGGGCGAGCTCTTCCGGAGCCAGTTCGACCACAGCGCACGCCGACTCCGCCTGACCCGGGCGGTCGCGGGACCGGCATCCGCAGGTCGGCAGTATCCGCACGTCGCACGTGCTCGCCGGCATCCGCAGGTCGCACGCCGACCCCGCCTGACCCGGGCGGCCGCGGGCCCGGCATCCGCAGGTCGGCAGTATCCGCACGTCGCACGTGCGCGCCGGCATCCGCAAGTCGGCAGTCGCCCACCCGCGTTGGACGCCGGCATCCGCCCCGGAGCGAGGGCCTACGGGTGGGCCAGGGCGTCGGCCACGGAGTCGACGAGCAGCCCGACCTCGTCCTGCGTCACCACCAGTGGCGGCGCGACGCGGATGGTCGACCCGTGGGTGTCCTTGGCCAGGATGCCGCGGCTCAACAGCCGCTCGCACAGCTCGCGGCCGCTGGGCCCCCCGGGCTCGATGTCGAGGCCGGCCCACAGGCCGCGGACCCGGACGGCGGCGAGGCCGTCGCCGCCGGGCCTGCCGACGAGGGGCGCGAGCTGCTCGGCGAGCACGGCACCGAGATGCGCTGCCCGGCGCTGGAACTCGCCCTCGGCGAGCATGGTGACGACCTCGTGGCCGATGGCCGCCGCCAGCGGGTTGCCGCCGAAGGTCGAGCCGTGCGACCCGGGGGTGATCACCCCGAGCACCTCACGGTTCGCGGCGATGGCTGACACCGGGTAGAGGCCGCCGCCGAGCGCCTTGCCCATGACGTAGATGTCGGGCACGACGTCCTCGTGGTCGCACGCGAACGTGCGCCCGGTGCGAGCGAGGCCGGACTGGATCTCGTCGGCGATCATCAGCGCGCCGGCCTCGTCGCAGATGGCCCGGACCTCGCGCAGGTAGCCCTCGGGTGGGATGACGACGCCGCCTTCCCCCTGCACCGGCTCGAGCAGCACCGCGACCGTGCTGTCGTCGACGGCGTGCCGCAACGCCTCCGCGTCGCCATAGGTGACCGTGCGGAACCCCGGCGTGTAGGGGCCGTACTCGTCGCGGGCGATCTTGTCGTCGGAGAAGCTGACGATGGTGGTGGTGCGCCCGTGGAAGTTGCCCTCCATGACGACGATGCTGGCCGTATTCTCGGGCACGCCCTTGACCCGGTAACCCCACTTGCGGGCGACCTTCAGGGCCGTCTCCACGGCCTCGGCCCCGGTGTTCATCGGCAGGATCAGGTCCTTGCCGGTCAGGGCGGCGAGGGCCTCGGCGAACGCGCCGAGCTGGTCGTTGTGGAAGGCCCGGCTGGTCAGGGTGAGCCGGGCCAGCTGTTCCTGTGCGCGGGCGAGTAGGCGCGGGTGCCCGTGCCCGAAGTTCAGGGCCGAGTATCCGGCCAGGCAGTCGAGGTAGCGCCGACCGTCAATGTCGGTGACCCAGGCTCCCTCCCCGTGGGTGAGCACCACCGGGAGCGGGTGGTAGTTGTGCGCGGCATACCGCTCCACGAGCGCGATCTGTGCGGTGGTCCGGGCGCTGTGGGTGGTCTGCCCCGAGCTCCCGTGGCTGTGCTGGGACGTCATCGTCGCCTCCTCGCTGCGCAGCCTAGCGAGGGGCGAGCCGCCGCCGCCGGCTGGCCCGGGGGTACTGCATTGGGGCTCGCCGACCGGACGTCCGAATCAGGCCGACGGTGCGCTCGGCGCCAGCACGAGATAGCCCTGCGCGACGAGGATCACGAACACCGCGACCAGCTTGCCGGTCGGCAGGGAGGTGCCGAAGTACAACCGGTCGATGACCAGGATGCCGACCTGCAGCAGCACGATCCAGCCCATGGTCACGACCGCGAGCTCGGCGTACTGCAACGAGGACGCGTAGACCCAGAAGAGCACCAGGAACGCCAGCGCACCCACGCCCAGCGCCGTCGTGTTCTGCTTCTCGGCCCACTCCTTGGCCGCGAACGCGCCGACGAGGTCGAGCCCGGCGAGCGCGACCATGCACAGCGTCGCGAGGACCGGTAGCGGCCACGACGACGGCAGCTTGATCAGGGGCATCGCGTCGAGCAGGGCCATGGCGTCCTCCGGCGTGCGACGGGCCACCGGGGTTCGTGGCCACACTCGACAGGAGGCGGATGCCTTCCGGCTGATACACCCTGGCCTGGTGGGCGGGCCTGGTGGGGGCGGGCCTGGTGGGGCGGGCCTGGTGGGGCGCCGACCATGGCCGGGACCGGGGGCCGCCGTCGCGGCATCCGGACCGTTCAGTCGGCCCACATGTGGGCGACGCGGTCGGCGATCCTGGCGCCGTGGGCGCGAGCGGAGTCGAAGGTGCCGGCTCCCCGGGACATGTCGAGCGGGTTGGCTCCCATCGCCCACAGGTCCTTGGCGTCCGGCACCACGAGGTGCGTCCTGGCGCGGGGCCGCAGCGCGAGCAGCTGCACGCGCGGGAGGTCACGCAGGTGCGAGCCGACCGGGTAGGGCGACAGCACGAGCACCCGTCGGTGACCGGTCGCGAGGTCGGCGTTCGCGATGCTGCGCAGGCCTCCGTCGACGTAGCGGCGGCCGCCGACCTCGACGGCCGGGAAGACGCCGGGCACCGCACAGCTGGCGGCGACGGCCCGCTCGAGGGGCACACCGCTGGTGTTGTCGAAGACGACGGAGGTGCCGGTCTGTGCGTCGACGGCCGTCACGAGGAGTCGACGCTCCGGCCACGGCTTGTCCACGAGGCCGAGGCCGATCGCCCCGAGCCAGTCGTCCTCGCTGGTCGTCTCCGCGGCCAAAGCGGCCTGCCCGACGAGCGCGCGTCCGGCCCGCTTGTCGAGGTTCAGTTGGGCGCGAACGTAGCGGGCGGCGTCAGAAGGGCCGAGCCGGCCGAAGCTGGCCAGGGGAGCTCCCTGCTGGATGCGCGCGAAGGCGTTGCCCTCGTCGGTGCCAACCCGCAGGTGGGCCGCCACCATGGAGCCCGCGGAGGTGCCGATCATGGTGTCGGCGTCACGGACGTCGATGCCGCCGTCGCGCAGACCGATGATGATGCCGGCCTCCCAGGCGATGCCGGTGGCTCCCCCGCCGGCCAGGACGAAGGCGCGGTCGAGCCCCTCGGTCGGCTGGTGCCACTCGCGAAAGCCGCCGCCCTCGACGACAGGCCGCTCGTAGTCGCCGCTGGCACGGTCGACGCGGACCACGTTCTCGCTCACCCCCTCATTGTCCCCGGGGTGGAGGTGTGCTGGCGCCACGGGGTGCGTGAGCGTGCTCACCAGGCCGTCCGGCGCGGCGGGTCAGAGCAGGCTGGGGAGCCCCGGGCCGCCGGGCGCGGTGGGTCAGAGCAGGCCGCGGAAGCCCCAGGGTGCCGGGCGGGGCGGGTCAGAACAGACCGCGGAAGCCCCAGGATGCCGGGCGGGGGTCAGAGCAGGCTGGGAAGCCTGGGCCGCCGGGCGGGGTGGGTCAGAGCAGGCTGCGGGAGCGGCGGGCCGCGTTGGCCGGAAGCACTCGGACGGCTTCGAGCGGCACGCTGACCAGCTCTTCGTCGACCCGCACCTGGCACCGGACCGCGCCCACCAGCTCGACCTCACCGGCCAAGCCCTGCCACGGCCCGGCCGCCAGCTCGACGAGGTCGCCGACCGTGGGGCGTGCCGTCAGCTGCTCGGCCGGTCGTCGCGTGGCTGCGAGGGCGGCGAGCTGCGCGGCGTAGGAGCCGGGAAGCGCGGCAGGCCGGCCCCGATAGGACCAGGTGAAAAGGTGGCGTGGGTCGAAGCGACGAGCGCACTCGCCGCAGGACATCAGCCGGGTGGGTGCCCGGTGCCGGGTCTTCTCGTGGCCGCCGGGGCAGCGCCCCACCCAGTCGCCGGGCACCCGGGGCGAGTCCAGCGGGACACACCGCTCGCCGCTGCACCCGATCTCACGGGCCTTGGCTCGCCAGACGGCGTCGTGGCCGTGCTGCGGGCCGACGAGGGCGTGGGCGATCTCGTGGAGGATGGTGTCGAGCACCTCGGGCTCGGAGTGCAGGGAGGTCAACGGCGCGCTCAGCCCGATCTGTCGCTTGGTGAACCGGCACACCCCGGCGCGCGTCTTGGCGCGGTCGGCGACGATGGTCCAGTCGTGCAGCCCGTGCTCGCGCAGCAGGCGTCGGCCTGCGGCCAAGGCTTTCGGGACCTCCATCGCCGCCTCCTCTTGCGATCTCGACTGCGTCGACCCTAGGCGGGGCCACCGACAACCGGGCGGACCGACGCCCGGGGCCCGCCGGATCTGTGGACCGCAGTCAGCATCACCGGCGCCTGTGGACGACGGGGCCGCTCATCGCGGGGCGAAGGAGCAGGCAGTAGGTCCCCAACCCTGCACCCGCCGCCGTGCACCCGCCGCCGTGCACCCGTAGACCGCGCTTCCGGCGGTAAGTGCAGCCCCCGCGGCTGCGGCTGCGAACGCCGGACATCTGCCGCGTCAGTTCGTGTAGAGCCGCGAGGTCGCTTCACGAACGGTGAGGGCCACCGGGGTGCCCTGCAGGGCGACGTCGCCCGGGATGTCGAACCACTGGCTCCCGCTCACCCGGAACTGGCCGCTGTAGACGATGTCGGCCCGCACCTGGTGCGTGCCCGGCTGGCGGTACGTCACGCGGATGTCGCCGTTCGGGTGCGGCCCACCGCGGGACTTCGTCGGTCCGACGGTCTCGGTGCCGAGGCGGTAGGTGATCGACTTCAACATTGGGCGCACCTCGATGCGGTAGCCCAGCAGGCGTGCGGGGTCTGGCCTGTCCACCTCGCCCGGCCCGAATCCGGCCTCGGGGAACTTGACCTCGAAGAACGTCGGCAAGTTGACCAGGGTGACGTCACCCTCCGGTTGGATGTTCACCGTCGGCACCGCAAAGTCCGTGTCGTGGAACGCATCCCTAATCATCGCCAAGGTCAACTTCTGGCCCACGCCGGGAACCTGACTTGGCAAGCATGTTGTGCCAACGGTCTGCCACATTCCCTTTGATCCGGCAACGGGCTCACCACCCGGATCTACTTCACGCACGTGGACGTCCATGGCCGGGCCTGGGCCGATTGCGGGGTCAGTCGCTGAGCAGTTGACGAAAGAGCGGGCGCAGAGCAGATCATCACTGGGAGATCCCGGTAGGCGGGGTCCACACACTGATGTGGCTGCGTACTCGCGCCGCGGACCCTTATCGCTGAGCTGTTGCGCCTGCCAACTGGCGCGCATCACTCCTAGGTCTCCGGCATGAATGTTCACACGAACCCCATCGCCCTGTCCCGACTCTCCCCAAGGACCTCGCGGCTGCCCGTCCGCAGCGCTTGCGACGCTGGGGACCGCTGCGATCGCAAAGAGAAGCAGGCCTACTCCCCGATGCCGTCCAAACGCCATCGGCCTTCCCCCCATTCAACTGCTATCGCTCGGGTGATTTGGCGCTTTGGGTAGGAGTCCACGAGGGAGCCAGCGTCAGACACCACATTCACCTTGTTCTCGGACAGTTTTGCGTCAAAGGCCACGCCACTCTCGTTTGAACGCAGCAGTCTTAGACCCACAACAGACACAGGTGGCCCGTCGTAGCGCTGCCCCTCCGCTTCAAGGCTTCTCGCAACGTCGGCAAGGTCGCGGCATGCGCCACAGTTGTCGGTGGCATGCGCCTCAATCAAGCGTGCATTCGGTTCCGTCCATGCTTTCGCGGCTTGCTGCATGAAGAAGCGGACGAACGCTTCAGCGCCCTTGTCGCTCTTCTCCCTTGCTGCCGCGGGGATCTCCACGGTGGCGCTCGTCGACGGAGAGGGCGCCGTCGTCGACGGACTGGGCGCCGCGCTTGTCGCCGACGCCGACGCGCTCGCCGTGGGCACCGGCGTCTCCTGCGAGTCGCAACCGCCGAGGACCGCCACCACCCCCACGAGTGCCGTCGCCAGTCCCACCGAAATCACCGCAGCGGGCAGCCTCCGCGGGGTCAGCGGCATCCCGGTCGTGCCTCGTCCCATGAGTCCCTTCCCGGCCGCTCCCTCGTCGGCCCCGCACGCAAAACCTACAATACTTTTACCGATAATCAGAAATTAAGGAGAACTTAAAAATGGAAAAGAAAATAG
>JBBQWX010000143.1:0-10897 GCA_038210185.1 Actinomycetales bacterium
CTCCTCCGCCGCGAACGGGCTGCCGCTGAACGCTGGACAGGCCACCCTCGTGCGCGAGATGGCCACCTCGGGCGCCCGTGTGCAGCTGGCGATCGCCCCCGCGGGCGCCGGGAAGACCACCGCGATGCGCGCCCTCGCGCACGCCTGGACCGAGGCAGGCGGCCACGTCATCGGCCTGGCCCCCTCCGCGGCTGCCGCGAGTGTTCTTGGGGAGAATCTGGACGCCACGACCGACACGATGGCCAAGCTCACCTGGCACCTGGACCACCCTGACCGCGAGCCGCTACCGCAGTGGGCTCAGCGGATCGGGCCGGGCACCCTCGTCGTCATCGATGAGGCCGGAATGGCCGACACCCTCACCCTCGATGCCGTGGTGCGGTTCGCCACCGCGCGCGGCGGGTCGCTGCGTCTGATCGGTGATGACCAGCAGCTCGCCGCGGTCGGCGCCGGCGGGGTGCTGCGCGACATCCAGGCCACCCACGGCAGCCTCCACCTCAGCGAGCTGATGCGGTTCGCCGACCCCGCCGAAGGCGCGGCATCCCTGGCGCTGCGGGAGGGACTGCCCGAAGCGCTCGGGTTCTACCTGGACCGTGACCGGGTCCACGTCGGGGATCTTCCCATGATGACCGACGACGTGTTCACCGCGTGGGCCAGTGACCGCGCCGCGGAGCGGGACGCGATCATGCTCGCTCCCACCCGGGCGCTGGTCGCCGAGCTCAACGACCGCGCTCGTACGCACCGCCTCGCCGCCGACCCGGGCGCCCCGACCGCGGCCGTGCCGCTGGCCGACGGGGCACGCGCGTCGGTGGGTGACACAGTCATCACCCGCACCAACGACCGCGCATTACGGATGACCGCGACCGACTGGGTCAAGAACGGCGACCGCTGGCACGTCACCGCCCTCGGCGACGACGGGTCAATGACCGTGCAGCACGTGCGAAACCGGCACCATGTGCGCCTGCCGCGCGCGTACGTCGCAGCCTCGGTCGACCTCGGGTACGCCTCCACGATCCACACCGCTCAAGGCGTCACCGCCGACGCCAGCCACACCCTCCTGACCGGTGGCGAGTCCCGCCAGCTGGCCTACACCGCCGTCACCCGCGGGCGCGCCGCGAACCACCTGTACCTCGAGGTTGTGGGCGACGGAGACGAGCACAACCTCGTCAAGCCGGAGAGCACCCACCCACTGACCGCGACCGACCTGCTGCAGCGCATCCTGACCCGGGACGACTCCTCCCGCTCGGCGAGCACCATGCGCCGCGACGTCGATGCCCCGGCCACCCTGCTGACCCAGGCGGCCGCCCGCTACACCGACTCCCTGCACGTCGCCGCCGAAGACCGGCTCGGCCCGCCGATGATCGCCCGCCTCGACGACGGTGCCGACCAGATCGTGCCCGACATCACCCGCGCTGCCGCCTGGCCCACTCTGCGCGCCCACCTCGTCCTGCGCTCCGCGCACGGCCTGGACCCGCTCGAGCAGCTGCACCTGATCGCGACCCAGCGGGAGGTCGACACCGCCGCCGACGTCGCCTCCGTCCTGGACTGGCGCCTGGACGACACCGGCCTGCGCAGCGCCGGCACAGGGCCTCTGCCGTGGCTGCCCGGCATCCCCGAAGACCTCGTCGACGACCCACATTGGGGGCCTTACCTCGCCGCCCGCGCCGCCCGCGTGCGGGACCTGCGCGAGCAAGTCGCGACCGCCGCTGCGGGCGCCGGCGAGCTGCCGGCGTGGGCCCGTCAAGGACAAGGCCGGCCCGCGCCCGACCTTCTCGCCGACGTCGCCGTGTGGCGGGCCGCGACCGGGGTCGACGCCGCAGACCGGCGCCCTACCGGACCCACCCACGACAGCAAGGCCGGCTACAACTACCAGGACGCCCTGATGGCCCGGCTGCTGGCCGGGCGAACCCCCGCGATGGCCGAATGGGGACCGACCTTGGCGACCCTGCTGGTCCACCCCCGCAAGGACCCGTTCGCGCCTCTGCTGGCCGAGCGGCTCGCCGCGCTGACCCGCGCCCGGATCGACGCCCCCGCTCTGCTCCACCGTGCCCTGTCCGAGGGTCCGCTACCGGATGACCACAACGCCGCGGCGCTGTGGTGGCGCCTTGCCGGCCATCTCTCCCCCGCCGTCGCCGCCCAGGCCGGCACCGAGCATCACGTCACCGCGCCGTGGACCCCACAGCTGGCACAGATCGTCGGTGGCGAGCGGGCTGAGCAGCTACGTGCCTCCAGCTGGTGGCCCACCCTCGTGGCCGTCGTCGACCACGCCGTCTCCCGCGGCGCCAACCCGCACGACCTCCTGGCCACCATCCCCGACGCCGGGGCGGACCTCGACGCGTGCCAGGCCCTCGTATGGCACATCTCCGTACAGAACGACCCGCCACCCGCCCTCGAGGACGCGCCCGAGCCCACCGACGTCGGCGCCCCCGAGGATGAGCCCAACCCGTTCTGGGAGGAGACCACTGACCACCCCGGATACGCCCCCACCCAGGACGAGTGGGACGCCCTGCGCCCCATCGACGTCGAGGCTCCCGACCCGCACGAACCCGGCGACGTCGCCCTCCTCGACGCCGCGGGCGACCTCGACGAGGCCGCCGACGCGTCCGCCCTCGCCCTCGCCGGGCAGGTCCGCCGCCACGCCGGCGTTCTGGACCCTGCCGGCCGTGAGCTCGACGCGCTGCTGGCCCGCGCCTACGACGACGACACCGCCCCGGTCAGCCCTCGCCGGATCATGGAGCTGAACCAGGCCGCCCTCGAGTTCTACACCGCCCGCTACCCCGGCTCCTGGGCTCAGGCATACCTCACCGACCGCGCCCGCACCGACCTCACCGGCGACCCCCACCTCCAGCCCGGGTATGCCCCCGCCGGATGGACCACCCTCGTGACCCACCTACGCCGACACGGTGCCACCGACCTCGAGCTCACCGAGTCCGGGCTGGCCTCGCTCACCCGCAACGGGCGCCTCATTGACCGCTTCCGCGACCGGCTCGTCCTGCGCATCACCGCCACCGGCCACGACGGCACCGTGCACACGCTCGGGTTCGTCGGCCGCCGTAGCGACGACGCCGACGGCCCGAAGTACCTCAACACCCCCGACACCCCCGCCTTCCACAAGGGCGCCCAGCTCTACACCGACCGGCCCGACCTGCTCGACGCCGGCGCCACCCCCGTCCTGGTCGAAGGACCACTGGACGCCCTCGCCGTCAGCCTCGCAGGCAACGGCCGCTACGTCGGCGTCGCACCGCTCGGCACAGCCCTCACCGAGGAACAAGCCCGCCAGGTTGCGAAGGCAGCGCACGCGCACCAGCAGCAGCCCATCGTCGCCACCGATCCCGACCTCGCCGGACAGACCGCCGCCCACCGCGACTACTGGCTCCTCGCACAGCACAACGTCGACCCCGCCACCATCACCCTGCGCCCCGACAGCGACCCCGCCGATCTGCTGCACCTGCACGGCGCCGACGAACTCCGCGCGACACTCACCGGGACAAGGCCCCTGGCCGACTTGCTACTCGCTGAGCGTCTGACCCACCTCGACGGGATAGCCGCGGCCCGCCAGGCCGTTGCCGTCCTCGCGGCCGGCGATCCAGCCAGGTGGGAGACCGGAATCGAGCGGATCGCCGAGGCCTCCGGCACTCCCGCCGCAGTCGTTCGCCGCGACCTGAACGCCGCGGTCTCCCACTGGGACCGCGATCCGCACGCTGCCGCCACTAGCCACGCCCACGACCTGCGCGCTGCGCGGGCACGACTCCCCCATCCCACGGCGATGGCTGCCCCCGGACAGAGCGACGGGCGTCACCCGTCACCCGTGGCTCCGCAGCCGACGGTCGGCCCCGGCCTCTCGATCTAGGGTGGTGCCTGTCCTGACCTGCGCCTTTACACCCCCGCCATCAACACTGAGGGGAACGAGGGGGACGCTAGCAGGATGGATCCATCTCCGGGCGTGGCAGCCGCGCTGCCAAGGGCGCGGTCGGGAGTCTCGGGCAACTCAGCAGGCCATCGCGCCCAGATGCGGCTACTTTGGCACCCGTGGCGGAGCAGCATCGAGCCCTTGACTGGCTAGCGCGACGCCACGCGGGTGAGTCAGTGGGCCTCGTCGCACGTCGTGCGGGGGTGTCCAAGTCCGTGGTCATCACTGCAACCCGGGCATACGGCCCGTTCCCACCTGCGACCGAGCACCTGGGCCGCAGCCGCCTGACCGATTCCTACTTGAGCGAGCGGACCCGCCGATGGGTCGATGCCCGGCGCAGGGGACGCCTGGTAACCGACATCGCCAATGACGACGGGGTCTCTCACCAGATCGTCAGTCGCGCGACGACAGACCACGGCCCCTTCCCAGCCCCCGAGGTTGTCGAGCAGTGGGTGGCCGCTCGCCGAACCGGGCGCACCTTGGCAGCCATCGCTGACCAGTACGAGGTGCGCGTTGAGAGGGTTCGTCGGGTGACCAAACCTTACGGCCCATTCCCTGGGCCAGGCGGCAGGCTCCCAGAGGGTGTCATCGGTCTGAACGGGATAGCGCGAATGGCCGGAGTCAGCGCGCCGTCAGTGACGCGGTGGCAGAGGACTGGCCGCCTACCTGAGCCTGACTTCACCACCGCGAAGGGCCGTCCCCTCTGGTTGCCGAACACGGTGCAGTCGTGGCTCGACACCGCGCCGTTTCTGCATGAGTGCCATGTGTGCGGAGCGCGATGCGTTTCGCTCGGCCACCACGTGGCCTTCGTGCACGCGGAGTGAGGACGTTCGGACCTCTTCCGGTTCGGCCACCGAGCACGCGTCCGGCCATCTCGCCCCGAAAATTCCGAATCTGAGAGTCAGACAGTCGGAGACCAGAGGGCACAGCATGGACCCCATCCGACGAACGGATGCGGCATCGCGGAGGATGCGCACCGGTATCGGCGCTGGCAGGCGGAGCAACTACTCCGTGAGGCCGGGTTCAGCGAGTTGCCGAGCGGCGACTGGGGCAGCAGCTGCTCGTCCTCATCGAACTCGACCTCTTCGATGACCGCCTTCTCGACCCCGAGCAGGGCTCGCCGTACTGGTGGTCGAACCGCACCGGCCGCGAGGACCGCAACGGCAGCCCACGTGAACTGCAGTCACCGTCCGGGTGCACCGCCGCGTGCAGCTCGTACACGAGCTCCGCGTTGAACACTCGGCTCAGCTCGGGTCCCCAACGATGGACAGTGTGCTACTCATTGTGAAACTCCCTCTTCCAAGGTCCTCGACCCCAACGTCCTGTCTCGAACGACATGGACCCTGCTCGCGGTAGGCGGGTCGCGCCACCTGAGGTGGAGAACGTGACAGCGCAGCACGGGAGGAGTGGACCACGTTGGCTGTCACCGTCTTTGGCCCGGTCTTGGACCTGTCGTTGAGCGCTCCCGGAGGTGGAGCTAGTCGACCAGTTCGCCGGTGACCAGGTCGATCCGGTCGGCGTCAACGAGATGAAGCCGCGGCCCGGGAGCCTGAGGGGAGTCCGGTTCGGCGCTGAGGGTGTTCAGGTCGCTCTGGAAGACGCGGGCGCGCTCGTCGACGGCGGCTGGCGCAAGGTGCCGGGTGTGACGTCCTTGCGCCGGCCAGGGCTGGTGGTCCTTGTCTTCGCAGTGCGACTTCGTCCTCTGTCGCATCCGTTCGACGAACGCCGGCAGCGCGTACCGGTGCCATTCCTCCATCGCCTCGCCAGTCAGCGCCAGGCCGGCGCGACGTCGCAGGTCGGCCAGGACGGCGACCTCGTGGACGATGTGCGGGTGTTTGGGCCAGCAGGTCGGGATCATCCCCGCCACGTCCCACACGTACTCCTGGTTCAGCCAGATCACGACCCGCTCTAGCCAGTCCCAGAGCTCGGCCCTCAGCTGCGGGTCGACACAGGTCGGCGGATCCCAGGGCCGGGCCAGGACAGTGGGGTTGTCGAGGGCCTTCTTCTCCTCATCACTGCCGTACATCGCCGTGTTCAGCTCGCGGTAGGCGTGCACGACGCGACGCCCGGGGCGCGGGAAGCCTTCGATGACGGATCGTGGACGCGGCTGTCCGCCGGCATGTGGGTGCTCGCTCACACCGGCTCGCTGTCGTAGTCGCGGACCAGACCGCGGCGGCGGGCCTCGACCAGGGCCGCGGTCGCGCGCGCCTCGGGGTTGACCGCGCGGCCGCGCCCGGTGGCGACGCGCTCGCGGAGTCGGGTCTGGTCGGCGAGGAGCTGGCGGCCGGGTTTGCCGTCGATGCACCGGTTCAGGCGAGCCATGATCGGGGCGCCGTTCTCAGACAGGACCAGGGCGTGCCGTTCCTTGAGCTGGCGCACCTCGGCTCCGGTGAGGATGGGGATGTCGTCAGCCGAGACCTGCCGCCCACCCATCCGCCCGGACTGCCACGAGGTGCGCGCGACGCGGACCTCACCGAGTAGGTCGGAGATCTCCCGGTTGAACGCGACGTCCTTGGAGCCGCCGAACACGACGAGGTTGTTGGTCAGGCCCACCAGAGTGCGAGCCTCCTGTTCGCCGAAGATCGCGGCTAGCTGCGGCCACGCCTGCGCGGCCCACAGGAACGAGATCCCCAGCGCCCGCTCGTTGGCCATCCGCGTCCGCAGTGTCGGCAGCGGTGCCGTGGAGGGTAGCTCGTCGAGGATCGCGTGGAAGGGTGGGCAGAGCCGGCCCCACGGTGAGGTGTTGGCCATCGCCAACGCGGTGTCCAGGGCGTGCTCGGCGAACGCGGTCATCAACGGGGACGCGGAGGCGTAGGGGTCTTCGCGGCCGAGGAGGTAGAACGTCCCGCCGCGGGCGATCACGTCCACGATGTCGGTCACGGGCCGCCCGGGCCCGGGGACGCAGCGTCGACGGATGTCCTCTTGGAAGAACAGCGACATGGCCTGTTGGACCGTGGTGGTCGTGTTGCCGGCGGTGCGGTCATCCCCGTGCAGCGCCCCGCGCAGCAGCCCGGCCCAGAACGACGCGGCGTGCGGGTGCGCGCGCAGGATCTCGTGCGGGTCGGAGGCGGCCAGGGGGTTGGCCACCCAGGACAGGACGTGCTCGAGGCTGCGCCCGGTCAGCGCGGCGGCGTGGAAGAACGCTTGGAGCACCTTGGCGGCCTCGGCCGCGTAGAACCGGGCGGCATCGTCCCCGTGCCCTCCGGCGACCGCACCCTTGACGGTGCCGGCGGTGAACGCCTTCGCGCGTCGTTCGGCCACGAGCGGGTCGACACAGCCGCGGATCGGGTCCCACACCACCTCCGGCAGACCCGGCACGAGCCCGAACGGGTCCAGCACGACCGCGGGGCGGTTGTTGGTGGAGCGGGCGGTGAAGGTCAGCAGCAGGTTGTCGACCTTCGTCAACGTCGTCAACGCCGCCCCCGGTGCGTCGATCAGCGCCGGGGCGAGCAGGTCGAGTGTCTTGCCCGAGCCCTGCGGGCCGATCACGCCAGCGGTGCGGTCCCACGGCACCCACAGCTCGCCTCCGCGCGGCTCCTTGGCCTTGCCCAGGTGCCAGCCGACCTCGGCCGGTCGAAGCCGTCTCATCGCGCCCGCTCCTTCTTCCCACCGCCGTACAGGTCGGGTCGGATCACCTGGGCATGCTTGCGTAGCCGGGTGCGGCCCAGCAGCGCCTCGGCCTGCGCCGTGGTGGCCATCCCCTGCAGCCGCCCGGGTCCCCAGCGGTCCAGTGCCCACTTCCCTACCCCGCCGCACGCGGCCAGCACCAGGACCTCCAGGACCGCGATGCAGGCCCACATCAGGCCGGCGGACGCCGGATCGGCGATCCCGTCCAGGCCTGCGGCGGCATCCCCATCGAGGAGGCCGCCCAGCGAGCTGAGCAGAGCCTCACGGGCCACGAACGCCCACCCGTTGCCGGCGATGAGGTTCGCCACCGACCGCCCAGCCTGGAGGCCAAGCAGCAGGAAGAGCAGCAGCGCGAGGATCCCGGTGACGGGAAGCTCCCACGTATACGGGTAGGGGTTGGTTCTGCGGGACCGCTGCATCGGAGGGCTCCTCACCTCTGCGTCTGCTCGTTCACCCTCCGTAAGCCGTCGCGGTTGTGTGTGGAGTCGCCCCTGGCGATGGTTTGGTGCCGCTACTGGACGGCCCCGACCCGCCAGATCTCGAAGATGTGATGGCCGGCCCACCTGGTGTAGTCGCTGTTGCCCACGTGATCCCCGGAGGCCTCGACGCTGCGGTGGGTGGCGTGGTTGTAGACCATCAGGACGTGCCCGATCTGGTTGGGTCCGAGGTAGGTGTCGACGAAGATCAGGTCGCCGGGCTGTTCCCGGCCGAGCTGGACGCGGTAGCCGTTGCCGGCGGCGAGCCAGTTGCGTTGCGCCGAGGCCGTCCTGGGGAGGGTGATCCCGGCTCGGGCGTACGCAGCTTGGGTGAAGGAGGAGCAGTCCCAGGCGTTCGGCCCGTTCGCTCCGAAGACGTACGGGTCGCCGACGTGACTTTGCGCCCACGTGAGCATGCCGGCGATGCGGGCGTTGTGGAGCGGGGGAAGGGTGGGGTTACCGCTCCCCCCGGGGCCGCAGTCGCTCGGGTCGCCGGGCACGATGCCGCCGCCGTACGCGGCGGCGTAGTACAGGACGTCGTTGACGTACCAGTCGGCGTGGTTGTAGGCGAAGATCGCGCGGCGCACCCCGTCGACGCCGGCGGTGACTCCGGAGGCTGTCAGGTAGTTCGCGGCCGAGTAGATCGAGTCGGCGGCGGTGTGGATGTCGGCGTGCCCGTCACCGTCGCCGTCGACGCCGTAGGCCGCCCAGGTGGCGGGCATGAACTGCATGAGCCCTTGGGCGCCGGCGGTGCTGGTGGCGGTGTGGGCGCCGTGGCCGGCCTCTTCCATCCCGATCCCGGCGAGCAGGGTCCACGGCAGGTGGTAGCGGTCGGCCGCGGCGACGTACAGCTCTTTGATCTTCGCGGGGATCGGGCTGGGCGGATTGTTCAGGGATGCCAGGCGGGGGGTGCCGGGCACGGGGAGCTCGAACCCGATGCCGCCCTGGAGGCCGCCGGGGTCGCTGATCCCGGTGCCCGGCGCCGTGGACGGTGCGACAGCGTCCCCGTTGAGGGGGGCGCCGTGCTCGAGCATGAACGGGACCGGGTCGATGGCGGTGCCGGCCTGGCGGACCTCGAAGTGGAGGTGGTTGCCAGTGCTGGTGCCGGTGGAGCCTTCGACGCCGAGCTGCTGGCCGATCCACACGCTCACCCCTGGGCGGACATCGGGGTCGATGCTGGCCAGGTGGGCGTAGGTGGTCTCGGTTCCGCCGCCGTGGTCGAGCACGACGAGGTTGCCGTACCCGCCGGCCGGTCCGGCGCTCACCACGGTGCCGGCGGCGGCCGCGACGACTGGGCCGGCTGTCGGCAGGGAGGACAGGTCCTGCCCGGCGTGCTTGCGCCACTGGTGGTCGATCGGGTGGAAGTGCTGCCCGAAGTCGCGCGAGCTGACCGTGTATGCCTGCTGGAACGGCGGCCGCCACTGCCCGGTCGCGGGCATCGCCGCGCTCGTGCAGCGCACCGTCTCGGCAGCGGCCGCGCTGCCGGAGACGAGGAAGACGGCCATGAGCATCGGCATCCCGAGCAGGACGACCGCGATGGCCAGGCTCCAGGCGAGGATCTTCTTCACCGCGCCACCCCTGTCAGATCGCGCCTTCGAGCGCTTCGTTGGTCCAGGTCAGGGTCTCCTCGAGCGGGTGCAGCCGGGTCTCGACCTTGTAGGGCCGCTCCCCCACCAGCCACAGGGCGCGGCCTTTGCGCTGCATCGCCCACCCGGTCATCACCTCGCGGGCCTGGTCGCCGAGGCCGAGCATGTCGTCGAGCTCTCGCGCGACGGCCTGCTTCTGTCCGTGGAGGATCTTGAGATCGGCCAGGTGCATCAGGTCGCGGGCGATGTTGGCAGCCTGCGAGCCCTGGTCACCGACGGTGAGCATGTCCGACGGCTTGTGTGCGTTTAGCCACTGGACGTCTCCGCCGCGTCCGGCGACGCCTCGGGAGAGGCGCAGGTCCTCGTCGAGAGACTTCACAGCCTCGACGCCGAGCCGCATCGCCTTCCACACCTCGTCGCGGACCACGACGCGCAGGTCCCCAGGGTCGGCGATCTCGCGCATGCCGCGCCCCCAGCTGTTCAGGCACACCAGCGCGGTGCCGACCGCCTCGTCCCCGAGCGGGTTGAGCCGGGAGAGGGAGAGGGACTGGATGGGGGCCCTCCAGTCGACGTCGATGTTGGTGTGGTCATCGAACAGGCCGGCCAGCGCCCCGGAGACCAGCTGGCCGAGCGCGTCGCGCAGTAGCCGGGTCTGGTCGAGGAAGTGCTGGCGGCTGGAGTAGCGGCACCGTGCGATCAGGTGCTCGCTCGGGTCGTCGAGGTGACGCCACAGGCGTGGGATCGTCGTCTCGGCCAGTGTCGTGTTGCCCTGCCCATACCCGGTCAGGTCCTCCAGCGCGGTCTTGACCACGACCTCCTCACTGGGCCCGAACGGGACGCGTTCGCTGCCGATGCGCTGGCTACCGACCAGGGCGCGCACGAGGGTGAGCCAGCGAGTGAACACGACCGCGGCGCGACTGCGGGCCTGCTCGGCGGTCAGGTCCTTCCATCCGTGAGCCAGTGGTCCGAGCCCGAGCGGGTTGATGCGGGCGGGCATGCCCGGGCCGAGCGCGAACGGGGTGACGCCGAAGAACCGGCACAGCCGCTCGTACTCGTCCTTGGGGTCGCCCAGGATGAGGATGCGATACCCGAAGTCGGTCATCCGCAGGCAGAACGCCTTGGTCGTCGCGGACTTCCCCGTGCCGGGCTTGCCCATGCAGACGATGTTGGCGTTGGTGACCGGGATGTCATCGCGCAGCACCCAGCCGATCGGGTCGGCATAGAACGCCGACCCGGACAGCATGTCGATCCCCATCTGCGCGCCGGTCGGCGGCAGGCCCGGCCCGGCGATGAACGGCCAG
>JBBQWX010000144.1:0-10884 GCA_038210185.1 Actinomycetales bacterium
ACCACTGCCAGGCCAGCAGGCCGGAGAGCAGGTAGAGGAAGTACGGCGTGTCCGCGATCCGGCCGGCCTTGAAGATGAAGGTGAAGACCACGAAGTAGACCGAGGCCATGAGCAGCGGGTCGAGCACGGTCCAGACGTAGCCGAGCAGGCTGCGCGAGTAGCGCACCAGCAGGTCGCGCTGGACCAGGGTCCACAGGATCCCGCGTCGGCGGACAACCGCTGCCATCCGGGCGATCAACGCGGGGACCTCGTTTCGGCGGAGGTGGGCTGGGTGGGGTGCCCGTCCGGGCGCCGTGGCGAGGATACGGCACACCACAGCGCGGCCCCGCGGGGCGGCATCAGATGTCCCGCTCGAGGCGCAGCACGCCGTCGTCATCGCGCAGCATGCCGTCGGCGACGAGCGTGGCCCGCAGCTTGGCGTACTCCGCCGGGTCGCCGTGGGCGAAGTGGGCCAGTCGGGTCAGGAACAGCGCCACGGAGCGGAAGGTGCGGCTGATGACGAGGTTGGGTGTGCCGGTCGTGCAGTTGAACTCGGTCACGGGGGTGCGCCAGTCGCCGTAGTTCTCGGTGAGGTAGCGGTCGGCATCGGCGGGGCCGAGCACGGGCACACCGGCGAGCGCATAGTCGGCGAGGTCGAAGACGCTGTTCTCCCAGCGGTGGATCGACGACCCGTGCCAGAGCCGGTCGCCCTCGCGATGGTGCACGAAGACGTCGACGTTGATGCCGTTCTCGTGGATCAGCTTGACCAGCGCGGGGGCGCGCTCGACGGCGTACCGGCCCGGCTCGGTCTCGACCACGGTCTGGGCCTCGTCGAGCTTCTTGACGACGTAGCGCGGCGAGCGCTCGAGTGCCGCGACGAGGCGCTCGAGCACCTCGGGGTGCGCGGGGTCGAAGGTCACGCCCACGTCGACGTCGTAGTCGTGCGCGAGGAAGCCGCCCTCGCGCACGATGCCGAGGAAGGTTCCCGAGATGACGTACCAGTGCCACTGCTCGACGGGCAGCGCGGCAGCGAGGTCGGCCAGGGCGGTGCGGGCGTCGTCGACCGAGAAGTCACCCTCTCGGCTGGACGACGATCCGCTGGGCCGCCCCTGGGCGGTGCTGATCAGCGGCAGGAGTGCGTCGGCACGGGCCCGGAAGTCGGCCCGCAACGGCGCGATGTCCCGCGCACCGGCGTCGAGCTGCGCGTGGATGCGGGCGGCCTGCACGAAGAGGTCGTCGGCGCGCCACAGGTGCTCGGGCAGAGCTGACCGTCGGGCGGCGATGAACCCCTCGAGGGCCTCGAGGTCGGCCGGCCCGGCGCCCAGGGTGAAGTCGAAGAAGTCGTCGGTGACGGTCTCGACTCCCGGCCAACCACGGCGCAACACCCACCCGGCGAGCCGGAAGGCGTACTTCGTCTCGTCGTCGACGAACTGGCTGCGGACGAGGCGGGCGATCGACGGGCGACCGGTGACACCGAACGTGCCCGCATACGCCGCCGCACCGACGCCGTACCGGAACGCCGGTGAGTGCGAGCGGTTGAGGAAGTTGAGCAGCGAGTAGGACTTGCTGAGCATCAGGCGCCGCCGATGAGGAAGCGGTCGACGAAACGGGCGGCTGCCTGGCCGTCCTCGAGCGAGGCGAACCGCTGGCGGAAGGCGGCGTAGCGCCCGGTGTGCTCGGCCGTGACCCGGTCGAGGTCGGCGAGCGCGTCGATGACGTCGGTCGTGTGGGTGAGCAGCGGCCCGGGCGCCTCGGCCTCGAAGTCGAAGTAGAAGCCGCGCAGGTCGTCTCGGTAGGCGTCGAGGTCGTGGGTGAAGAACAGCATCGGCCGCCCGGTGTTGACGAAGTCGAACATCACCGAGGAGTAGTCGGTGATGAGCACGTCGGCCACGAGGTAGAGGTCGCTGATGTCGGGGTAGTGCGAGACGTTGCGCGCGAAGCCGCCGAACATCGAGGTGTCGACGCTGCCCGCGACGAGCTGGTGGCCGCGGATGAGCAGGACGCTGTCGTCCTGCAGCCGGCGGTACATCCGCTCCAGGTCGAGCTTCATGGCGAACTGGTAGCGGCCCGACTTGTCGTACTGGTCGTCGCGCCAGGTGGGGGCGTAGAGGACGACGCGCTTCCCGGGCTCGATGGCGAGTCGCTCGCGCACCGCTGCGGTGCGAGCGGTGCGCTCGGAGGGACGGTGGAAGACGTCGTTGCGGGGGTAGCCGGTCTCGAGCACCCGGCCCTCGTAGCGGAACGCCCGTCGGAAGATCTCCGTCGAGAACGGATTCGGGGACACCAGGGCGTCCCACTTCGCGACCTCCTTGGCGAACTGCTTGAGGTAGTCCTTGTTCGCCATCTGCAGGTTCTCGATGTCGAACCCGATCCGCTTCAGTGGCGTGCCGTGCCAGGTCTGCCCGTAGTGCGACCCCTCGCGCTTGGCGTAGTGCTTGGGCATCGAGTCGTTGCTCACGACCCAGCGAGCACGGCCGAGCGCGCGATAGTACGCGCGGCTGCCGGTGAGCACGGTCTCTACCCCGTCGGGCGTCTCGACGCCGTGGTTCTCGACGGCCCACACCATCCGTCGTGGGTCGCCGCGGCGCACCAGCTCCTCGGAGATGGCGCGGGGGTTGTCGGAGTACTGACGACCCTTCCACGCCTCGAAGAAGACGGTGTCGGTGAGCGGCAGCCGGCGGGCGACCCGGTAGTGCACCTTGCGAGCGAGGCTCTCGTTGAACTTGCCCCGGTCACGCCAGGCACCTCCGCCATCGGCCACGATGCCGAGCTCGTGGTCGGGGTCGGAGCGCAGCAACGCCTTCACCTGATCGCCGCCGGTGTCGGCGAGGTGGGCCTCGGCTCGGGCCGAGACGTGCACCGCCAGGTCGGGCTCCGGCACCCCCGGGGCGCCCGCGACGACGCGCCACCGACCGGGGCGCAGCCAGCGCAGCGAGGCGGTGCCCGGGAGGCCGATGGCAGGAAGGAAGGCGCGCCAGGTGTCGCCACCGACGGTGACGGGCACCTCCAGCCGGTCCGCGGGCGAGATCAGCACGAGCCGATCGAGGTCGGCCCCGCCGAGGTCCCCCGAGAGCTCCAGCCCGGCGGCACTGAAGGCGAAGTCGGTCAGCTCGGGGCGGCACGGGCCGTCGACGAGCATGGCGCCCCGGACGCCGTCCTGGCGCAGCTGCAGGAGGCGCCCGTGCAGCTGGGCCCTGCCGGGCCCGGGGCCGACCCCGAGGTTGAGGGCGGCCACGTGGCGCCCGCGCACGGCGGTCGTGCGCACCTTCTCGGACTCGGCCATCGATGCGGCCGTCACCAGCTCGTCGACCAGGGCGGGCGTGGTGGCCGCGTCGCTGCCGGGCTCGGCCACCACGAACCAGAGGCGCCAGGCCCGCACGTTCAGCGAGCGGGAGGTGACGTCGAGCGAACCGGCCGGAAAGACCGCCACGGCGCGCCCGTCGGAGTTCTCGACACGCGCGGTGGCCCCGGTCGACGCGTCGAGGCGGCGCAGCTGCACCCAGCCGTCGGGCACGGCCCTGCCTGGCACCGGCGCGAGCTCGACGAGGACCTGCTCGTCATCGACGGTGAGGTCCTGGACCACCGCAAGCACCCGGCGCACCGCGATGCGCAGCTTGCGCCCTCGGTAGCCCGGCACGGCCAGCGCGCCCTCGGGCGTCCAGCTGCGCGGTGGATGCATGGCGCGCGAGAACTCGGGGCCCCCCACGGCCGACCCGCGGCGCGCCGCCGGCGCGGCGACCTGGGCGATCAGCTCGAACTCAGCGGCATCCTTGCCCTCGGGCAGCGCGAGCGCCGACCCGGGCACCTTGGCGAGAAAGCCGGCGCCGTCGTAGCTCACCGCGCGCTGCTTCGACCTCCCGGTGAGGTCGGGGCGCCGGGCCCGGCGAGCCCGCACCGTATGCCGCTGCGCCTGGGACCCGACCAGTCGCAGCTGGAGCCGGTGGATGGTCGAGCCGGGGCCGACGTCCGGCACGCCGTCGATGAAGGCGTGTCCGTCGACGACTAGGTCACTGCCGGCCCACCGCAGGTCACGGATGCCGGTGACGAGCTTCTGTGAGCGGGTGACGTCGTAGACGCTGTCCGGCACGCCGAGCCGCTCGTCGCCGAAGTACGGCAGGTCGGCGTAGAGGCGCAGCCCGTGCCGCACCACCGCGGGCTTGGGGGTGCGCAGCTGGAGCCGGTGTGCCTCCACGAGCTCGGTCGTCAGCCCGCGCGAGATCAGGTGGTAGGCCAGGCGCCGCCGCGGCGGCAGGCTCGCCACCACGGTGGGGTCGACGTCCTTCAGGTAGTTCCGGAAGACGTCCACCAGGGTCTGCGCGAACTCGTCGTCTCCCTCGTGCAGCACGTCGAGGAACAAGGGCATGTCGAGACTGAGCACCTTGCGGTCGTGCAGCCGCTTGCCCTCGACCTCGCCGGTGCGCTCCAGGAAGTCGTCGACCTGCGACAGCGCCGCCATCCGGTCCACGAGATTGCGCACCTCGGCCCTGCGCTGGGTGATCGACTGCTCGGCGGTCTGCCGCTCGCGCCACAGGTAGACCGGCTCGGCGACCAGGTCGACCGAGGTGGCGAGGTAGTGGGCGGGCACCGTGAGCGGGATGTCCTCGTAGTAGACGCCCTCGGGAAAGCGCAACCCGTGCTCGACGAGGAAGGCGCGGCGGAAGATCTTGTTCCACGCCGTGGTGTCGTAGAGCAGGGAGGGCATCGCCCGGATGTGGGTGCGGATGCGCGTCTCGGGGACGGCCCGGCGGTGCAGGCCCGAGGGCCGGGTGCGCGCACCGTCGTAGCGCAGCACGCCACCGCTGACGATGTCGCTGCCGCTGGCCTCGATCGCGTGCATCATCAGCTCGTAGGCGTCCCGCGGCACGACGTCGTCGGAGTCGACGAACGTCACGAAGTCGGATGTGGCGTGGTCGAGCCCGATGTTGCGGGCCCGGCCCAGGCCTCCGTTCTCGACGTGCAGCACCGACCAGCCGGCCCGGTCACGCGCGAAGTCCTCGGCGATCCGGCCGGAGTCGTCGGGCGAACCGTCGTCGACGAGTACGACCTCGAGGTCGGTGAAGGTCTGCTCGGCGAGCGACTCCAGGCAGGAGACCAAGTAGTCCTCGACGTTGTAGATCGGAACGACCACGCTGAGCCGGGGGCCCGCCTGGGCGGCGTGGACATCTCGCATGATGGGTCAGTATTCCAAACCGGTGCCGTGTAACGGGAATCGTGCCGGTCGGGTGGCCCCGCGCCCGGGCGAGGCCCGGGTTCAGCTGACGGAGCAGACGCTGGCGAGGTCGCTGGTGTCGGCGTCCGGGTCGGCGGCCGGGCGCTCCATGACGGCCTGCTTCCTGGGCTTGGCCGGGCCGGGCCCCGCGCTCGTCGACGGCGTCGGCGCCGGCTGGCCGTCGGCCTCCTCAGCGGCCTGCTGGGCCTTCTCGTCCGCGGCCTCGGACCGCCTGATGGCCGACGCGACCGTGTCGCGAACGACCTGCGGGTCGTAGCTCCACGGGTTGATGAGCGGGGGCACGAAGTTGACCGAGGTGATCTTCTGCGTCTTGGTCTGCACGGCGAGCGACCCCAGGCTGGCCAGGGCGTCCTGGGGGATGTCGGTGCGGAACACGCCCCTGGTCGCCCTGGCGATGTCGGAGAAGTTGAGCACGATCGTCTGCGGGTCGAGCTGGCGCACCATGGCGGTCACGACGCAGCGCTGGCGCGCCATCCGCTCGTAGTTCGTGGAGTTCGCGCGGCTCCGGGCGTACCAGAGCGCGTCGTGGCCGTCGAGGTGCTGGTTGCCGGCCTCGATCCAGCCCCTGATCTCGCGCTGGGAGCCGATCGGCGTGCGTCGCTGCACCGCGATGTCGAGGCCGCCGACCGCGTCGACCAGGCTGCGGAAGCCCTTGAGGTCGACGAGCACGTGGTACTGGATGTCCAGCCCGGTCAGTGCCTCGACCCCCTCGGTCGTGGCGAGCAGGCCGGGGTCCTCGGTGCCGGCCGGGAAGTTCTCCTCGTGGTCGGTGCCCCAGGTGTAGAGCCCGTTGAGCAGGCACTCGTCACCGCAGGTCCAGCCCTCGGGCATCAACCCGGCCATGACCGACCCGGGCCGGAACCGGATGTTCTCGGTCTCGCGGGAGAAACCGAAGAGCACCGCGCGCCCGGTCTCGGCGTCGACGCTCGCGAGCTGGATGCTGTCCGGCCGCATCCCGACCCGCGCGGCCCCGCTGTCGCCCCCGAGCAGGAGGATGTTGTAGCGGCCGTCGACCGCCCCGGCGGCCTCACCGCTGCTGAACACCGCCGCCATCGCGGCACGCGCGGCCCCGACGTTCATGCCGGCATAGGCCGCACCACCGGGCAGCACGAGCACCAGGGCGAGCAGGGCGACCAGCAGCGCGCGCCGGTCGCGGCGAGGCAGCCGGTCGGGGTGCCCGAGGCGCCATGCGTCGACGAGCAGCACGGCCCACAGGGCGGCGAACCCCAGCAGCACCACCTGGAGCACGACCAACGTCCAGCGATGGGTGAGCACGGTGAGCACCGCGGTGCGGCTCACGAGGGCGAGCAGCGCGAGGAGCACGGCCGTGACGGCCAGCCCCAGCCAGACCCGCAGGGCGAACCGTCCGAGCCGCCGGTTGCCGGCGGCGAGCTGCGCCGAGCCCGGCACGACCACCGTGAGCCCGAGGAGGGTCACCGCGCGGCGCCGGTTCCGCCTGGCCTCGCCCGGGGTGCGGGTGTCGACCCGGATCGGCGCCTCGGCCTCATGGCGCTGGAGCACCGCGGAGCCGCTCTGAGGTCCCATGGCTGCTGAGTATCGGGCCGGGCGACACCGTCGTGGCCGAGGCGCGCCGGGGTGCGCGAGATCGGCGACAGGGACAACCCAGACTCTGTTGGCACACTGGGGAGGTTCCCGGACCCTGCAGAGAGCCCACGACCGCCCATGAGCGACGACGACCACGCCCGGCCGATCCCCCAGGGGGGCCGTCCCGCCACGCCCGCCGACGACGTCTACGTCGTCGACACGCGCCGCGGATCGCGGCGCCGGGGCGACCGCGGCCCCGGCACCCGTGGCAGTGCGTCGGGCAACGCCCCGTCCCACGGCGCCCCGTCCCGCGGCGCCCCGCCGGTCGGCGACCCCGGCGCGTTCGACGAGTACGGTCGCCCGGTGCGCCCCGGGGTGGCACGACCGGCCGTGCCACCGTCCGGGTCCGCTGCCCGGCGCGCACCACGCCCCGGGCAGGCCAAGCGGGTCGTTCGCGTCGTGGTGCTCGCCCTGCTGGCCTGGCTGGCCTTCCTCGTCGTCACCCCGGTGCACGCGTGGTCGCAGGTCACCCGCGAGGACACCACGCCGACCGGCGAGCGCCCCACGGACGCCGACGGGCACACCTACCTGCTCGTCGGCTCCGACAGCCGCGCCGGCCTGACCGCGGCGGAGCGCAAGGCTCTCGGTGTCGGTGGTGACGCGTCCGGGCGGCGCACCGACTCGATCATCCTCGTGCACACCCCGAGCGGCTCCGGGAAGCCGGTGCTGATCTCGGTGCCCCGCGACAGCTACCTGCCGATCCCCGGGCACGGCAGGAACAAGATCAACGCCGCCTTCGCGATCGGTGGCCCGAAGCTGCTGGCGAGGACCCTCGAGCAGGCGACCGGCCTGCCGATCGACGGCTACGTCGAGATCGGGTTCGGCGGGTTCGCCGGGGTCGTCGACAGCCTCGGCGGTGTCGAGGTCTGCGTGAAGCGCGACCTCAAGGACGCCAAGGCCCACATCAACCTGAAGAAGGGCTGCCAGACGCTCGACGGCAAGAACGCCCTGGGCTACGTGCGGGCGCGCTACTCCGACCCCAAGGGTGACCTGGGGCGCGCCGAGCGGCAGCGCCAGTTCCTCGGCGCGATCATGAAGAAGGCGGCCACCCCGGCCACGGTGCTCATCCCCTGGCGCTGGTGGAGCTTCACGCACACCGCGGCCTCCAGCGTCATCGTCGGCGAGGACACCTCGCTGGTCGACACCTACCGGGTGTTGTCCACGATGCGCAAGGTGTCCTCCGACCAGGCGCTCAGCCTCGTCGTTCCGCTCTCGAGCACCGATGCCACGACCTCCGCCGGCAGCTCGGTGCTGTGGGACGAGAAGCGGTCCGAGGCCCTGTTCACCATGCTGCGCAACGGCGACCCGATCGAACAGGCGCCGGCCGGTACCGACGGCACCCCCAGCGGCGGATGAGTGTGGCGCTGCACCCCTGCCGAGACCGACACCCCGCGCCGGCGGATGAGATCCTCCGCCGGGGTCGCCCGATGACGACCGCGACCACCACCACCACGACCACGACCACGACCACGACCCCGACCCCGACCCCGACCACGACCACCATCATCACGAAGCAGGAGGAGGAGGAGGTCGGGCGAACGGCTCCGATGAGCGACCCGCCGTCGAGGTGGCCTCCGGACTGGGCGGCGCCGTGCGCGTCACCCTCGGCCGGGACGCCCCCACGGTGATGGAGGTGCCCGGCGCCGAGGCCCAGGCGTCGAGCTCGGGCCCGTCGGTCAGTACCAGTGCGGGGATCGGGCCTTCCACCGCTCCAGTGCGGGGCACGGCGACCCGTAGACGGACTCGATGTAGTCCATCCCCCAGGTCAGCTGCGTGGTCGGGTTGGTGAGCCAGTCGCTGCCCGCACTCGCCATCTTCCACCCCGGAAGCGACTGGGGGATGCCGTAGGCCCCGGACGACACGTTCGTGGCGCTCCAGCTCCACCCCGACTCCCCGTGCCAGAGGTCGACGAGGCAGCTGAACTCGGCCGTGTCCCAGCCGTACGACGCCATCATCGAGCGGGCGGTCTGCTGGGCGACCCGGGGGGCACTGCTGCTCGACCCGGACACCTGTACGCCGAGCAGGTCGGCAGGGCTCACTCGTGCGGCCGTCTCACGCAGCCCCGCAAGGTCGGAGGCGCCCTTCTCGAGCACCTCCAGCCGCGCGGTGAGCTCCTCCTGCTGCTCGGCGAGCCGGGCGGCCTCCGCGCCGGCCCTCGCGGCCTCCTTCTCTGCCACCGTGCGCTTCGCGCGCGCCTGGCCGACGGCCACGGCGCGGTTGTCACGAGCGGAGGCCAGCAGCCGCTCCTTCGACGCGGCGTCCTCCGCCGCGGAGGTGGCGACGTCGAGGTCGTCGCGCACCCGATTGGCCTGCTGGTCGAGCACCACCGCGAGGTCGAGCATCGTGTTCGGTGGGGAGAGCAACAGGGTGGTCAGGTTCTGGAGGTCGCCGCCCTGCATGTACATCAGGGCTGCCGTTCCGGAGAGGGTGCTGCCGGCAGCCTCGCTGGTGCGGCGGGCGTCCGCCAGGTCCCAGGTCGCCCGACGTGCGGCCCCCTCGGCGTCGGCCAGCTGCTGCTGGGCCTGTTCCTGGTCGGCCACCGCCTCGGCCACCTCACGCTGCAGGGTCTCGAGCCGTGCCTCGGCGCGCTCGACCTGCGCGGTGATGTCGGCGACCTCCTTGCTCGCGGCGGCCGCAGCAGCCTGTGCCTCGGAGACGTCGGCCTCGCTGGGCACGGACCCGCCGGGGCGGGACCCGGTGGGAGAGGGGGTGGACGAGGGTCGCGCGTCGCCGGTCTCGGCGGCAGCCGAGGGAACGACCGGCACCACCAGTGCGAGCGTGGCGACGACGACCGCCCTGCGAACCCCGACGAAGACGGCCATCCCGGCATCATCCCCCGATCGCCGAAGCCTGTCACCCTCGGCACCAGCTGGGGTCACCGAGCTCACCTGGTCGCGCCCCACCGGGCGACCGCGGTCAACCGCGGAGCACCTGACGGGCCATGACGATGCGCTGCACCTGGTTGGTGCCCTCGTAGATCTGGGTGATCTTGGCGTCGCGCATCATCCGCTCGAGCGGGAAGTCGCGGGTGTAACCCGCACCGCCGAGCAGCTGCACGGCATCCGTGGTCACCTTCATCGCGACGTCGGAGGCGTAGCACTTGGCCGCCGCACCGAAGAACGGCAGGTCGGTGTCACCACGCTCGGACTTGGCGGCGGCGACGTAGACCAGCTGACGAGCGGCCTCGAGCTCCATCGCCATGTCGGCGAGCATGAACTGCACGCCCTGGAAGTCGGACACGGTCTTGCCGAACTGGCGGCGCTCCTTGACGTAGGCGAGCGCGTGGTCGAGGGCCCCCTGGGCGATTCCGACGGCTTGGGCGCCGATCGTCACCCGGGTGTGGTCGAGCGTCGCGAGGGCGATCTTCAACCCGTCCCCGACGTCGCCGACGACGCGGTCACCGGGGATGCGGGTGCGGTCGAAGATCAGCTCGCGGGTGGGGCTGCCCTTGATGCCGAGCTTGCGCTCCTTCTCGCCGAAGGTGAACCCCTCGTCGCCCATCTCGACGACGAAAGCAGTGATGTTGTTGCCACGCTGGCCCTCGGGGTCGGTGACGGCAAGCACCGTGTAGTACTGCGAGACACCGGCATTGGTGATCCACGACTTCTGCCCCGTGAGCACCCAGTCGTCACCGTCGCGCACCGCACGGCACTTCATCGCCGCGGTGTCGGAGCCGGCCTCGCGCTCGGAGAGGCCGTACGAGAACGTCGACTCGCCAGCCGCCAACGGCGTGAGGTAGCGCTTCTTCAGGTCATCGTTCGCAGCAAGGATGATCGGCATCGACCCGAGCTTGTTGACCACGGGGATCAACGAGCTGCTCGCGCAGACCCGGGCGACCTCCTCGACGACGATGCAGGTGGCGAGCGCGTCGGCCCCCACGCCGCCGTACTGCTCAGGCACGTGCGGGGCGAAGAAGTCGCTCGCCACGAGCGCGTCGTGCGCCTCCTGCGGGTAGCGAGCAAGCTCGTCGACCTCCGCCGCGTAGGGGGCGATCTTGTCCTCCGCCACCGCCCGGATGGCCTCGCGGATGGCGTCGTGGTCGTCGGAGAGCCGGTAGGTGTCGAAGCCCG
>JBBQWX010000145.1:0-10871 GCA_038210185.1 Actinomycetales bacterium
GGCTCTCCCGGCATGGATGTGGGTGAGATGCGGCTCTGGTCGGGCCGAGGAGCTGACGCGGTAAGGGATCTGGCGGGGCCGTGTGGGGCGGGGAGGGTGCACACGGGGCGTGGACCGTATGTTCGGTGTCGACGAAGACAAACCGGACAGGAAGGGATCCACGCTCCCGTGCGCGTGACAACTCTATGCAAGCGTCTGCTCGATCTCGACGGGGTCACCGTGACCAAGGCCGAGTTCCTCGAGGGGGAACTGGTCGCCGAGGTGGCGTTGCGGCGGCGCCGACTGGTGTGTCCGCACTGCGGGTATACCACCCGGGTGCGCTACGACACCCGCACGGTTGCTTCGCGGTGGCGTGGTTTGGACGTGGGCCGACGCAAGGTCGGTGTGCGGGCCAGGCTGCGGCGGTTGGACTGCCCGACCCACGGCGTGCTGACCGAGGGAGTGCCGTTCGCGCCGGTCGCCTCGCGGTTCACGACGGACTTCGAGGACCTGGTCGCGTTCCTGGCGACCCGGACCGACAAGAGCACGATCGCCCGGTTGTGCCGGATCGACTGGGACACCGTGGGCCGGATCTGTCAGCGGGTCGTAGCGCGCGGCCTGGACACGGACCGACTCGATTCGTTGGTGAACATCGGGGTGGACGAGGTGAGCTGGCGCCGCCACCACCGTTACCTGACCTTGGTCACCGACCATAAAGCCGGGAAGATCGTGTGGGGCGCCGAGGGCAAGGACACCGACACCTTGGACGGGTTCTTCGCCGATCTCGGCGCCGAGCGCGCCGATCAGTTGGAGGCGGTCAGCACCGACATGGGTGCGGCGTTCATCAAGTCCGCGGCGAATAACGCGGTCAACGCGGTGCGCTGCATCGACCCGTTCCACGCGGTCGCGCTCGTGACCAACGCCCTGGACGTGGAACGACGAAAGGCCTGGAACGAGCTACGCCAGTTGCCCGATCAGGACGCCGCGAAGACGTTCAAGGGCGCCCGGTGGGTGCTGCTCAAACGCCCGGACAACTTGTCCGAGGACCAGAGCGTGACCCTGCGCCGGCTGCGCAACCAAGGTGGCGCGGTCTGGCGCGCGTACGGCCTGAAGGAGGCCTTCCGCGCGATCTTCGCCGGCGACCTGGACGAGCACCAGACGGCAGCCACGATCGACCGCTGGTGCGCCAAGGCCAGCCGGTCCCGGCTGCCCGCGTTCGTCAAGGTCGCTAAGACTATCCGCACACACCGCGACGGGATCTTGACCGCGATTTGCTTGGGCATCAACAATGCCCGGGCAGAGGGCCTGAACAACCACGTCCGGCTCATCACCCGCCGCGCCTACGGATTCCACTCCGCCGCAGCCGCGCTGGCCCTGGTCATGCTTTCCTGCGGGCCGATCGAACTACACCTCCCTCACGAGAAACCCGCAACGTGACCCACATCCATGCCGGGAGAGCCGAAAATCCCCTCGAGGTGACCCTCGCCGGGTCAGGCATGTTCATCGCCGGTGTCATCCTGGCCGCCCGCACGATCCGGGACTGGAGCAACACCAGGCGAATCGGCTTGGCTACCGCGCGCGAGGCGGAAGCGGAGGCCCGGATGACCGAAGCCCGGGCAGATCTCTATGAGCACCTGGTCAACGAAGCCAGGCGAGGACAAACGCCGGTTCCAGTCGGCGACCTTGTCCAGATCGTGACTCCTCCGGAGATCAAGTCACTCAACCGGCTGGCCGAGCGACCAATCGCGCTCGAGCTGCCACGAGGAACCGAAGACGACCCGACTTGATCGAGCAAGATGCCCGGGACATGGCCCGTGTCATCCTCGTTGCAGCTCGACAGCGACTGTCGAGATGCAGCGAAGATGTGTCGAGATGCACTCAAAACTGTAAGAGCGGTGCCCGAATACAGTGAGGTTTTCTCACCAGGATCGGCGGGCTTGGGTTGAGCGGTCCGTGATGCCAGTGTGACTGGCGTGTCTGAAGGTGCACGTGGGGCCATGTAGTCCAGAGTCGGTTTCGACCAAGAAGCCAGCTCGACCAAGGACCCCACGTGCTCTCGTATCGTGCCACCCTCGATGTCCCCGTCGAAACCGTCGCCCGCGTGTCGCGGTGGATCCAGGCCCACCGCCACCGCGTGGACGCCAGGCCGTGGCAGCGGGCCGCGACCTGCTGGACCCAAGCGGTGCTCGTGCTGCGCTGGCTCATCGACAAACCCGACGTGCACCTGCTGGCCTGCGACGCCGGCATCAGCCAAGCCACCGGCTACCGGTACCTGCACGAAGCGATCGACGTGATCGCCGAGCAGGCCCCCGACCTGCACGATGTCTTGGCCGCCGCACACCATCAGGGGTGGGCGTTCGTGTGCTTGGACGGCACGCTCATCGAAAGCAGCCGCAGCCGCGCGAAGTCCGATGCGGGACACGACATCTGGTACTCCGGCAAACACCATCACCATGGTGGGAACGTCCAGGTCCTGACCGACCCGAGCGGGTTCCCGGTTTGGACATCACCGGTCGAGCCCGGCTCGAGCCACGACATCACCTGCGCCCGAAAGCACGCCCTGCCGGCGCTGTACCCGGCCGCCGCGGCCGGCCTGCCGACCCTGACCGACAAGGGCTACACCGGCGCCGGGATCGGGATCATGGTCCCGATCAAAGGCAGCAACCTCTCGATCGACAACCAGGCCCGTAACCTGCTCATCACCCCCCTACGGGCACCCGCCGAACGCGCCAACGCCCTACTGAAGTCCGGCTTCAAGGCGCTACGCCGCGTCACGCTGTGCCCACGACGGATCGGTCACATCACCGCCGCCGCGCTCGTCATTCTCACCATGCACCGCGGCCGCTGGTGAGAAAACCTCAGTAATTAGCCGACGTTATGCAGTTCGGGCGCGTCTCGCCCATGCGTTATAGGGCCCCAGGGGGCTTCCGGCGGCGGGCGTTACGCCAGCCCCATTGGTGCCTGGCTCTGGGCGAGGAGGCGCATCCTGACCGGCTGCCTCGAGGTGCTGCTACGCCTTGTCAATTTCACCCGAGGCGCTAGGGACGACAACCAAGGAACTTCCTCATCGGCTCAGCCGGGGCCAAGGTCGTCCGTTTCCCTTGCCCATCGCTGGTGCGGGCAAGGGCGTGCGCGTGTAGCGAACGTCCTGTCATGCCGAGTTCCGGATGTTCGCGGATCTGCCGATGGTCGGACGTTGCCTGGAGCCGGCTTCCGTCGCGTCTCGCCGCCCACTGTGGGCGGGTCCCGGAGCTGCCTCCGATCGCCCACATAGGGCTACACCATCGGAGTCCACCGATTAGCGCAGGTGCCGACCGTCGACCGGTCATCCGGGATGTGGGCCTTCGTGGGGGAGCGGTTGCGTCGGGGCTCAGGGCTTCATCGCGTGTGTGGCTGCGCCCGGGCGCTGAAGGCGTTCCCGAGTGAGGATGCTGCGGTGATGCACTGTTCGAGCTGGTGGCGTGTGTCGCGCACTGGCCAGATCAGGATCTCGCGGGCACCGGCGGCGGCGTATTCGGCGAGCACTTGGGTGCAGTGTTCGGTGCTGCCAACTGGTAGGTGCGCCAGTTGGGTCGGGTCACGGTTGAGGGTTGGCGCGAGGACGTCGGTCAGGATGTGTTGGGCTTGGCGAGGGTTGTCGGTGATGTAGAGCCATAGGGTCGCGACAGCATCGGGGAAGTCCGCTGGCTGGCGCCCGGCCGCTTGCAGGTGCCGGTTGAGTCGGCTCCTGACCTCGGCGTATCGGGTTGGGGTGGTGTTGTAGCCGGAGGCGAACCAGCCGTCGGCCACCGGTGCCATCGCCTCGAGCCGCCGCTCGGAGCCCCAGCTGCCGATCCACGTCGCGGGCGCGGGCTCAGGCAGGGGAGCCAGGGGGGACTCCACAGGGTAGAACCTGCCCGCCTCCACTGGGCCCTCTCCACGGACCAGGGCACGTACCACCCGGAACGCCTCGTCGAACCTGGCCCATCGTTCATTGAAGGGAATGCCTACAGCGGCGTAGTCCGCGCGGCTGGAGCCAGGGCCAAGACCGCCGATGACCGGCCCCGACGCCAAAGCGGCCAGAGTGGTGAGCGCCTTGGCGACGACCACGGGATGACGGATGACAGGCAGCGTGATGCTTGTCGCCAGGGCCATGTCACCGGCAGCGCCGATCACGCTCGCCAGCGTTGTGGGACCGTCCAGCCAAGGGTGCCGCCAGATCAGGTGGTCGTTGGCGGCCACGGTGGCGAAGCCCAGGTCACCAGCGGCGGTGACGTAGTTTCCAAGGTCCTTTGCCGTGGGCATGCCGTCACCAAGGTCAGCCAGCGGCAGATGGACACCCAATCTCACAAGCTGCTCCTTCGGGTGGGGCGGCTGCCCGAACCTCGCGCGTCATCCTAGGTCGTCCCGGGAAACTGCGCGGATCCGCCGGAAGCGGGAAGGCTTAAGGCGCGGCCTCTCAACCAGTCAGGCCACGTCGCGACCGGGTCGCCCGGGTCAGAAGGTCGCTCATGCCCTGGGTCGCAGGGGTCGGGTAGGTGTCCGGCAGGCGAGCGACCCAGATGCGGCGGGCGGGGATGGGCGTGCGCAGCTGTCGCACCTCGACCCCGGAGACGGGGTGTTCCAGGGCTAGGCCAGGCATCACCGTGACCCCCATTCCTGCGGCGACGAATGACTGCCCCGCGACGTAGTCGTCGGTGCGCAGGGTCACGCGGGGTTCGAAGCCGGCTTCCGCACACGCCTGGCGCACGATCCGGAACCAGGCACTGCTGGGCCCGCCACCGATCCAGGCCTCCTTCTTCAGTTCGCGTAGGGAAACTGGGCCCCCGGTTTGCGCCAGGCGGTGGCCGGCGGGCAGGCCCACGCGATACGGGTCGTCAAACAGGTGCACCCGGTCCAGACGGGTGCCGGTGTCCGTGGGTGCCGCGCTGTTGTCGAACACGATCGCCAGGTCGAGCTCCGCATCGTCGAGGCGTGGGAGCAGCCGCTGGAGATGGTCGTCGACCACGGTCAGGACGACCTCGGGGTACCGCTTCTGGAAGGCCGCCAGAGCGGGCGGAACGAACGTGGCCAGCGCCGTCGGGAAGCTCCCCACCCGCAACCGGCCGTTGCGGCGTCCGGTGATCTCCAGAACTTCCTGCTCGGCGCTCTCCAGGCGAGCGACGACCGCGCGCGCGTGCCTGGTCAGAGCCTGGCCGGCCTCGGTCAACACCACCGGCCGGCTGCCTCGTTCAACCAGAGCGGTGCCGGTCTCCCGCTCCAACGCGGCGACGTGCTGGCTCACCGCCGACTGCGTCACCGACAAAGCGGCGGCCGCAGCGGAGAAGGTACCGCCCTCGGCCACTTCGAGCAGGACCTGCAGACGCCGGGCATGGGCTATTAGTTGCACTTATGAACCTCCGCATCTACGTGTTTCCTTAATACTGCCAGAGCCCTAGCGTCACCTGCGTACGAACAGCACTCAGGGGCCCGACCGGATGAACCAACGGCTCGCCCGTTGCCGCCAGGCCCCACCAATAACCACCACACGAAAGCTGAGCCACCATGCCATTCATCAACGTCAAGCTCATCGAGAACGTCTTCACGCCCGAGCAGAAGCAAGAGGTGGTACGACGCCTCACCGACGCGATGGTGTCGATCGAAGGAGAGAACATGCGCTCGGTCACCTGGGTCGTGGTCGAAGAGGTCGCGAGCGGAGACTGGGGTATCGGCGGGCAGCCGCTGACAACCCAAGACGTCAAGTCACTCGCCGCCGGCGGCGCTCCCGCGATCGCGTAGGCCAACCGGCCGTTGAGACCCCAACGCAACGGCCTCGGTGTCGGTCGCGGCCCGTGCAACCGACACCGAGGCCGAGGTCGTTCCTCGGGGCCGGCCCAGGCAGAGGAGTGCGCACCCTGCACTTGATCCTGGACTGGCCCCCGCCTCTCCTGTCGTCGTGTCCCTACTGTTGCGGAAGCGTCTGGGGGCCGAGGCGGCGAGTCGGCGCGGCGTCTTGCTCAGGGGCAGCACTGGCGTGCGTCGATCTGGCTCTGGGACGCTGCCAGCCAAAGGGGTCCAAACGAGCAAAGGACAGAACGGTCATGGCGCGACAGATCATCACAACACCCAACGCACCGGCCTCGCCGATGTACAGCCAAGGCATCCGAGCGGGGCAAAGCGTCTTCGTGTCCGGCATCGTGGGAATCGACCCCCCCTCCGGCTTGCTCGCCGGAGACACCATCCAGGTTCAAAGCAAGCAGGCACTCCAGAACTGCCGAGCGATCCTCGAGGCGGGCGGGGCCACCCTCAATGACGTCGTCGAAGTAGGAGTTCTGCTGACTCACTCATCAGACTTCGCCGGACTGAACGAGGAGTACGCGCGCTGGTTCCCCTCCCGGCCACCCGCGCGGTACGTGGCGAGGCTGGGCGTGAAGCTCCCCGGCGTATTGGTATCCATACGGATGACTGCGTTCGTCGGCTGAAGCGTCCACCGCCATCTGCCGGCCCTCGAAACGCGCGACTGCGACCCCGACGCAGCCTGGGTCACCACACCAGATGTGACCACACGCACCAAAGCATGCGTCGCGCGCAGGTGACCAATGCCCCGATCCTCTCGGCCGGCGAAGTACGACGACTTGCGTAACAACGCCGCTTGATCAGCCGCCCAGCGCGCGGGCGAGTAGCTCGGGGCGGGACACGGAACCGGTCTTTGCCAGGAGGGCCTTGAGATGGTCCTCGGTTGTCGAGTGGGCGATGACGAGCTGGTCGGCGATGACGAGCTGGTCGGCGATGGCTCGGGTGTCCATCCCGTGCAGCGCCAGGTGGAGCACCTCGGTCTCTCTTGGGCTGAGCCGGTTGGCGCGAGCGAACAGATCGGCCCGCTCGGCAGTAGTCGAGGGGCTGATGGACACTGCAACGCGGTCCTCGAGCCGTTCCGCCCGAACGGTGGACCATCGGTTCGATCCGAGGTGTAAGCGGGCCCAGGGCTCACCCGGCCAGATGCCGCGCTCGTGGGCGAGGGGGGCCGCGACCACGTTGTACACGGCTGCGGGCACCGGCGGGCCCGGTTCTGTGGGCGGGAGCAGCCGCATCAGGGCCTCTGCGGCGCCGGACGTCACTGAGCGGACCTGAAGGTCGTCGTCGACCAGAACCACCCCCGACTCCAGCCGCGGGGGCCGCGGGTCGGGGACCGTGAACGTGCGCGCCACGGACATCCGAAGCGACGGTGTCAGGACTGGGCCCAATGCGGCGAGCCGGTGGCGCTCGTCGTGCGAGAACTCTCCGGAACAGCGCCACAGCTCCAGGAACCCCCACGTTCCCCACCGGTCGTCGAGCTTCACGGACATCGCATCGGTGACACCGAGCTCGGTCAGGACCGTGGCCCACTCCGCAACGCTGGCGGCAGCGTACCGGCGACGGATCAGACCGGGCAGGTCACTTTGGGCGACCATCGGAACGGTTGCGTGGGGTGAGGTGACGATGCCGGTGGCGGGGTCGGTCATGGCGAACACGTGGGCGTCGAAGCCCAGCCGGGTGGCGATCAGGTCGAGCTGCGCGGTGCGAAGGGTTCGGTCCGTCAGCCCTTCGCCCTTCAGGGCGGTCAGCCGCTCGGCAAGGTCCACCCCGTCAGGGTAGGGCCGGCGGCATCGGCAAAGATCCCCGATATCGGGGATGGATGGTCCGGCGCCGTGCGTCGACCATGGTGGCTATGAAAGCGATCCTGCACATTGAGCACCCGGTCCGCGACTTCGACGCGTGGAAGCGTGTCTTCGACGGCTTCAACGATTTCAGGGTGAACCACGACGTCCACTCCTTCCGAGTCGGCCGCAGGGTCGACGCCGACTCGGAGGTGACCATCGACTTGGTCTTCGACAACGCTGACGCGGCCGCGACGTTCCATCGCGCCCTGAAGGAGCAGGTCTGGAGCCGTCAGCTGGCTACTGGTCTGCTGAACGGAGCCCCCTCAGCGGTCATCCTGAACCTGGTGGACGAAACGACGATCGCCCCCTGACGGCCTGGCAACATCCGGCTCGCCTTCGCGGTTCCGAAGGCCGATCGTCCAATTGGCATAAAGGCCTGATCGGTGCGTCTCTACGGCACCGCCAGTGACCGCCCGCAGAACCGTCCGCAACTCCCCGCGATTGGTTACGGGTTCAGGTGGGGCATCTCGTTGCCGCCCCGCTGCTCAAGACCGCGATACCTCCGACTGAAGGCGACGTACAGATGAGGGAGTGACCCAGGCGCAACCTGTCCGTCGGTCGTCGTGCGGAGCCCTCCCAGGGCGCACCGGGGTTGGCGGCCCGCGACCAGTTGGCATGTGGTCAGTCAGGCAGTGCGCGCACCTCCACGATGTGCAGCCCGAGCGACGTGAGGCGCGCGAGGATGGTCATCACGTCGGCACCGTCACGAACTGGTCCGAACAGCGCTGTGCCGCCCGTTGGGTAAGGGGCCGCCGCAAGTTCGGGCAGCTCCAACAGCACGTCGTCTGGTACTACCCCTTGGACAATGAACTCGTAGCGCATGGACGCCCTTCCCTCGCCTGTCGCAGTGGCGATGCCGCGCGTTCAACGATTGCGGCCCTTGCAGTAGGGCGCATCGCACGCGACGGGTGAGCGGATTCTGAGCCGGCCCATGGCGTCGTTGCGTTCCGGCTCGGACTCGTTGGAACCGCGGTCGGTGCCTCGATCCAGCGAACCTGCAACGATCTTTCGCGGCCTGTCGAGGAGTCGTCGCACGGGGCCCTTGCACGCACAGATTGCCGCAGGTGGATAGCCTCACCGCGTGAAGGAGATGGTGGTCGACGGTGAGCAGTTCAATGTCAGCGAGCGGGCCGGCGAGCCGGGCGTCTACGACTTTCGGTGGACTTCAGGTCCGAACAAGGGGTACAGCTTCTCAAGCGGTGGACACGGCGGGTGCGCCATGACGGACGCTGGGCTCGAGGACGCCATTCGCAACTTCCTAAGCCAACTCGATCCCACCACTGGCTACATCGAATAAGTAACCGGAACGTAGCCGCGATCCGGGCGAGGCGCAGGTGACGCGATCACGCGGCGCTATGACCCAGCTCAACTGGGTGGCGACGTCTGAGTTGGCCGGTGGCCGGTCGCGGTTGCTGTGCGGGCCGGTCAGCGCTGCATGAAGTCCGCGATCGCTGCGCCAAGTTCGCCGCCTGCATCCTCCTGCAAGAAGTGGCCTGCGTTTCGGATTGTCGGGTGTCGGAGACCGCGCGTGCCGGGGAGGAGGTTGCGCAGGATTGGCGCCATGGCGCCGGTGATCGGGTCGCTGTCGCTGAACGCGATCAGGAACGGCAGCTCGCTGGCCGACAACACCTCCCAGGCCGCGCGGTTGGCCTCGCTCGCAGGGTCATCAGGGCGAGTGGGTACTAGAGCGGGCATGGCTCGCGCCCCCGCCTTGGCGCGCTCCTCGGGAAAGGGGGCGTCGTAGGCCGCACGGACCTCGTCGGGCATCGGGTGAACGCAGCCAGCGGCGACCAGGCGTCCGATGTCGAGCACCTCCGCCGTTTCGACCGCGCGGCGGAACTGCCACCAGAACTCGGGCATGTCGACGTCACCGGTCGGCAGCCCGGTGTTGGCCGCGACCACACCGGTGAAGCGATCCGGGTGCTCGGCGACCAGACGCAGCCCGATCAGTCCGCCCCAGTCCTGGCCGACGAGAGTGGCCTCGTGCAGGTCGAGGTGGTCGAAGATCAGCTCGCGGGTCCACTCGACCAACCGGGCGTAGGTGTAGTCGACCTGATGGACCGGCTTGTCGGAGCGGCCGAAGCCGACCAGGTCGGGCACCACGCAGCGGATCCCGTTGTCGGTGAGCACCTGAACCACGTGCCGGTAGACGAATGACCACGAAGGCTCCCCGTGCAGCAGCAGCGCCACCGGTCCGTCGGCGGGTCCGACCTCGACGTAAGCCACGCGCAAGGTGCCACCATCTGGGTCAGCGACCTCCGCGTAGGCGGGTTCCCAAGGAAAGTCGGGCAACTGCTCGAAGGCGGCATCCGGGGTGCGATAGACCTCCATGCCCGCCAGTCTGTCAGGGCGGGTTGCCAGGTCCGGGCCGGAGCGGTGCAGCGGGAGTCGCGGCGAAGTGACGTGCGTGAAGCCAGCACTTGCGGTGGGCCGGGTGCCCTCCCGGCTATGTCCGGCTACGTGAGCCCCAAAGGTCGACGCACGGAGCTGTCGACTTCCACCGTGCCGCGGCTCGTGCGTGTCAGGCGCGCGAGCACCAGCGCCTCTGACGGTCCCTTCAGGCTGTCGATGAGCGACAGCTCGGGTTCCTCGACCCAACGAGCGAAGTCGGTGGCGCCATTGCGGCTAGGCACCGGGCTGTCGGCGGTCTCGTGCCACTCGATGGTGAGGTCCCCGACCCAGGCGTGAGTGTTCCGGCGCGGTTCCAGACGCAGGGACAACGGCTGCGCGACGACGATCTCCCGCCCGCAGACGTCAATGGCCAGCCCGGGGCTGACCAGAACTTGGCCCTTCGCCACCCTAACTTACAGCCCGGAAACTGTGCCGTAGCCGTGGAGACGATTGTGGTGATACCGCATCCCTTGGTGGTACTCCTGCTCGGCCGCCAGGTCTGCGGCGGTCAGGATCATCCCGTTGAAGAAGTTCACACGACGAGGTGGGTCGGCCATGCTGCAGTATTCACCCGCCCAGATTCACGCAGGCCGCGGACAGGCGGCGGATAGACGCACCTTTAAGCCGGCCCTTGAGGTCGGCTCGGCGGTATCAGGTGTGCATCGCGCGCAGGAGCAGCACCACGCCGCGCGCCGTGTCGAGGTTGGCTGCGACGGCGACGACCGCCAGCCCCCATAGAGGTAGGCCGCTGATCGCCGCCAGAGCGAAGATCAGCAGCCGGACCTCGCGCCGGAAGAGCAACCGCACGTCGGTGCCTCGGCCCACCGCGTGGATGTAGGAGAT